>CAZINO010000133.1:0-1228 GCA_964540625.1 uncultured Lishizhenia sp. | reverse complement strand
GCCTTGCCAACTGCAACGATTACAGCAGGAGGTAGCACGACGATTTGTGCTGGTGGTTCAGTAAGCTTGAGTGCAAATGCAGGAACTGGCTACACTTATCAGTGGAGCAACGGTTCTGCAGATCAAACGATCAGCGTGAGCACATCAGGTAGCTACACTGTAACGGTAACAGACTTGAATGGTTGTTCAACTACATCAGCAGCTACTACAGTAACTGTAACACCACTTCCGACAGTGGCATCGATTACGGGTAACACTGGTGTATGTGTAGGCTCAACTACAACATTATCAAGTGCAACTACAGGTGGTACTTGGAGTTCATCAAACACAGGTGTTGCTACGATTTCTACAGGTGGCGTTGTTACAGGCGTAACAGCAGGTACAACAACGATTACTTACACAGTAACAGTAGGTGGTTGTACAAACACTGCAACGACAACAGTAACAGTAAACAGCTTACCAACAGCAACAATTGCTGCAGCAGGTGCAACTACATTCTGTGATGGTGGTTCGGTTACCTTGATGGGTCCAAGCGCACCAGCAGGAATGACTTACACTTATGTATGGAACTTGAATGGTACTGCTATCGCAGGAGCTACTTCAAACACATACATTGCAGCTGGTTCTGGTAACTATACTGTAACCGTAACGAACAACAACGGCTGTTCAGCAACATCAGCTGCAACAGTAGTAACAGAGAATCCGCTACCAACAGTAGCTGCGATTACTGGCACTACATCAGTATGTGTTGGTTCGGGAACTACATTAGCAAATGCTACAACAGGAGGCACATGGTCTTCTTCAAATACAGCGACAGCAACTGTTAACGCCTCTACAGGTGTTGTAACAGGTGTGAACGCAGGAACGGTAACGATTACTTACACAGTAACTAACGCAAACGGTTGTACGAACACCGCTACAGCTACAGTAACTGTAAATGCGTTGCCAACTCCAACAATTACAGCATCAGGCGCAACGACGTTCTGTTCAGGAAGCAGCGTAGTCTTGACTGCAAGTTCAGCTAGTACATACCAGTGGAACTTGAACGGTACAGCTATCGCAGGAGCTACTTCAGCTACTTACACAGCTACAGCTGCAGGCAGCTACACTGTAACAGTAACCAATGCAAACGGATGTACGGCTACATCAGCAGCTACATCAGTAACTGTTAACGCCTTGCCAACTGCAACGATTACAGCAGGAGGTAGCACGACGATTTGTGCTGGTG
>CAZINO010000132.1:0-1239 GCA_964540625.1 uncultured Lishizhenia sp. | reverse complement strand
CGCCGCGGCCCTTATGCCCAAAACTACTTCGAATACGTTAAAGCCTACGAAAATCTTCAAACCACTTTTAACCCCAGCGCATTTGATCCCACACTTTGGGCAAAGGCGGCCAAAAATGCCGGCATGAAATACATGGTGTTCACGACCAAACACCACGATGGTTTTTGCATGTTCGATTCTCAACTAAGTAACTATACCGTTGCAAATCCAAACTGCCCCAATAGCCAAAGTGCGCATCCGGACCTCACGCGCAGCATTTTTGAGGCTTTCAGAAAAGAAGGACTTTGGATTGGCGCCTATTTTTCGAAACCCGATTGGCACCAACCAGACTATTGGGACCCCCAATTCCCGCCCTACGACCGCAACCCAAACTACGATTTGCAAAAAAAACCAGCCAAATGGGAATCCTTTGTACAGTTTACCCACGGACAAATCATGGAGCTCATGCAAAATTACGGCTCCATCGACATCCTTTGGCTCGATGGCGGTTGGGTCCAGCCTTATACCGAAACGTCGCCTAAATGGGGTTACAAACCAGTTGATCAAAACATCCGAATGGATGAACTGGCCGCCAAAGCGCGCGTGCACCAGCCGGGGCTTATTGTCGTGGACCGCGCTGTGGAAGGCCCCAATCAAAACTACCTCACACCAGAACAAAGTATTCCTGATCAACCGCTGCCTTATCCTTGGGAGACTTGCATGACAATGGCAAATAGCTGGAGTTATGTGCCAAACGATCAATACAAAAGCACTGCAACATTGCTCAAAAACCTTTGCCTCATTGTTTCAAGAGGCGGTAACTTCTTACTCAACATTGCCCCTGACCCGCAAGGCCGCTTCGACAGCACAGCCTACAAACGTTTAGAAGAGATCGGCGCTTGGATGAAAGTGAACGGCGAAGCCATTTATAGTTCCCAACCCATTGCTCCATTTGAAGTCAAGCAAGGCGAAAACGGCACTTGGGTCTTTACCCAAGTAGAAAAAAGCATATATGCGATTTGGATACCTGGAAAAGAAAACAAAAATCCGGCTCCGCTCAATCTTTCAGGCTTCAAGGTCAAAGGCGTTAAACCTTTGAATCCAAACAACCAAACCAAGCTCAAAAACGGTGTTTTATCCGTTGAGATACGTAATAACACGCTCCAAACGCCACAAGTATTTCGCTTACAATAGCAAAAGCAGCACTTTCTTCGTAACTTTGTACCTACGTTCTTTGGGGTCGACATTGGATTTGACAGC
>CAZINO010000131.1:0-1491 GCA_964540625.1 uncultured Lishizhenia sp. | reverse complement strand
TTCATTGCCATGCGCATGGTGGATTTACAGAATATTTAACGAGGCATTAACAAGCTGCTATGCCGAGCAAAGGTAACTTTGTCAAAAATTTCGCCTCATGAAAAAGCTTTTGATCCTTTCGTTTTTTGGCCTTTGCACTGTTTTATCTTTTGCTCAGGTGTACAACCTCCCCAACCTGCCGTTTTCATACGATGCCTACGAACCCTACGTCGATGCACAAACCATGGAAATTCATCATGGCAAACACCACGCAGCTTACGTCAACAACCTCAATAAAGCCATTGCGGGTACTACCATGGAAAATACCAGCATGAACAACCTACTGATGTACGCCAGTTTTCGTTCGGCGGCGGTTCGCAACAACGCCGGCGGGCATTACAACCACAGCCTTTTCTGGGATATCCTAGCCCCCAAGGCTGCACAAAAGCCTATTTCAGCTGCCTTGCAATCTGCAATTGTCAATCAGTACAAAAGCGTTGATTCTTTGCAAAAGCTCATCAATAATGCGGCTTCAACGCGTTTTGGCAGCGGTTGGGCCTGGTTGGTCGTTACACCAGAAGGTAAACTCGCTGTTTACAGCACTGCCAACCAAGACAATCCGATAATGGATGTCAGCAAAGAACGCGGAATTCCAATTTTAGGCATCGATGTTTGGGAGCACGCCTACTATTTAAAATATCAGAACAAAAGAGGCGATTACCTTTCGGGGATTTGGAACCTCATCAATTGGGGTGTTGTTTCCGATAAATATGCCAGCGCTCTTACTGATCCCTTATTAAAAGAACTTGAAAAAGACAACTGGCTGGCGCTCAAAGATTTTCATAAAGTCATGGCGCAAACGTTTCATCCGGCCGAAGAGAAGAATTTTGAGCCGCTCCTGACCAGAAGTGGCGAACTTTATGCCAAAGCCATTTTATTAAAGAACTCGACACCACCTGCCTCTGCAAACAATCCAAAAGTTCAGGATGCGCTGACCAGGCTTGAGAAACAGTGCTTGTTGATACACCAGTTGGCACAAAAACCAAGTAAAAATCAGACGGCAAAAAATGAGCAACTATTTGAGCAAATCACCAAAGCTCACGATATCTTCCACGAGGTTGAGGGCCTTTGTCACGACTAATTCCAGTAGAACTTAACCATTTGATAAAACCTTTGGTGCTCAATTCCGTATCTTTGTCAAAAAGAAAGCGGTGCGTTTTGAGTTAACCAAAGAATTTATTGCCGAACTGCGACAAAGAATTGTCGCGGCAGACCATCTTTGGATCCAAGAACAAGTCTTGGAACTTCACTACGCTGAAATCGCTGAAATCCTCGACAAACTCACCAACGATGAGGCTAAATTCATCTACTTCATGGTAGATGAAGATACCCAAGCCGACATCCTCATGGAGCTCGAGGAAGAAGTTCGGGACCGCTTCTTGGCCTCGCTTTCGAGCAAAGAGATGGCCGATCAGCTCGAAAACCTCGACTCCGACGACGCCGCCGACATCT
>CAZINO010000130.1:0-1550 GCA_964540625.1 uncultured Lishizhenia sp. | reverse complement strand
TTTCCTTTTGAAATTCAGCTCAAGGCAGATTCCGTAGCTGGTTTCAATGGGCTTCATTCTTTTGCCTATGGACAGCTAGATGGTAAAGTGCTTTTGATTGGTGGCAGGCCCGACGGCATTCATGCAAGGCAACCTTTTAACGCTTTTCCAGCAAGCCAAAACAACCAACTTTTACAGGTGCTCGACTTGCAAACGCACCAATATTGGAGCCGTTCACTTGCTGAACTTACTGTGTCGTTGCAAGAACAGTTACAGAGTACCAATATGAACTTTTATCAAGACGGTAATTCCTTGATATTGGCAGGAGGGTATGCCTTTAGTGCAACGGCTAATGACCACATTACTTTTCCTTACCTCACACGTATTGCTGTAGATGGGGTCATCAATGCACTGATCAATAACCAACCGATTGCTACTTTCTTTGAGCAAATACAAGATGAGCGCTTTGCGGTAACAGGCGGAAATCTCGGTAAAATTGGGGCACAATATTACCTTGTGGGCGGGCACCGTTTTGACGGCCGCTACAACCCCATGAACAACCCGACGTTTATCCAGGCTTATGTCGATGGCCTCAAAAAGTTTGAACTCAGCGCGCCGGGGCAAGCATTGGCTGTTACTAATTACCAATTAGTTACCGATCAGGTCAATTTGCACCGCCGCGACTACAATTTGGTACCACATGTATACCCAAATGGAGAAAGTGGCTATTTGATTTCTTCAGGCGTATTTCAAATCAATGCCGACTTGCCTTTTTTGTACCCAGTTGAAATCAGAAGCAGCGGTCATACAGCGGTCAATGGCTTCAGCCAATACCTAAGCAACTACCATTCCAGTAAATTCAGCGCTTACGATAGTTCTAGTGGCAGCATGCACCATGTATTTCTCGGCGGCCTCAGTCAGTATTATTATCAAAATGGCACGCTTGTCAATGACCCGAATGTGCCGTTTGTGCGCACCATTAGCCGTTTGTCGCAGGGGCAAGATGGCAGTTATCAAGAATTTGTGATGCCCAATGAAATGCCAGCATTGCTTGGTGCCAGTGCCGAGTTTATTCATTTGGAAACGGTACCCCATTACGCCTCTGAAATCATTGACCTTGCGGCGTTAAGTGCCGATTCGGTCTTGGTTGGTCATGTGGTGGGCGGAATTAAAAGTCCGACCTTGAATCCTTTTACAAACAACAGCACAAATGTTACTGATGCGAGTGCGGTCATCTATCAGGTTTGGTTAAAGCGAACCAATGTGGGTGCTATAGAAGTGCAGGCGCCTTTGTCTATTTTGAATGTGAATTTATTTCCTAATCCAACTAAAGAAATAGCTTATCTGGATTTTGATTTGAAGCAAAAAAGCAACGTAGAGTGTTTTATCCTTGACGCCAATGGTCATTTGGTGCATGAAGTGTATTACGAAAAAATTAAAAACACCAAGAAAACACTGGATTTGAAGCAGCTCGGACTAAAGCCAGGCACTTACACCATTCAACTTATTTTCAACGATCAGCAAATCCTAACCAAACAACTCAGCATTCAATGAAAGATTTCTGGAACGAG
>CAZINO010000129.1:0-1920 GCA_964540625.1 uncultured Lishizhenia sp. | reverse complement strand
AAAGTTTCGAACTGAACTTGCGGTTCATAAGCAGACTTACCCTCTTTTTGAAATTGTGTAAGAATGGCCACTAAAATCTCTTCGGTCTGATCTGGATAGCAAATGGTTGCTTGCTTTTGCTGTTGAAGCCATAAATTAATTTGGCGGTGATGCAGTAAATCCAAATCGGAAATTGTACTGGCGCCTACACCCTGCGCACCGAGTGCATTACACGCTTGTTCATAATGCCCTTTCATGGGTATGACCATTGTTTTTTTTCCAAGAAACAAGGCCTCAGAGGGCAATTCAAAACCAGCTCCACACAGCACACCAGCCGACTGCACCATACTTTGCTGAAAGCGATCTTGACTAATGGGCTCAAAAAAGACATTATCGACCCGATAAGAAAATGTAGTGTGTTTTGAAAAGACTTCCCATTTGGCATCAAACTGACGTAAAAAGTGCATGAGAACATCGTCGTGATAACCTGGTAAATACACCGTATAATGGCCTTGGTTACTTGGGTTGGCGCGTCGAATTTCTTTGCGAATCACCGGCGTAAAAATTCGTTCGTCATAAGCGTTGAAATGAAAGCCAAATCGGTGGCGTGCAGGCGTATAATGCTTGAGTATATATTGACCAAATGTGGCTTTTTTATCCGGTTTCGGCGCTAACGGATGTACCACAGCAGCCTGATGACTCAACTCGATGCACGGGACGCCATTAATGAGCGCAGACCAAGCCGAAACAGGTTCAAAATCGCAAAGCACCAAATCATATTGCTTGATCGGGAAGGAACGGATTTCCCGAATGAAATCGACCGGATGGGTATTTTGTAGCGACTTTAAAATACTTATATCTCCGTTTTTACCGCTCGAAAACGTCAGTCCGGTGCGGCGATGCGTCAAATCAAATGCCGCCTTAATTTGGGACTGGTTGCCACTTATAAGCGTATCTACATGAACATGTTTTTGAAGAAGGGGCACAATTTCATGCGCCCGACTCAAGTGTCCATTTCCAGTTCCTTGAATGGCATACAAGACTTTCATATCAATTGGTTTGAAGTCCGGCAATTACCTCTTGTAGCAGTTGCTCATAGTTGAGTGCTTCTTTGTTTTTTACCTTGATGACTTGCTGATTCATAACCAAACTACGGTCGTGTCGATACAGCGTCCATTTTTGATTATGGTACTCTAAAGCTGTTGAATTTTCTACCCAATCACCGGAGTTCAAGTACAAGACCTCTCCACCTTCTTTTCCGCGCATTATCTTGATTTGCGGCTGATGGATATGGCCACAAACCACATATTGATAATTGGAGCACAACGCAATTTCAGCAGCTGTTTCTTCAAAGTTATTGACGTATTTAACAACCCCTTTGACGCTGTCTTTGACTTTTTGTGACAGTGAAATCCGACCCCTACCCAGTTTTTCAGAAATCCAATTCATGAAGGTATTTAGAACAATAAGGAGGTCATAACCTTTGCCACCTAATTTAGCGACCCATTTAGAATGCTTCATCGTTGTATCAAAAACATCCCCGTGAAAAATCCATGCTTTGCCCGTGGGTAAATTGAGCAGTAACTTGTTTTGGATTTCGAGACCACCCATTTTGAAACCTTTGAACTTGCGCAACATCTCGTCGTGGTTACCAGTAATGTAATACACTTTAGTACCAGCTGTGAGCAACGCTGCAATAGTCTTGAGTACTTCCATGTGTGCGGCAGGAAAATAACGTTTGCTAAACTGCCAGATATCAATGATATCTCCGTTCAAAACCAGTGTTTGTGGATCAATACTTTGCAGGTAAGCTACCAACTCAGCAGCCCTAGAGCCATAGGTTCCTAAATGAACATCAGAGAGTATTACTAAATCAAGTTTGCGCTTCATCATGTTTTTTTATCAAAGTTCGTCGCCCTTTGTAACCACGGTTTTAAGCCT
>CAZINO010000128.1:0-1990 GCA_964540625.1 uncultured Lishizhenia sp. | reverse complement strand
GCACTTTCGTGCTGGGTTTTTGCTTGTGACCCCGGAGGGATTCTAACCCCCAACCGCTGGAGCCGAAATCCAGTGCGCTATACAGTTGCGCCACGGAGCCATTGTGCACGAAAACGGTGCGTTTGCAAATTTAATGCTTTCAGCTGATAATTGCCTAAATTTACACTGTTCAAATTTCAGACTATGATTAAAAATTTACTCGTTGTCATTGCCATTTTTGCTTTGCGTTTATCATTTGCTCAAAACTGGCAGTCTTTTACCGATTCAATCCCGACGTTGTCATCGCCTCGTGCGTGTGATCTGAACAACGATGGCATCAAGGATGTGGTTTTTGGAGGAGGCACAGATGGTGTTTACAGCAATAATGGCATCATGGCCTACAACGGCGCAAATGGCATCTTGTTGTGGAAACGACCTGCGCGCAACGAGGTATTTGGAAGTGCCGTTTTTAAAGACATCACCAACGACGGTATTCAGGATGTATTTATGGTCGGCCGGCAGGCGCAATTGCTGGCAATCAACGGGGCAAATGGTCAGCTCATTTGGGATTATTTTCCATACAATGTGAACCCTGCAGACAGCGGTTTGTATAATTTTTACAATCCGCAATTTATTGCAGATGTCAGTGGCGACGGCGTTCAAGATATTTTGGTCGCTAATGGTGGAGACCACGCCGCTCCGGTATGGGATACCACGCGCCCGCCAGGACACCTGATGGTTGTCAATAGCATGAATGGCCAGTTATTGGCCAAAGCCGTTGTGCCAGATAGCGCAGAAACGTATTGTTCTGCTTTAGTTGCCGATGTACAAGGTAACGGCACCCAATGGGTTTTATACGGTACAGGCGGTGAAACACTCGGCGGCAGTTTTTGGGCTTGCCCACTTAGTGCACTGCTCAATAATACATTGGCACCTTCTATCGCCCTCATGACTGACCCACAACTAGGTTTTGTGGCGCCAGCTTCTTTGGTCAAAAATGCTTCAGGACAATACGACATCATTATCCAGTCATATGGCGGTAAGGTTTCAAAAATCAAAGCGGCTAACTGGAGCACTTATTGGAGCTACGACTTACCCAACACTGAGTCAAGTGCCGAACCTGTAATTGGCAATTTTACGGGCAATGCTGTGCCAGATATCTTCTTGTCTTTGGCAAAAGGTACCAGCTCTTCCTATACCGATTATTACCAGGTGTTACTCGATGGCCAAACAGGTCAAGAAGTGCTCAAAGACAGTATTGGTTTGCTGCAGTTTGCCTCGGGTAATGCTATCGATCTCAATAACGACGGCCGCGACGAAGCGATTCTTTCAGTGAATTACATGCAAAGTGGTGTCTGGAAACACCGTTTGGAAGTCTTTGATTTTGTTGCGCAAACCATTCAGCCACTAGTAGGCCAACACACGGGCGTCAATATCGGATCAACACCGCTTTTTACCAATTTAGATAACGACAACCTGCTCGATTTGGTGTATGTCGTGAAGAAAGACAGCCTTAACCCAATGGGATGGAAGGGCGTATATTTGAATAGGGTGGAGCTCAGTTCTGTTTTTCCAAATGCCGGTTTGGCATGGGCTTCATACCTCAGTACCCAAAATAATGGTGTGTATTACAACCTTTCCACGAATTGTGGTCCAGGAAGTATTTTGTCTAATGTAGCTGTCACGCAACCTTGGTGCAACGGCAGTTCTTCTGGAGCCATTATACCAATTGCGAATTTAGGTACGGCACCTTATACTTATTTATGGTCGAATGGTAGTACAGCACCACAGCTTCAAAATGTAACTGCCGGTACCTACACCTTGCAAGTGACCGACCAGACCGGTTGCTATGAAATCTACACCACTACTTTAGTCGATCCTTTTGTTATTACTTTTGGAGGGGTAGTGCCGCCAACCTGCCCAGGTGGAAGCAATAGTCAGGCAGTGGTCAATAGTTCTGGTTGTCCATGTATGTTTAGTACTTGCCAATGTTTATGGGATAACGGCGTGA
>CAZINO010000127.1:0-1996 GCA_964540625.1 uncultured Lishizhenia sp. | reverse complement strand
TTACCTCACTCTTTTTGTTCCAGTAATCCTGATATATTTTGATCTGTGCCTCAAGTTCAATGGGCGCGCCGCGTAAGTAGCGGTGGTAACTTGTTAAAATGATTCCCGACATGTCGTCGGGATGATAAATTCCCATTTTGTTGAAATATGCCGAAAGCCGCGAACCGCCCCAAAGTTGCCAATTATTGCGCATCCACATACCAAAACCCATATGCGCCCTATCGATAAATTCTTCCTCATTCCATTGCTTCACCTCATTTCGAAGAGAATCGGACCAAAAAGAATCGATTTGCTTGAAACAGTCTTCGAGGTCCTTTGGAATATACTGCCCTCTCAGGCTATCTGTGGTGAAACGCACGTTGTCTTCTTGCGCCCATTTGTATTCAATTGCTTGATAAGGTTGCAGTAACTCACTTTCTGTGTAGGCCTCATTGAGCAGCGTTTTTTTGTAGGCCAATAACAGCACATTTGCCATATGGTCAAAGTAGTCAATTCCGTTTTTGGCAAAGTACTTTTCTAGGCGAGAGTTGCCATTTTTGACGTCAAACCAATCGAAAATAAGTGTCAAATCATCACCATTCGGATAGCATAAATGAAATAGCTCTTCATTGGGGGTTTTGCTAATCTTTGCTTTTACACTATCCGGACACTCCAATGCCAAAATAACAAGCGCCTCACTGATATTCTTAGGTTTTTGAGGCCTTTGACTAAACGCAGTAAGTGCTGTCAGAAAGAAAACAAACGGGAGTATATGGACTTTGAATTTGATCATGGTATTAGATTGGCAATTTGATTTTACTCAAATCTAATTGAGTCCTTTCTTTGAGCATTTCCATAAATGTTTTAAACCCGACTACATGCAAATGTACATATGCTTTTTGTGCATGGATATCTGTGATTTTCAAAGCCCCGGCGACAATATGGTAATTTACAGCGTTAATTTCTTCCCATTTGAAAGTTCTTGACTTCTGAACAAGATTAGATATCTCCAAACTTTCGGCATCAAGCTTCACCCAATGTTTCTTATAAAGAAGCGCAAGTGGCAAGCCAAGTACGGAAAAAATTATAAAAATGCCCGCTGCCAAAAAGTATTCAAATGACGTAAAGCAAATCATGATAGCAATAAATACACCTATCAAAAAAACGCCAAAACCCATGTAGAAATAAAATTTGTGTAACCTTAAAAAAACTTGGCCATTGACAATTTCGGGCAAAGCTATGTTAGTTTGTTTATTGAGAATCAAAAGTGTAGCCCCAACAATTATCGATATAATAAAGTAAAATAGAAGATCTTCCATGGGATTTATAAAAAGTCAAATTAAACGTGAATCAATTTAAAATAGCGCTTATAGGTACGGCTTTCTTTACGGTTTTATAAGTTGTATTTGGATACTCAATATATAACTTATTTTGCAACACATATAAAGTATCCATTTGAGTATAATTAAGGTGAAAACAATCTGAAATATCGATGCCCAACTCTTTGTCGTTTATTAAATTGTGGATCCGTAAAGTTTGAAAGTCTTCTTCTTTGATGTGTGCAATTAAATTGGGCTTATTCGAAATACGTTGGCTAAATTGAAACTGCTTTGTTTTACTGCCATCGGTTAAAACAAAGATATCCGTATAGCAGGGGCCACCGCAAGGAAAACCAACTGCTGTATATAAATCGTTGCAATAGCTTATCCTAGACATTTGAGGCCGCGTATTCAGTATTTTCGATATACGTTTTTTGCCGTCTCTTGAAGCGATTGTCAATTTGTAAGCGTTGGAATCTCTGTTCGGTATTTCTTCGAGTTTTGAAACGAAGTGGGCACTTTCTCTATTGTATAAACTATCCCGAAATTGTGCCAAGGCAATTTCATTTTCTATAGAATCTCGCAATTGCCTAAACAAGTTAGAAATGCCTGTTTCGGTTGACATAGGCGGCGTGTCTTGGCTTGTTTCCCGACAACCCAAAATCAAAAGCGTCAAAACCGAAATTTTTATAGCGTAA
>CAZINO010000126.1:0-2082 GCA_964540625.1 uncultured Lishizhenia sp. | reverse complement strand
CCGAGATGGCGGTTACACACGCATCATTCGCACTGGTTACCGTCTTGGTGACAACGCCGAAATGTGTATGATTGAGCTTGTTGATTTCAACGAACTCTACAACAACACTGCTAAGAAAACGACACGCCGTTCACGTCGTGGTGGTAAAACCACCGAGGCAGCTGCTACTGCAGTTGCAGTTGAAGAAACGACAGCTGAAGTCGTAGAAGAAACGCCTGTAGCAGAAGTTGTAGAAGAAGCTCCTGCAGCTGAAGTTGTAGAGGAAGCTCCTGCAGCTGAGGTTGTTGAAGAAGCTCCAGCAGCTGAGGCTACCGAAGAAACTCCTGAAGCTCCTGCAGCTGAAGAAGAGAAAACAGAAGAATAAAACCAACAATTTGTTGATAAAAAAGGCGGACTTTAGTTCGCCTTTTTTGCTTTTATAGCACGTCGATTTTAGTAAAGTCCGTAATTTTGGA
This sequence comes from uncultured Lishizhenia sp., assembly GCA_964540625.1. Lineage (GTDB taxonomy): Bacteria > Bacteroidota > Bacteroidia > Flavobacteriales_D > Crocinitomicaceae > UBA952. The sequence continues at coordinate 1,627 of CAZINO010000126.1, read as the reverse complement.
GAAAATTTATAAATGCAGCCACAACAAGCAGCTATTTTACTTCTCGCAGACGGCACCGTATTCAAAGGCACTGCAATTGGTAAAATTGGAACTACCGGCGGAGAAATCGCCTTCAACACCGGAATGACCGGTTATCAAGAAGTTTTTACAGACCCCTCCTATTTAGGCCAACTCCTCATCATGACTACCGCACACATCGGTAATTATGGCGTACATTCAGAAGAAATCGAATCTGAATCGATCAAAATAGCCGGGCTTATCACCAAAAAATTCTCGAATGGCTTTTCAAGAACCGCCGCGGAAGGTTCACTACAAGCGCTCATGGAAAAAAACGGCACTGTAGGTATTTCAGATATCGACACGCGTGCCTTGGTTCGACATATACGCAACAAGGGCGCCATGAACGCTATTATTTCATCAGAAATACTAGACGTGGCGCAGCTCCAAGAAAAACTCCACGAAGTACCTTCAATGGAAGGGCTCGAGTTGTCTTCTCGCGTATCTACCAAAGAAGCTTACGAAGTAGCTCCTGAAAATCCACGATACCGCGTTTCATTGATTGACTTCGGCGTTAAAAAGAATATTGTTCGCTGCCTCGTAGAGCGCGGCTGTCACGTCAAGGTTTTCCCTATGAATAGCTCAAAATCAGAACTTGATGCTTTTGCACCAGACGGCTACATGTTATCCAACGGTCCTGGTGATCCTTCAGTTATGGCTCAGAGCATTGCCTTGGTGAAAGAAATAGTTCAAGACAACAAACCTGTTTTTGGGATTTGCCTCGGTCATCAAATTTTAGGATTAAGTCAAGGCTTACAAACCATTAAAATGTTCAATGGTCACCGTGGTATCAATCATCCTATTCTTAATCTACGTACTGGTAAAGGTGAAATCACTTCTCAAAACCATGGTTTTGTGATTTCAAAAGAAAGTATTTCATCCAACCCAAACATTGAAATTACCCACGAGCACCTCAATGATCAAACCGTTGCAGGTATTGCACTAAAGAATAAACCGGTTTTTTCGGTACAATACCATCCGGAGGCCTCTGCTGGCCCACACGACTCCCGTTACCTCTTCGATGATTTTATTCACAACATGCAACAATTCAAATCTATATGAGTTTCATAGCCTCTATCCACGCCAGACAAATCCTCGACTCTAGAGGAAACCCAACCATTGAAGTTGATGTACTCACTGAAAATGGCGTACTCGGACGCGCAGCAGTGCCATCTGGTGCCTCTACCGGAATTCATGAAGCCGTAGAACTTCGCGACGGCGATAAAAGCCAATATCTCGGAAAAGGTGTGCAAAAAGCAGTAGAAAATGTCAACACGCACATTCAAAATGCATTGTTGGGCATGGATGTATTTGAACAAAAGAAAATTGACCACCTCCTGCTTGCACTAGACAACACACCCAATAAATCCAATCTTGGCGCAAATGCCATTCTGGGAACTTCCCTTGCAGTTGCAAAAGCTGCTGCTGCTGAAGCTGGCCTCAGCTTATTTCAATACGTTGGTGGTGTAGGCGCTGTAACGATGCCTGTTCCGATGATGAATATTCTGAACGGCGGCTCTCATGCCGATAACCTCATCGATATCCAAGAATTTATGGTCATGCCATTTGG
>CAZINO010000125.1:0-2149 GCA_964540625.1 uncultured Lishizhenia sp. | reverse complement strand
TTAATTAATGTGGTGAGTGCTACCTTGAATGACGCCACCATCGATTGGACACCTGGCGGCTCAGAGACTCAATGGCAGATTGAATGGGGTCCACAAGGATTTGTACCAGGAACAGGAACGCTTGTTTATACAACTGCTCACCCATTTACAATCGGTTCGTTAACGCCATATAGTTTTTATCAAGCACGTGTGCGTGCAGTATGTACCCCCGGAGACTCTTCTTATTGGTCACCAATGGTATCTTGGAATACCTACAACCAAGGCCAGTACATTGAATGGGATAACGAATGCCCTACAGGCGGTTTTGTTGACCTGAGCACAAGCACCACAGCAACTTACAACAATATTGCTTACCTCGGAGAAATGGGCATTACACTACCGTTCCCATTATTGTACCAAGGCAACCTATTTACAACAGCTACTATTGGGGCAACCGGCGGCGTTAAATTAGGTACTACAACCGCTGCACTGAATTATGTAATGGAGCCAGGAAACGGCTTGTATCCTTACATTCAGCAATTGGCGCAGTCATATGCTGTAGGGGGAGGCATTTACTACGAGCAGGTTGGCACCTCACCAAACAGTAAATTTGTGATTCAATGGAAAGATCTTCCACATTGGAACTCGCCTATTTTCCCTGACGGCGCCACCTTCGAGCTGATTATCGACGAAGCGACCCAAGAGATCTACTACGTTTACGACGACGTCATCATGGGCAACCCGACGTCTTGGGACAACGGTGCCGACGCCGAGATAGGCGTTCGTGGCCCTCAGAACATCAACGTTTCGATGAACAACCCCACATACCTTCAGAACAACAGTTGTGTGCACTTCTATTATGTGAACTGTCCGAACCCTGTTGCGTTGACGACTTCTTATTTATTCCCTAACGAAGCGGCGTTCACCTGGACGGCAAGTGCTGCGGGCGAGACTTCATGGACGGTGGTATACGGCCCAGCAGGTTTTGACCCCTTAACTTCAGGTACAACCCTAACAGTTACTGCAACCTCTGTTCAACTATTGAACCTTATTCCACTTGCCAACTATGACATGTACATTTATTCTGAATGTGCTGGTGGTTTGCAAAGCGCCGGCTTATTCTATAACTTCCAAACACCACCGATTTGTTCTAATCCAACGAATCTGAGCTGTGTTGCAGGTCTAGATAGCCTGATGAGCAGTTGGAGTTGGTCACCCTACACTTCTTTCTACCCATCAACAGGCTTCAATATGCAGATTACCGCTCAGGGCGCAGGTTTGTATACTGGAAATGTTTATGCTGTGGGCAACAACCTGATGGACACTATGGTCAATGCGGCGTGGTACCCAGGTCAAACGATGGATGTATATGTTCAGGCAGTATGCGGTCAAGACACCTCTGCTTATGTAGGTCCGATCACCATGATGATGCCATTGAGCAATGACCACGCTTGTGGTGCACACGAGATTATAGTAGGCGCCCCAGGGTTGTTGTACAACAACACCGGCGCCACGGTTGCCATTGACGAGTTGGGCATTGTGCCACCAGTAACAGGCGCACAAAGCACAACGGGCTGGGCCAATGACAACCTGAACCACACAACATGGTTTAAGTTCACGGCTCCTGCATCGGGCAATGTGCGCATCGATGCAACAGGCGTGGCCTACGATGGTCAGATAGCGGTGTACTACGGTGCAGACTGCAGTATCTTGCCAAGCTTTACCTTAGAAGGCGCCAATGACAACGAGATCGACGGCACGTCAACAGCACCAAACTTTACGGTGTGTGGCCTAACGCCAGGCGCTGAGTACTACCTGATGCACGACGGTTCTGGTACCGTTGGCGAGTACACCATTGAGATCACTGAGGTCAGTGTATACGCTGGCGTAGAGGGCGAGGTGCTCGAGATATGCTACGGTGAGAGCGTGAATTTATTCACAGGGATTGCCAACTACAACTTAGGAGGGGAGTGGTTAGCTACTTCTCCTGCAGTGGTATTGCAGGGCAACACCTTCAACTCTCAAGACTACGCTTCACAGACCTACACCTTCAACTACCAAGTGAGCGACGGCTGTGCCGTAGATCAAGCGACAGCTACTGTTGTGGTATATGCTGCACCGAGCGCTGGCCAAGACGGAAGTATCACTGTTTGCCTCAATGAGCCGTTTG
>CAZINO010000124.1:0-2184 GCA_964540625.1 uncultured Lishizhenia sp. | reverse complement strand
TGTTGTATTATTACAGGGGCCGCATTTACCAAGAAAGTTATTTTTTTAATGCGGCGATCAAGGCATATGAACAATATCAAGCGCTGAGCACCAACCAAAAGGATAAAATAGACCTAAGCCAACACATCACGGCTTGTCAAAGTGCCTTAACAGAAATTCAGGGTTACGTCCAGTTGCCTTTAAAATCACTTTCGACAACAAAAAGCACAAAGTTTTATTCACAATATAAATTCGCTGCTGACGACTACACGTTTTACGAGGCGCCAGAATTGCATGCCAAGAACAATCAGAAATACGGTCACATCCCCGTTTATGCCTACAAACGGGGTATGAAGTACCGTATTTTAGCGTCGTATGGCCCCAAAGACACCCAGCTCGATTTATACTTGCAGCGCAAAGACGCCAACAATAATTGGGGCGAGGCGCTACGCATAGAGGGCGGAATCAATACACCCTTTTCGCAAGAGTCCTTTGCTTTTTACGATGCAGAAGCGCAAGTAATTTATTTCACCTCTGATCACAACAGCATCGGTGGATATGACCTTTTTAAAGCCAATTACGACCTTAGTTCCAATACGGTCAGTGACATACAGCGCATGGCTTACCCATATTCGAGCCCATCTGATGATCTATTTTATGTGCTTGATCGGACGCAAGACCAAGCCTATTTTGCTACCACGCGTCAGGGCGAGGTAGGGCAATATGAAATCTATACATTGGACGCCATTCAAGCCTTGAAACCTACTTTTGTATTTGCCGGTGATTTCCTCAACGATTTACTTCCGCAATCGAAGAGCCTCAGTTTGCAATTTACAGACCTTGAAAGCGGAGCTGTATTTGGGCCATTTTTAAGTAATGAAGATGGTGCTTATCAGGTTGCAATCCAGCAAAAAGGAACGTATTTACTCGAAGTGAAAGTAGATGGGGCTTCAAAAATATACACGACGCGTTTTGAAGTACCCAACTTGAAAAATCAGACCACCCTCCAACAACAAATCCGTTATTTTGCCGATGAATTCGGAAAAGAGCAGTGGCAAGTACGTAATTTATTAATCGAGGCCGATCCCGAGCAGCAAATGGCGCAGCTGTCGAAAATGCAGTTTACAGCGGCGCGGGGGCAACTTCTTCAAATTGGAAGCCTTTCTTCAAAACCAGGAACTGCTGTAGCTGCTTCATTTGAAAAGGAATGGGGTATGCAGGTAAAGGATACCGCGGCGTTTATTGCGGCGCTCACCGATTCATTGTTGGCCGCTGAGGTCAGTCTTGAAAATCAAGTCCGACTCATGGAGCTGTTGCGTCAAGATTTTCAGCAGCAACTCAGTGCGCGCGAAAGCATTTTAGTGGCTTTAAATAAAGCCATCTCTTCTGGTGATAGTCAAGAAATCATTCTTGATCTTCAAACGGAACTCAAAAAGGTTGAAGCCGGATTGGAACTAGCGAAAAAATGGATAGCCATCAATCAAGCGGCGAATATCCCCGATTTAGTCTTGTTGGAAAAATTGCAAGAAATCAATGAAAACAATCAAGCTTTTTTATTGCAAAACGATACTTCGGGATTAATTGCGAATTGGTCAGGACAGCGCCCACAAATCAAGCAGTATCTACAAATTGCAGCTTTTGATGGCCAAAGTGCGCTTCAGGCTGCCCAAAGCACACTTGATTTACAACTCCGTCAAACCATTAAAGAAGAAACGGCTATTCAAAATCAAATCGGTCAATTAAATCAGCAAATCAAACAGTTACAGACCGATCTGCCGTTGCAGTCCAAAAAAGAACAGGCCCAGACCCAAGCCCGTATTCAGCAATTACAGGTCCAACAACAAGATTTAAATCGTTTAAGCCAACAAATCACCGAAAAGCGTGCTGAACAGGTTGCCACACTGGCCATTTTCGATCAACCAGAACGCATCGATCAATTTATAGAAAATGCTGAGAAACAAGCCTTGCCAAATGCAAGTTTGCAGGCCAGTTATGACGAATTAGTTGCAGAATATGCGCAACAAGAAGTTTTTGCGGCGCAAGTGAAGTCGAAGTTGAATTCGAACGAGAACCCGGTTTCAAATGAGAATTCGAATTCCAATCAAAATAACGTAGCGCAAGAAAACCCAATCTCTAACGAGAACCCGGTTTCGAATGAGAATCCAATTTCAAATGGAAATCCAATTTCAACTGAGAATTCCAATC
>CAZINO010000123.1:0-2279 GCA_964540625.1 uncultured Lishizhenia sp. | reverse complement strand
GATCGCGATAGCACCAAAAGCACCATTCGGATGAATACAATTGCATACGTACAAACCAAAACGGTAGCCAAAGGAGAAATCTCAGAGGTTCAAGATTTCAGGCTCAGTGCTGAATTTGCCTATTTCGGTAAGGTTCAAATCGAGGCATCCAACAAAGGACTCATTTTAGAGGGCTCAACAAAACTGGCACACCCTTGTCAATACGATAAATCCTGGATGAGTTTCAAGGATACCATTTACGCCGACCAAATTCAGATACCAATACCACAGCAGCCTACTGATGCTAAGGGTAGGAGCTTGGCGCTTGGTTTTTTATGGCGCAACACCGAACGCAGTGATAGCTTGCGCATTTATCCGGCTTTCCTTTCTGTGAAAGAAGGTCCTGAAGACCCGAATTTATTTGGTGTTTCTGGTTATTTGCAGTACGACGAACAAAATAAACGCTTTGAAGTCGGTTCAAAAGCACGTTTACTTAGAACCGATACTATCTCCAATTTGTTGGTTCTCGATATTGAAAATTGCAACTTACAAGGCTATGGCCAGATTTCCCTCGGCATCCAAACGACCGAAATCAACCTAGACCTGTATGGTAAAATCAGTTATGACCGTGAACTCAAACGCACGCGAATAGCTGCGAATGCAAAAATTACGATGCCTTTGGATAACGCTGTATTTGCCGCGATGTCAGATCAATTCAAAGCCAACGAGGGTGCGCCTGAATACAATATCAAAAAGCCAATAGATGCGCTGCAAACAAGTTTGATTGCATGGTCGAATCCAAAGGATGCCCAAGAAGTTTTCAAAGATTTTGACGAAGAAAAATTGAAGAAAATGCCAAGTTCACTCTCTCAATCTATTATCATTAGTGGCATCGTACTCGAAACCTTTGGTAGCGACAAACCGAGCGCTAAAAAACAAGATAAAGGACTCCTGAGTCAACAACAGCAGGTTGGACTCATTGCCATCAACGGAACAGCCATAGCGCAGCCGCTCACTTTTACACAAGCATACATCCAACGTTTTGGTCAAGATGCTACACCTGGATTTTATTGGTCTTTAGAAGCCTTTGACGGAACGCGTTATGTGTTTGAATATGCGCAAGATAAGAAAGATGGCAATTTAGCGGTATTCGCGTCAAATGTTAAAATGATGGCCGCAATAGATGGGCTCAAACCAGACAAAAGAAAGACCAAGAACTTTAATTATCAGACCACAGACGAACAAGCTGCATCAGTAATTTTAGCTAAATTGCGTTCCATTACTTTAAATAAATAACCAAATGTTGCTTGTTTTTGTATGCTTTGGCGCTTATATTTTAGGTTCAATACCAACTGCAATTTGGTTGGGTCGAACCACCAAAGGAATTGATATCCGTGAACACGGCAGCCACAATGCCGGTGCAACAAATACGTTTCGCGTATTGGGTAAGCGAGCCGGCTGGACCGTCCTGATCATCGATGTACTCAAAGGTACACTTGCTGCTAATCTGCCTCTTTATTTTCCAGAATCGTTCTTTTGGGGATACAAAGATGAACTCCTTATTTTGCAGCTGATTGCAGGTTTTACTGCTGTTTTTGGCCATGTCTTCCCCGTATTTGCCAATTTTCGAGGTGGAAAAGGGGTTGCAACTTCTCTCGGAATTGTTCTTGGGATTAATCCACCAGCCGCAGCGGTGTGCCTCAGTATTTTTTTAGTGGTGTTCCTCACCACGCGTTACGTATCACTTGGCGCTATCATCTCTGCGCTGTGCTTCCCAATTGTGTCCTATTTCTTTATACACGATGATACCCGCATCATGATTATTTTCACGGTGGTCTTGGGTGTATTGGTGATTTGGGCGCACAGAAAAAATATTGACCGTCTTTTGAAGGGCACCGAAAACCGCATGAACCTTTTTTCAAAAAAAGCGTAAAAGCATAGGTTGTACCTTGCATTGTGTATCAGAAATTTATTTCTTTTTTCATTTCTTTAGTTGTTTTGCTTTTGCAAAACCAAGCCTACTTTGCACAAAACCAATCTAGTGTTGAGAAACGTGCTGATCAAGCATTTTCCAAGAAAGCATATGGTACAGCACTTATTGACTACCGCCAACTCTTGGCCAAGGACCAACAAAACCCAACATTCAATTACCGTTACGGCGTTTGCATTTTTGAAACAGAAAATCACTTTGCAGCTGCAAAGTACTTTGATGTCGTACTCGGAAATCAGCAGGTTCCGGACCCATTGTTGTATTATTACAGGGGCCGCATTTACCAAGAAAGTTATTTTTTTAATGCGGC
>CAZINO010000122.1:0-2392 GCA_964540625.1 uncultured Lishizhenia sp. | reverse complement strand
TCTTTAATGACTTTCAAGCCCAGTTGATGTGCATTTTCAACAAGTGCCCTGAAACTTTCGTTGGTGCCATAGCGTGGATCCACCTTATACAAATCGGATTGCGCATAACCGTGATATGAATAGGTCGGTTCGTTGTCCTCTAAAAATGGTGTCATCCAAATAGTGGTTGCTCCTAATTCTTTGATATATTGAAGACGATCATTCACGCCTTTGAGGTCCCCACCATGGCGCCCGCCAGGTAAAGTAGGATTCGCTTGCTCTTTCATTCCGAGAACAGCATCATTCGTTGGATCACCGTTGGCAAAACGATCTGGCATCAGTAAGTAAATCACATCAGCACTCGTAAAACTATTGCGAAACTTACTGTTTGCAACGCGTGATTCGAGTTTAAAATCATGGCGCGCGACTTCTTTCTTTTTGTCCATTAGTCGGATTGGATAAGTCCCCGCCACTTTCTGTGCTGTTTCAAGTGTCAGAAAAATATAATTTGGATTCTCGGTCCTGATTTCCTCTATTATTTGAAGGCCAGATACCTCTACCTTATACTTGGCAATTTCTTGACCATGCAATAAGACCTGAACTTGGTGGTGTTCCATTCCTACCCACCAGTTGGCGGGTTCAACGTGTTGAAGCACTTGTGCACGAAAAGCACCAAAAAATAAAAAGATCAAAAAAAGGTTATTCCATTTCATAAACGCGTTGTTGGGTTCCATTTTCAAAGTTCAGGATTTTTAAACAATTTTTGGCCGCTGGATCAATAACACGGCCTAATATATCAGTCACAAAAATAAGTTGACCCTGCGGCGCATCGAGCACTTCAATACCAACCGTGCAAGGATTTGGCAATGCCAGGTAAGGACTCAATTGCGCAATTGCGCTGGCTTTTCTATTCTGCAAGTAGGGTATAATCCCGCTCTTGACATGTGCTCCCCATGTTTGTTGTAAGGCATTCAAAAAATCTTGATCGGTAAAGCCATAATCCAATCCTTTGTAATCGTCTTCTAGGGCAGCTGGAGCAATGAGTTGTTGCTCTTGTTCGAGCAAGAGCTGCAAGCTATTGACATTCCATATGGTATTGAGCAAATCCAACATATGGTAGGTGAAACGATCCTTAAAATAAGGGTTAGCCATTAATTTGGTGTACAACGGCCTAGCCTGATTCGATGGAGACCACGCATAAATATTGCGCTGTGCCCAATTGATATTAAACCAATCGATTCCATAAGTGTTGTCGAGGTCGTAGGATAAAAATACGATCTTGCCATCGCCCTCGCGTTGGTAGAGGTAGTAATTATTCTTGTTATAGGCATAACCATCCCACTGGCCCATTAATATTTCTAGCGCAATATTTCGTAAAAACAAATCGACATCAAAAACTTCTTGAATGGCACAAGGAAAATAGGTTGCCGGAACGTTGTTCAGCACATTTATAAAATTCAGCAATGCCGTGTAATCGGAGCTGTCTTTATTGGTTTTAAGTTCATAAACCTGTTGGTAATTGCTCGGGTTTGCTCCCCACCATGTTAAATCTGCACCGTAGGCGCATTTCCACAAGTTGCCGTTCGACTGACCCGGGAAACGCAAATCAAGAAATTCGTCATCCAGATGTTCTACGTTGATATATAATCCTTTATAGGCATTGTTTATGTAGAGTTTTACATAGCTCGTTCGAGCAGCCGCAAGGCCAGCAGAACGCAACAAATGATGAGACAAAAAAGATCTTAGAATCGAAACATCGTTGTGTTCACCGTTCAGGTTCATTTCTTCTAAACCCTGAAATTTCTGAGTTGAAACAAAGCGGTTGAAATCCACCTTGAAAGATTTCTTCTGTGATGCCAAGGAGGTATTCCCGCGTGCTCTAAAACCTATGCTGTCAATCGTAGTGGTAAAATTGGCACTTTGATAGGTAACCGTGGCCATAAACTCATGGGCTGCATAGAGGCTGTCGCCTAATAAAAGGTTCAACGAATCCGGAGAGATGTCAATATAAACGGCAGCAACTTCATCTTGAAGAAAAGCATTGTTGAAAGCTGGCTGGGGTATTTGCGCAACTACAACTTGAGTTAAGAAAATACTGAAAATGAAAGAGAGGAACAATTTCATTTCTGCATTAATCAATCTTTATAAATCCTTGATTTGCAGTTGACTTTCCTACTTTAACCAAAAAATGATACGCAGCACTTGGCAAGTTTTCTATTTGAAGTTCAACGTGGTTTTCACCGTTATTGGTCATCCCCCTTTTTTGAACAACTACCGTTCCGCTTGCATCGATCAATAGGATTTCATAAGGTTCTATTTGAAGTGCAGAAAAAGTAATTTGAACTTGATCTTGGCTCGGGTTAGGATAAATCAATAATTCAAAATCAGAATTCAGGATATCATCGATAGATGC
>CAZINO010000121.1:0-2475 GCA_964540625.1 uncultured Lishizhenia sp. | reverse complement strand
AAACAAAAAAGCCAGCCTTTCGGCTAGCTTTTGAATTCTTTGGCGGAGAGAGAGGGATTCGAACCCTCGATAAGCTTTAGGCCTATACACACTTTCCAGGCGTGCTCCTTCAACCACTCGGACACCTCTCCAGGTTTTTAGTGGAGTGCAAAGATACAAAGCTTTTTTGATTCTAGGAAACGGGCCTCATTCGAACGAGGATGACGAGTGCGGAAAAGATCGTCAATAAACCTATCGCATAAATGGCGGTGTCTAAAGACCAAATGTCGGCAAGGATGCCAGTGAGCAAGGCGCCAACGGCATAGCCGAGGTCTCGCCAGAGGCGATACACGCCAATGCTTTGGGCGCGCTGGCTGGGGTGGGTGTTGTCTGCTATTGCAGCAAGAAAAGTAGGGTAGACCACTGCTGTACCCAGCCCAAGCACGACACTCAAAGCGGCAAAAGCAAAGAAGGATTGTGCCCAAACCAATCCGAGAATGGCAAGTCCTTGCACAAACATTCCCCAAAACAGGAGTGCTTTTTTTGCAAAATGGTCGGCAAGTTTGCCTGTGAAAAGCTGACTTAAGCCCCAAACACTGGGGTAAATGGCAATAATCGTTGCAAGTTCGCTAGCCGAAAATCCTTTGCTGAGCAGCAAGATTGGGAACAAACCCCAAATCATGCCGTCATTGAGGTTATTGATCAAACCGCCTTGACTGATACTTCCCAAATTAGGGTTTTTCCATGTCGTTTCCTTTAGAACGTTGGTAAGTAAAGGTATACTGCTCTTTTCACTTTCTATTTGAACAAAACCGCGGGTGTCTTTGATGAAAAAAATACTGGTAAGCAGCCCAAGAATGGAAAGTAGGATGCCGATGTAAAATGGGTACGGGCGCAAACCGTACTGATTGGCAAAACTGGCACTCAAGTAAGCAACTGCGCCAACCGCCAGATAGCCTGCAGCTTCATTGATACCCATTGCCAAACCGCGATTTTTTGGCCCAACGAGGTCAATTTTCATGACTACAGTACTACTCCAAGCCAAGCCTTGATTGATGCCCAGAAAAACATTGGCAATGATAATCCAAGACCAATTGGGTGCGTAAATCAAGATCAGCGGAACAGGGAGGGCAAATAACCAACCGTAAATAAGTAAGTTCTTACGGCCAAATTTGTTGGCGAGTGTTCCAGCAAAATAATTGGTGAGCGCCTTGGTGATTCCAAATACCACGATGAAAGAGAGGATGGCTGTTTTGGCAGCTAAATGAAATTCGTTTTCGGCTAAATTGGGCAGAATGCTGCGCTCCATTCCGACCATGCCGCCCACAAACGCGTTGACCATAACAAGTAAACTAAATTGTTGCCAGTTTTCTTTGAGGCCGAGCTTTTGTGTCATTATATTAATAACAAGCCGATAGAGAAATAAATGAAGATGCCAATGACGTCGTTGAGGGTGGTCACAAAAGGTCCAATGGCGAGTGCGGGGTCAATTTTGTAACGATGCAACATCATTGGAAATAAGGTTCCAAAAATGGCGGCAAATAAGATGACCGTAAATAAGGATAAACTCACAACCACCCCTAAATGCATATTTACAAATACCGTAGCTACCAAGAAGATGAGGCTCGATAAAATGAGGCCGTTCATCAATCCAACACTGCCTTCCCTGATCAATTTGGGTAAAATTCTGCCCAGGTCTTTGTCTCCTCGGGCTAAGGACTGCACAACAATAGCCGAAGATTGCACACCAACATTACCACCCATTGCGGTAATCAGCGGAATGAAGAAAGCCATAGCTGGAATGGCTGTAATGCTGTCTTCAAAATTGGAAATGACTTTAGCACCAATAGTGCCGCCAAACATGGCAATAATAAGCCAAGGTAAGCGCGAAAAACTGACCCTCCAAATAGCGGCATCGGAGTCTACTTTATCCGAAATACCCGTTGCCATTTGGAAGTCTTTGTCGGCTTCTTCTTTGATGTAGTCCACGACGTCGTCGAGGGTAATGCGACCTACAAGTTTGTTCTGGTAGTCAACTACCGGCACCGACACGAGGTCGTATTTCTCCATGACTTTAGAGACCAATTCGGCGGAATCGCTCGTCTTGACAGAAATGATTTTTTTGCTTTGGTAAATACTGCCAATTTTGGTGCGTGCGTTGGCAAATAACAGACGTTTGAGCGAGAGCACACCTAGCAAATGTTCGTCGTCGTCAACCACAAAAATATTGTAGACTTTTTCGACGTCGGCTGCTTGTTTGCGCAGTTCTATAATTGCCTGATTTACCGGCCAGTCTACATTGGCCTGAAAGAACTCTTTTTGCATCAGACCCCCTGCGGTGTCGTCGTCGTAATTGAGAAGGTCAACGATGTCCTCGGCGGCTTCGTCGTCTTCCATCTGAGAGATGACCTCCTGAATTTTGTCATCGGGGAGTTCACTTAAGATGTCGGCGGCGTCGTCGGAGTCGAGGTTTTCGAGCTGATCGGCCATCTCTTT
>CAZINO010000120.1:0-2594 GCA_964540625.1 uncultured Lishizhenia sp. | reverse complement strand
GCACCGAGCGCTGGCCAAGACGGAAGTATCACTGTTTGCCTCAATGAGCCGTTTGTATTGTGGAATGGCTTATCAGGAAATATCGACGCCAATGGCACTTGGTATAACGCAAGCAATAATGCGTTGCCAACAGCCCAAGACACTTCTGGTGCAATAGCAGGTCAGTTCAATTATGATTACATCGTGACTAGTCCGGTTTGCCCGAGCGATACCTCCAATGTATTGGTGATAGTAGACGGTTCTTGTGATTTCACAGCCGCTGTTGCCGAAAACCAAATGGGCTTATCGATGTATCCTAATCCAACAGCTAGCTTATTGTATATAAGCAAAACGCAAAGCGGATTAGCCGCATTGGAGTTACAGGATCTGAATGGTAAAACCCTCGAAAGTCATACGCTGGAGCAGGCCACAACCTTGGATTTATCAGCTTACCCGAAAGGGCTTTACATTGTAAAAATTCAACTGAATGGCTTGAGCGTCATCGAAAGAGTTGCTGTTCAATAATTTCAAAAAAAGAAAGAAATGAAATCGAATATGAAAGGTTTATTCAGTGTTTTAGCGCTGCTCTTGAGCTCTATGTTAAGTGCTCAAATAACATTGAACACGACACACACTAACAATAATGGTGCAAGCTCTATTATTTTTAACGTACAGAATACCAATGCCAATGACATCATTATCACAGGTGTAAATTGTCATTTAGGAACAAATGCGGCAAATAACTTGCAGTTATTATATCGCACGACGCCTCTTTTTGACAACACCACTCCATGGGATCACGGTATTGTAGGCGCTAATCAAAACGGGTGGTTGCCTGTAGCTACAGGCGTTGTGAATTCCAATACAACAAATGGTATTGTTCCTGCCTTAACGAATCTAAACCTGATTGTTCCGGCCGGAGCCACTTATCAGTTGGCTTTTTCAGGCACGACCATTCAGTACATGACGTTAACTAATGGTGCTGGCCAAAATACCTTTTCAGCCGGGGGTGTAAATATAATCACAGGCGATGGCATTGGTTGGGCCGGTGGTGCTTATCCTGCTACGCCGGTGAATTATCCGCGCGGTTTGGTTGGAGGCATCACTTTTATCTCTGGAACAGCATGTACAGGCACCCCTAATGCCGGCGTCACTTCAACCGCTATCAATCCGGTTTGTCCATCGGTCCCGTTCACGCTCTCTATGGCCAACGCCACCTTTACTTCAGGACTTACCTACCAATGGCAGTCGGCGCCTAGTGCAACCGGTCCATGGACCAATATTACCGGCGCCAACACACCTGGTTATTCAGCAACACAAACCGTGGATACTTGGTACCAGTGTATTGTTACTTGTGCTGCAACTTCGAGCTCGTCTATATCAACACCTTTACTAGTGACCACAAGTAGTTTTGTGAATTGTTACTGTACAAGCGGCGCCACAAGCACCGCCGATGAAGAAATTCTGAATGTAACACTTAGTACACTTAACAACAGTTCAACTTGCGGTGTAGCTGCGCCAGGTCCAGGTTCTGTTGCAAGTCAATATTCGAACTTTACGACATCGGTTGCTGCACCTATTTTAGCACCTGGTGTATTCTATCCTTTTTCAGTCGAAATCGGGACCTGTAATGGAAATTACAATAACTGGACAAAAGCTTGGATAGACTTCAATCAAAACGGCTTGTTTACCGATCCAGGAGAATTGGTGTATACGTCAACTGCGGCAACAAATGGCCCGCACATCGAGACTGGCGTTGTCGCTGTTCCAACAACTGCCGTGCAAGGAATTACCCGCATGCGCGTGGTCAATGTGGAAACAACCTTGACAACAGGTGTAAACCCTTGCGGCACCTACACTTGGGGAGAAACCGAAGATTATTTTGTGCAAATTGCCGCTCCGCCAACTTGCCCTCAACCTACAGCACCCAACGTAGTGAGTTCCACTTTAAACGACGCAACACTTGATTGGACGCCGGGTGGCTCAGAAACGACTTGGCAGATCCAGTATGGTCCGCAAGGGTTTGCACTCGGAACAGGAACAACAATTACCGTAACCAATCACCCATATACCATTCCAAATCTCACGCCGTATAGCTTTTATCAAGCTTACATAAGAGCAATTTGTACACCCGGAGACTCTTCGTATTGGACTCCTTCGGTATCATGGAATACGTACAACCAAGGTCAATACATTACCTGGGACAACGAATGCCCTACAACTGGTTTTATTGACATTTCATCTAACCCAGGTGCCACCAATACAAACCTTGCTTACCTCGGAGAAACGGGTGTGACCCTTCCGTTTCCGCTTTTATACCAGGGGAATTTATTTACAACCATGACCATTGGTGCAACGGGCGGTGTTAAGTTAGGAACCTTGACTGGCGCATTGAATTACGTCATGGACGCGGGTAACGGCTTGTATCCTTACATTCAGCAATTATACACCGCTTACCCAGTAGGTAGTGGTGGGGTTTATTACCAACAAGTGGGTACTTCACCAAATAGTAAGTTTGTAATCCAATGGAAAAACCTACCGCATTGGAACTCACCAATTATCCCTGACGGCGCCACCTTCGAGCTGATTATCGACGAAGCGACCCAAGAGATCTA
>CAZINO010000119.1:0-2611 GCA_964540625.1 uncultured Lishizhenia sp. | reverse complement strand
AGAATTCAACCCAAAAGTGAGCAGCGCAAGCATTTTTTCAGTCACGATATTTTATTTTCTTTCGGTTCTATTCTACTGGCTGGTTTTCTGACAGCATTGATTACGCTGCTCGATCAATTAGGATACATGAAATTGTATTGGGATTTTAATGCCTACAGTCTCATCTGGGGAGGTGTTCAGTTATTCGCTCTACTGTTCTTTACTGATACCTACTTTTATTGGACACACCGCTGGATGCATCATCCGAAAATCTACCGTTGGGTGCACAAAACCCACCACAAAAGCACGGATCCATCTCCCCTAACCATTTTTGCTTTTCATCCCTTGGAAAACTTAATAGAATTCTTGCCATTTCTTATTCTTCCGATGCTCATTCCGATATACTGGCCCATTTTATTCCTTTGGCAAATTCTTGATTTACTTAATAATGTGCTTGGGCACTTGGGTTATGAGATTTATCCAAAGAATTGGGTTCGCTTGCCCTTTTTGAAATATAAAACTGCCTCCACACATCACAACATGCACCACGAACAGTTTAATGGTAACTACGGTCTTTATTTCACCTTTTGGGATAAATGGATGCATACTGAAATAAAGGACTATGAACAGCGGTTTGATGCGGTTTACAAGAATGAGTAATGCACTCTAAAAGAATGGGTTGATGTGAAATAGAGCTCATCAACAAGAATTGTTTGAACGGAACTTTTTATTGTTTCATTTGTTTGAGAGGAAATTTGTTCTTATGAGAATATGTTTTTTATTAATCGTTTTACTGATCAGCTTTATCTCTTGGAATCAGCAACTTGAGTTTCAATATTCAAATCAGCAACTCAATGTTTATAACAGCTTATTCAACGATGTTCCATTATTTACTCAAAATTTTGATGACCAAGTTTCCAGTGCAATTCCAATTGTTCCTTTTACCATAGGCGGTCAGGCTTACAACACGCTTTTTGTGAGTACCAACGGTTTTCTCACCTTAGGTCAAGCTGCAAGCACGACGAATTACAACCCCATTTCTCAGCCACCCGGAACACCAGTCATTGCCCCATTTGCTTGCAATTTAGAGAGTGCCAATAACAACGCAAGAATAAGTTATCAAATTGTAAATGGTTTTAATAATGCGCCAACAAGCATCATTATTCAATGGAGCAATGTGCGCCGTGTGGGGATGCAAGGTGAGTCATTTTCTTTTCAGGCCAAACTAAATTTTACTTCTTGGATTTTGCCGTCAATTGATTTTGTTTATGGCGATTTCTCCTCGGTAAATACGGCTCAGAGCACCATCGAAATTGGCATACGCATAGGTACTGGAAACGCTGGAACAAATTTCCAAAACATCCAGGTAAATAACGGAGGGTCATGGGTGCCTCAGCAATTTGGGACAAGCGTCAATTCTAATTGCTTGTTTCCATCCTCTTCCGGATCTGCTGGCGTTCCTCCATCTGGCATGACACACCAGTGGTTCCTCCTTTACAATAATAATCAACCTACCGTGAATACTTCTCCCATTTGTAATCAAAATGGAAACGTAGTAATTTACTCTAATTACGACGGCGGCACCCTAAACATCAATTGTGACGAGAATATTCCGAATTTAAAGATTGGTATTTCTACCTATGAACCAGTCATTGTAAATATTACAGGTCCTTTTATAGGAAACATAACCGAAGTACTCTACGCCGGGTTCAATTCTAGTCAAAATAACAACCATTGCGGGCTGGGAAACATCACTACAAGTATATCAGGTGTGAACCCTTCTTTGGTTCAGATTTTAACCGCCCCTCCCCTCGGATACTTCCCCGACCATCAAAACGGTCAGGCATATCAAAGCGGTCTAATGGTGGGCGTCAGCGGCCAATGCGATACCCTTTATTGGGCTGGTGGCGGCAACACACCAGACGAGACTGTCGCCTATTTTATAAATGCCTTTGGAGGTAACCTACGTTTTCATCATACCTCCTATAATTGCTGGACCACTGAAATATATGATCTTACAGAAGGCGGAACCTGTTGTACAGATCCATTTGTGAACATTCCAAGCTGGGATATTACGATTTCAAATGATACAAGTATATGTAATGGTGCGTTTGTTAGTCCAACACTTCTGACAAATACTGACGGTGTAGGGCCATTTACTTATGCTTGGACCTTCGAAGGTCAAGTGGTTAGTCAGCAACAAGCATTTAGTTTTAATCCAAGTTCGAGTGGTTTGGCATGTCTTACCGTCACCGATGCGAATGGAGACACCCTAACCGATTGTATGTATATTTTGGTCAATCCTCAACCGGTAGCAGATTTTATTGCTTCAGATACAGTTCTCTGTTCGAACGAAGTACTTACCTTGACCAACCAAAGTATGCCACTAGTAGGACTAAATTCTACCTGGCTATTAAATGGACAAGCGACATCCAATCAGACAAATATCACATTTTCTCCTAACGCACCTGGCGTTTTTGATATCACCTTAATAGTAAACTCCGCTGCGGGCTGTTCGGATAGCCTTACGTTGAGTAACTACATCACCGTAGTGGATTCACCAATTGCAGCCTTTGATTTTTCTCCTGATATCATTCAAGTTGGAGACCAATCTATTCAATTCACAGACGCT
>CAZINO010000118.1:0-2680 GCA_964540625.1 uncultured Lishizhenia sp. | reverse complement strand
GCGTGATTTCAATGCAGAAAATGCCACGTGCCATGAGCGCCTCCATTTTTGGAACAACTTCGTCGGGGCTGTTAAAAGTTACAACAGGTATAGTTGGGTGTTTGGCGAGCACTTCGCGGATATTATTCTGAGCCATATTGTCCATTTGACACAAAGGTCGTGATTTTTCAATTACGATACCACGAACCACTGTTTTTCTTCAGAGTAGGGGTTAAGTTGGTCATAGATTTGCGCGATGCGCTGTGAGAGCTGGCCGTCGGGGCAAAAATTTAAGATATTCAAGGTGCGCTCTTGAAGTTGGCCTTTTGGCTGAATTTTGTCAGAAAGTTGCTCGATTTGTTTGAGCGCTTTGTCGTATTTGGTTTTGCGCGCCTTTTCGAAACGCTGTTCGAGCCCCTCGATTTGTTTATGAATGCGTGTCAGTTCAGCCTCCACCATTTTTGTCTCTTGTGGTAATTCGTCGGTAACAATTTTTAGAAAAGCGGACTTATAGCCATTCCAAAATGCATCCAATTGACCATAATTGGGTTCTTGATCCCCGGCTTGTTTGAGGTAGCGTTCTTTGAGTGCAGCTTTATCGGCTAAAAAATCTTGTTGTTCAAAACCAAGTTTTTGGATGAGCTCCACATCTTTTTGTTGAATTAAAATTCCTCCGGCGCGTTGCAAGGTCAATGGAAAAGGCAACGCAAGTGTTTCAAAGGCTAATGGAAGTTGCTGCCAATAAGCGATTTCGCTCGGGCCGCCAATATATGCCAAGTTCGGTAAAATCCATTCTTGATAAAGAGGCCTCAAAACAACATTTGGTGATAATTGGAAACTGTCTTCTTTTTCAAATTGAATTGGTCCTATTTTTTCAATTCTTTCTCTTTTCCCGATGTCGAGAATAAAAAGATTTGATTCTTTACTCTCAATTGGTGTATTGAGTCCTTGCTCTTTAAGTGCTTGGGTTTGATCAATGACGGCATTATGGACATCGTTGGTGTACAAATCTTTCTCCCAAATTGGCCAAGCGCTCTCTTTCAATTGTGGGTTGTCGGCATCGATGACAACGAGCCCATAAATAGAGAAGAGTTCATGCACAAATTCAAAAAAGCCCTTTGCGAACGGAGCCGTTTTTAATTTTTCCAATAAACCATGAATCTCGCTATCGGGTTGGTTTTGAAATTTTTGGTGCAATTCGGCTAGTAAAGGGACTAAATCAGCGGTTTCAAATCTTCCGACTGCTCCTTTTTGATCGCTCTCCCAAGTCCATTTTTGGCCGAACAATAAAAAGCTTCTGATTTCATCAAAATCGTGGTCCTCGGAAGCCATCCAGTACACAGGAATAAAATGTTCGGATGGAAAAGCTTTGTTTAGGTCTTCGCTGAGCTTGATGACGTGTAATAGCTTGTAAATAAAATACAACGGGCCCGTCATAAGGCACAATTGATGGCCTGTGGTTACGGTGAATGCATTGCTTTGCGCAAGTGCATTTAAGTTGTTTTTTACCGCTTTGGAGGTGTTTATGTTTTTATATTGCGTCTGTAAAGCGGTTTGCAGCACCTTTCTTTTCTCCTCGGAAAAATGTTGTTTTTTGAGCGCAAGCTGTTGCTCAAACTTGGAAAGGAGTTGCGCATCCATGTTTACATATTTCTGCGGTACTGCCCACCCACTTCAAACAAAGCGCCGGTTACCTGGCCTAGCGAGGCCACCTTACAGGTTTCCATGAGCTCTTCGAAAATGTTTTTATTCTGAATTGCCGCTTCTTGTACTTTTGAAATGCCTGCATTTGCAGCCTCTGCTTGCGCTTGGTGCAAGTTAGCGAGCATTTGAATTTGGTATTGCTTTTCTTCTTCAGTAGCCCGAATGACCTCTTTTGGTAAAACGGTCGGGGAGCCTTTTGAACTCAAGAAAGTATTGACGCCAATAATCGGGAATTCGCCGGTGTGTTTGAGGGTTTCGTAATACAAAGACTCTTCTTGTATTTTAGAGCGCTGGTACATGGTTTCCATGGCGCCGAGTACACCTCCGCGTTCGGTAATGCGGTCAAATTCGGTCAATACAGCTTCTTCGACCAAATCGGTGAGCTCTTCAATGATAAACGCCCCTTGAAGCGGGTTTTCGTTTTTAGCCAAGCCGAGTTCGCGGTTGATGATCAGCTGAATGGCCATGGCGCGGCGCACAGACTCTTCTGTAGGTGTCGTGATGGCTTCGTCGTAGGCGTTGGTGTGTAAAGAATTGCAGTTGTCGTAGATGGCGTAAAGGGCTTGTAGCGTGGTTCGGATATCGTTGAAGTCGATTTCTTGCGCATGCAGTGAGCGCCCAGAGGTCTGGATATGGTACTTGAGCATTTGCGCACGTGCATTTGCGCCGTATTTGCGCGCAAGGGCCTTCGCCCACACGCGGCGCGCCACGCGGCCAATGACCGCATATTCTGGATCGATACCGTTCGAGAAAAAGAACGATAAGTTGGGTCCAAATTCATTGATGTCCATGCCGCGGCTCAGGTAGTACTCAACGTAAGTAAAGCCGTTTGCAAGCGTAAATGCCAATTGGGTAATAGGGTTGGCGCCAGCTTCGGCAATATGGTAACCTGAAATGGAAACCGAATAGAAGTTGCGAACGCCGTTGGCGATAAAGTATTCTTGAACATCGCCCATGAGGCGCAGTGCAAATTCAGTCGAGAAGATACAAGTGTTTT
>CAZINO010000117.1:0-2895 GCA_964540625.1 uncultured Lishizhenia sp. | reverse complement strand
GTCAAACTCATCGATCCAAACAACCTCGACGAACTCGTTGCACTCTTGCACAACGAAGCCAAAGTCATCTAAGCTTTACACCCATGAATCTCGTATACATCAATTCAGCAAATGGTTTGTCCAAAGCAGCTTTGGAAACCGTCACTTACGCTAAAAAATTAGGCGCCGACGTCGCCGTTGTCACCAACGGAACAGCCAGTGCAGACCAACTCGCTAGCCTTGGTGCTTATGGTGCCTCTACCGTTCTTCAAGATAGCACCGTAGACGGACAAGACCCAAGCCAACTCGTGAAATTAGTAGCTGCAGCCGCTCAGAAAGTGGGTGCAAGCACCATTATTTTTTCACACGACCTCATCGGCAAGGCCGTGGCGCCACGCCTCAGCGTGCGCCTTAAAGCGGGCCTTGTGGCTGGTGCAGTTGCGCTTCCTGAGCCCGACGGCAGCATTAAAGTCAATGTGTTTTCCGGTAAAGCATTTGGCTACGTGCGTGTCAATAGCAGCACGCGCATTATTTCTTTGTTACCCAACAGCATTCAGCCCGAGCAAATTGGTGGCAACTGCAGCGTAGAGGCCTTTGACGGCCAAGCAGGCAGCAGCAGTATTGTGGTCAAGGCTACCAAAAAACCAGAAGGCGCTATTCCGTTGCCAGAAGCAGAACTCGTTGTGTCTGCTGGCCGCGGCCTCAAAGGCCCTGAAAACTGGGGAGTCGTCGAAGACCTCGCCACTGCCCTTGGCGCAGCCACTGCTTGCTCACGCCCAGTGGCCGACATCGGTTGGCGTCCGCACCACGAACACGTCGGGCAAACTGGTGTGGCCATTCGCCCCAATCTTTATATTGCAGCCGGTATTTCTGGCGCTATTCAGCACCTTGCGGGTGTAAACGGTTCAAAAGTAATTGTCGTGATCAACACCGACGCAGAAGCGCCTTTCTTTAAGGCTGCAGACTACGGCATTGTTGGCGATGCCTTTGAAGTACTTCCGCGTTTCACCGAGGCTGTAAAGCGTTTCAAAGCAGCGCAACATTAAACGCCGCTTTACGTATACGTCTCCCGCATGCAAAAAATCCGCCTAGACATCACGGGTATCGCTTATAGCCAAACACAATCTGGCTCATATGTCCTGACCCTTCAAGAAGTGGGCGGCTTGCGCAAGCTCCCTATTGTTATCGGTGGTTTCGAAGCCCAAGCTATTGCAGTAGAGCTCGAGAAAATGGTACCCTCAAGGCCCCTCACCCACGACCTCTTCAGGGCTTTTAGCCAAGCTTTTAGCGTTCAAATCAAGGAAATCCTGATTTACAAATTCAAGGAAGGCGTCTTTTTTGCCAAACTCATCTGTGAGCAAAACGGCGTCATTACCGAAATCGATTCGCGTACCTCAGATGCCATTGCCATTGGCGTTCGCTTCAATGCAGACATCTACACGCTCGGCAGCATTCTCGACGAAGTGAGCGGCATTGCCCCTAGCACCTTAGAAGAATTTGAGGCATTTGACGATGAAAATGATATCTTTGAACACGACGAGCAAGCCCCTAACGAATGGGACATCTACGCCACAGAAGAGCTAGAACACCAATTGGCAGAGGCCCTCGACAACGAAGATTACGAACTAGCCTCAAAAATCCGCGATGAACTCAAACGCCGCCACCAAAACTAGATTAACGCTTTTAAGTTTTTTTCAATTTTTTGTTTGGGGAGCCTGGCTCACCACCATTGGAACTTATTGTACTGAGGGTAAAGGTTGGACCTTTCCGCAGTTTGGTGCCATTTTTTCGACACTCGCACTTTCATCTATTCTCATGCCTTCTCTGATTGGCATCATTGCAGATAAATGGATGCGCGCCGAAAGGCTCTACGGCTTATTACATCTTGTTTACGCAGGGTTCATCCTATTGATTCCCAATTTAACCTCTTTACAAGCAAGTTTGCCTTTTCTTCAAGAAATGGCCGAATACGAACTCCTTTACTGGATTGTTTTTGGAGGGATGTTGGCCTACATGCCTTCAATTTCGTTATCCAATTCGGTTTCGTACCGCATTCTTAAAATGAACAACCTTGAGGTTCAAACCGATTTTCCAAAAATACGTGTCTGGGGTACCATTGGGTTTATTGCCGCAATGTGGTTGACCAACCTCAGTGGCAGCAAAGCCAACGACGGCCAATTCTATATTGCCGGTCTAGGCGCGCTATTTTTAGGACTTTATGCCTTTAGTTTGCCGGCGTGTCCTCCGCAAGGCAAAACCAATGAAAAAACATCGCTGGCAGCGCAATTGGGGCTCAATGCGTTCAAGTTATTTGCCGACTACCGCATGGCACTCTTTTTCATTTTCTCCATTCTACTAGGCGCCGCATTACAGCTCTCTAATATGTACGGAGATGCCTACCTCAGCAGTTTTCCAAAGGGTACGCTCGTCGAAAAATACTCCACCATCATTTACTCGATTTCTCAGGTATCGGAAACAATTTTCATCCTGACCATTCCTTTCTTCCTCAAACGCTTTGGCATCAAAAACGTGATGTTTTTTGCGCTAATTGCTTGGGTTTTGCGCTACGGTTTTTTCGCTTACGGATCTACCGATTTTGGGCTGGCCTTGATTGTATTAAGTTGTGTGGTGTATGGCATGGCCTTCGATTTTTTCCTGATCTCGGGCTCTATGTTTGTGGAGGCCAACACCGATAGCAGCATTCGCTCGAGTGCGCAGGGCTTGTTTATCATGATGACCAACGGCATTGGCGCTTACATTGGAACGGTAGGCAGTAGTTTTCTGATCGGTAAATACTTCATTTTACAAAGTGGACAAACCGACTGGCATGGCGCCTGGCTTTTGTTTGCTGCTTATTCGCTGGTGGTGGCCATCCTCTTTATGCTCCTTTTCAAAGAGAAGCGTCAGGCCGCGTAG
>CAZINO010000116.1:0-2957 GCA_964540625.1 uncultured Lishizhenia sp. | reverse complement strand
CACTCAAATCAATACTGCCCGTTGGCGTGCCAAAACACAAGGCAGCAGTTGGGTATAAGGTGACACTCATGGCGCTATTTGGCTGAAGTACACTTCCGCTAAATGCTGCCGTACATCCGTTGTTATCGGTAATCGTTACTGAATAAATGCCTGCAGGTAAGTTATAAATATCCTCAGTGGTATCGCCACTACTCCACGCAAAGAAATATGGCGTTGTTCCACCTGTTACATTTAATGTGACGGCTCCTGTAGTATCACCATAACACAAAACCGGAACAATATTCGAGGTAAAAGCCAAAGGCGCTTCTGGTTCTGTAATCGTATAGGTTTGTTGAAGCACACAACCCGCATTGTCTGTTACACTCACAGTATAACTGCCATCGGTAAGGTTAGATAAATCTTGTAATTGTAACCCGTTAGACCAGGTAACAACATAGCCAGGGGTACCGCCACTAATGGTAAGATCAATGGCGCCATCGGCACCGTTGTAACAACTTACATTCGATACAATAGCAGAAATATTTAATCCATCAACTGGATTATTAATAGAAGCAACAACGGTATCAGAACAATTATTAGCATCAAATGCGATTAATGTATAATTACCAACGCCAAGGTTTGAGATATCTTCAGTATTGGCAGTGTATCCTGCAGGACCGGTCCAGCTAAAGGTGTACGGTGCTGTACCGCCCGTTACGGATGCATTTACTGAGCCAGTTGTATATCCAACGCAAAGTAAATCTATATTGGTTTCAGAAACGGAAATAGCCGTAGCGGGTTGAGCAACAGTTGCTGAAGATGTAGCCTGACAACCATTGACATCTGTAATAGTTACGTTGTAAGTGCCTTGACTTAAACCGCCAATATCTTGCGTGAATCCTCCGTTAGACCAAAGGTAAGTATAAGGTGAAGCGCCGCCATTTACGGTCAAATTGATAAAACCATTTGAACCACCATTACAAGCAACATTTGTAATTGACGTACTCGCTGATAATGGTGCAAACAATTCAGCGACTGATAAATTGATAGTCCCTGTACAAGAATTGGCATCTGTAATTGTTACCGTATAAGCTCCAGCTGCGATGGCAGTTGGATCCTCAACGGTAAGTCCGTTACTCCACAAAAAACTGTAGGGGCTTGTTCCGCCACTCACTGTTAAGTTTACCGACCCTGAAGCCGTACCTGCACAAACAACATCATTATGCGTTTCGCTAACGGTGAGTGCAGAAGCAGGTTCTGTAACTACAAATGTCTGGCTAATAAAACAATTGTTGGCGTCGGTAACAGAGACAGTATAGTTTCCTGCGCTGATACCAGTAATGTCTTGGGTAGTTGGGCCATTTGACCAAAAGTAAGTGTAAGGGCCAACACCACCGGTAACTGTTAAATCGATAGCACCACTTAACTGACCATAGCATTGGGCGTTTGTAATGACAGTTGAAAGAGCCAACGCAGCTGGCGCAGTCGCTATATTAATGGCATTTAAGCTGGCCGTACAGCCTTTGTTGTCCGTTACAGTTACGTTATAATCTCCAGCCAACAAGTTACTTACGTCTTGGGTTGTGGCGCCATTACTCCAGTTATACGCATAAGGTGTAGTACCTCCCGTGACCGTTAAATCGATGCTGCCCGTTCCACCAAAACACAAAATATCGATGTTGGTCTGCGAAAGACTAAGTGTCTGAGGTTGTGTGACATTATAAGTATAGCTATTCGTGCTATTACAACCCAATGCATCAGTAAGTGTCAATGAATAAAGCCCTGCGGCCAAACCACTAATATCCTCTGTTGCAGCACTAAATGCATTTGGGCCGGCCCACGAAAAGCTGTATGGGGTTATCCCACCACTTGCCGTAATATTTATCGAACCATTACTCTGGCCATTACACAACACATTATTGACCGTTTGCCCGACCATAATTTGCGCATTCTGTGTAATTGTTCGGGTGATACTCGTCGCACAACCATTTGCATCTGTCACACTTAGTGTATAGTTACCTTGAGCAAGGCCTGAGATATCCTCCGTAAGTTGTCCGCTATTCCAGCTATAATTAAAGGGTGCTGTACCACCTGAGATTGATGCATCGATTGCTCCAGTACTTTGTCCAAAACAGGCGACATTGGTTTGAGTTGAAGTCGCTGTAAGTTGAGCAGGTTGGGAAACTACCACTGAGGCTGTTGCCGAACAATTATTGGCATCCAAGACCGTGAGGTTATACGTCGAGGCATCTAGATTAATGAGGTTTTGATTATTCGAACCATTAGACCAAGCATAGGTATAAGATCCTGTTCCGCCGGTAACAGAAGTGTTTATAGTTCCATTGAACTGACCGAAACAAAGCACATTTGTATGTGTTGTGGTTATCTGTAAGGCTGGAGGTTGTGTGATGAGATATGCACCAGAAATTTGGCAGCCGTTATTATCCGTAACCAATACGCTATATGGCCCAGGTGCCAAATTCGAAATCCCTGCTGTTATTGCTCCATTTGACCATAAATAGGAATAAGGTCCTACGCCATCGCTTACAACGGCTGTTATTGAACCATTATTATTTCCATTGCAATTGATATTTACATTGACATTTTCAAGTGTCATGATCTGCGTTGAGGCTAAAATGGTTGTAATGCTTTCTGAACAGCCGCCATCAACTACCACACAGGTGTAGGTGCCATCAATTAAGTTTGAAATATCTTCTGTTGTTGCGCTAAAACCGTTTGGACCTGCCCAGTTAAAAGAATAGCTTCCTGAACCTCCACCTACTGTAAGATTTATACTTCCATTTGGAAGACCAACACACGCACTTGGCGTATTATTTGTTGTTAAAGTAAGACATTGTCCAAAAACAGGAAGAGCCCCCGTAAGTACGAAGGCTGCTACCGTTAAGATTATTTTCATTTTATTCATTATCTCAGTACATTGACATGACCCGCTATGGTTCGGGTCACCATTTTGTTAT
>CAZINO010000115.1:0-2967 GCA_964540625.1 uncultured Lishizhenia sp. | reverse complement strand
CGTTGTGCAAGAGTGCAACGAGTTCGTCGAGGTTGTTTGGATCGATGAGTTTGACAGAAGATTTAGCGGCAGGCATGCTGTAGCTGCTGTAAGTGGTAAGGGCGTCAAGGGCAACCGGAGCTACAACGGTGAGTGGCTTGGTGCGCGCCGCCATAATGCCACGCATGTTTGGGATGCGCTGCTCTGCCATTCCTTTGGCACAACTCACAACGGCAGGGGCCTGAACTTCGACTTCTTGCACGCCGCCCACGATTTCGCGCTCGCAGCTGATGGTGCTGCCCGCAACGTCGAGTTTGGTGGCAATAGCGATATAAGGCAAGTTGAGCGCCTCTGCAAGCATTCCGCCTACTTGAGAGCCGTTGTAATCGATGGTTTCTTTGCCTGTCAGAATGAGGTCAAAACCTTTGCCTTCTGCGTAGGCCGCAATTTGCATGGCGGTAAAGTAGGCGTCGGTGGCTGGCGCGTCGATGCGCACGGCGTCGTCGGCACCAATGGCCAAAGCCTTGCGGATCACGGCGTCGTCAGTGGCAGTGCCTACGGTAATAATGGTGACGTTGCCACCTTGCGCCTCTTTGAGCTCGAGTGCGCGCACGAGGGCGTACCATTCGTCGTAGGGATTGACAATATATTGAACGCCGTTTTCGTCAAATTGGGTGTTGCCGTTGGTAAAGGCAATTTTAGACGTGGTGTCTGGCGCTTTTGAAATACATACAAGGATGTTCATGTGTGTTGATTTAATGCGGTGCAAAGTTAAGTAAAATTGCAAAAAGTAGGGCTGAAAAGAAGGTCAATAAAGCGACTTTTTTCAGTTCGGGATCGAGGCTAGCGGGTGTTTGCGTATCGAGTACTTTTTTGAGGTGTAAAACAAAGCCCAAAGAGGGAAGGAGCGCCAAAAATAAATAGTAATTATAAGCACTTATGGCCAACAAATAAATTGTAAAAAACCAAGTAGCCAAGCCCGTTGCCATTAGGCCTACATGGTAAAGCTTGCCTTTTTGAAAACCCATTTTAACAATCATAGTGCGCTTGTTCATTTGGGCATCGTTGTCGATATCCCTGAGGTTATTGAGATTCAGAACAGCCGTACTCCAGGCACCAATGCTGATGGCCGGAAAAAGCACAAGCCACTCAAAAGCTTCGCCGTAAAGCAAAAACACGCCAATCACACTGACCAAGCCAAAGAAAATAAACACCATGAGGTCGCCAAGACCGCGGTAGCCGTAGGCATTTTTACCAACGGTGTAGGTGATAGCTGCGGCTATGCACAACACAGCGAGAAAGACATAAGTGTAAATGGCCGCCGAGGATAAATTTGGGATGCTCACCTTAATTAACAATAGGGCGCTCAGCAAGGAAAGCAAGCCAACCACCCACATGCCGGTTTTCATTTGTGCTGCGCTCAATTGGCCGCTTTGAATGGCGCGCGCCGGCCCCACGCGTTGGGCGTTGTCTGTACCTTTTTGGCTATCGCCGAGGTCGTTGGCAAAGTTGGAGAGCACCTGAAAACCAATGGTGGTGAGCAGGGCGAGCCCAAAAATTTGCCCGTCGTAGACACCGAGAATGCCGGCGAGGCCTGTTCCAACAATGATTCCGGAAACCGAAAGCGGCAGTGTTCTGAGGCGCGCCGCGTGTAGCCATGCTTTGATCATTTTTTAAATATTGGCACCGTACTGCACGGCTCACCGTACATGATGCTTTTGACATAAGGTTGAAGCAAACGCACCAAATAAGACATCGCAAAAGCAGGGTCTGGGATGTCGGCGCAGCCTTTGATAATGACGCGTTGGTCTTGAATGGTATCTAGATCTATAGAACAGATTTCTTCTTGAATGAGCGCTTTGGCGAGTTCGAGTTCAGAACCGACTTGGCTATACACATTTTCTTTTTGCAAGGCAGAACTCACGAGCATAAACGCCCAAGTCGGGATAATCGCATCGGTACTGCAATGAATGAAGACCGCATTACCGGCGTATTGTGCCCAGTTATGGTTTTTAATCCAGTCTCGAAAATCTTTTTCTTTGAGTACAAGGCCTTGCCACAGTTGTTCAGAGAGGTCGATGCCAACCAATGGCAGCTTGGGTTTGTAGGCAGCGAGGTCGAGCTGCACAAGCCCACTTTCTTTGACTTTATTTCTGATTGTTTCCACGCCTTAAAATTAGTCGTTCTTTTTGTATTCGTAAACAACAATTGTGGGGGCTTGTTCGCTTAGTTGCGCTGCTTCGGCCGCTCTTTGCGCAGCTTCTTCTTCGAGTGCGCGGCGTAAATCGCCTTCAAAATCAGGTGGTTCTATACCGAGTTCTTTTTCGATTTCGTATTGGTATTTAGGTCGTTGC
Source organism: uncultured Lishizhenia sp. (assembly GCA_964540625.1). Taxonomy (GTDB): domain Bacteria; phylum Bacteroidota; class Bacteroidia; order Flavobacteriales_D; family Crocinitomicaceae; genus UBA952. The sequence goes on along the minus strand of CAZINO010000115.1, from coordinate 634 downwards.
GGGCCTTGTTTGCGGTAGATAAAAGCCAACACAACCCCTACAATGAGCCCTGAGAGGTGGCCCTGCCACGAAACCCGCGGCTGGGTAGGGAAGATGCCCCATATCATGGAGCCATACAGAAATACGATGAACAACGACAGCGCTTGCAGCGGCAAATATTTGCGCAAGACGCCAGAGGTAAAGAGAAAACCTGTAAGTGCATAAATGACACCACTCATGCCAATGTGTATGGCGCCGTTGCTTCCGCCGATGAACCACAAGAGGGTACCGGTAAAGAGCCAAGACATGATAAATACGCGCCAGGCAATTGCACGATAAGACTGAAAAAGCAACGTGAGCAAAAGAAAGATCGGCAGGCTATTGTTGAGGATGTGCTTGATGTCGTGGTGTGCGTGTATCCAGGGCATCAGTAAAATACCCCTGAGGCCAATGGTATTTTGGGCACGCAAGCCGTAGCGCTGAAAGTCGGTTATAAAAAGAAAGTCGGCCCAATAACTCAGCCACATGACCACCAAAACCAATAGGCCCGGAAGCGCTGCCCGTCTGAGGTCTTTACTTGCTTGTCGATTTCTAGCCATAGCGCTCAGTGGTCAACTTTAGTGCCATGCGCAATTTGCTGACATTTTGGCGGGTT
>CAZINO010000114.1:0-3079 GCA_964540625.1 uncultured Lishizhenia sp. | reverse complement strand
TTATTCCCTCACAAACTTATACCCCACACCACGAATCGAATGAAAATGATGTGGATTTTTGGGGTCTGGTTCAAAGCGTTTTCTGAAATTGAGAATGTAATTATCGATGGTGCGTGAAGTAGGGATTTGCTCGGTTCCCCAAAGGCGGTCTAAGATTTCATTGCGGGAAATGACCTTGCCTTCCTTTTCAGCAAAAAGCTCGAGTAATTGGACCTCTCTTTTGGTAAAGGTATGGACTAATTCGCCTTGCTGGTTGCGGACCTCAAAGGTATTGAAGTTGACATCATAAGCGCCAATTTGAAGCGACGCATTTTTTTCTTGCTGAACCGAGCCTTTGATGAGGATTTGCACTTTGAGCAAAAGTTCTTCGAGATCGAAAGGCTTGACCAAGTAATCGTTGGCGCCTAATTTGAGGCCAGCGACCCGATCTGCTGTGGTTCCTTTCGCTGACAAAAACAAAACCGGTACATTGCTATGTTGACGCAAGACTTTACATAAATCAAAACCTGAAACGTTTGGCAACATGACGTCTAAAATGACTAAGTCAAAATGAATCGGGCCTTCAAACGCTTTAAGTGCTATTGCGCCATCGTCAAAAAGGGCTACGCTATGGCCTTCTAACTCCAAATTCAGCGCGATCATGTCGCGCAAACTTTGCTCATCTTCAACTAAACAGATTCGGTACATTATTTTTTGAAGGAATTATTTTATTTTTGATGAAATTACTATAAACTCTTCAAACTATGCACAAAATTCTACGCTATGGATTGCTCATTTTGAGCCTCCAATTCAGTGTGTGGGCCCAAGAAAGTCTCTCACAGACTTCTAAGCTAACCCTCGGGAAAAACATTCCCACCATTCAACTTCAAACACCGAATCTCACGGAACTTGCCGTCGAGGACCAAATGCGCGACAAACAAGGCGTGCTTTACCGAATCGGCGTAGCCATTCCAACGCATTTGAGCCCACAAAATAGTGGTTACTGGACCACCAATGCCGACGGAAGCCGCACTTGGCAGGTCATTGTTTCGGCTTCAGGAGCAGAGGCCATTAGTTATTTATTCGAGCACTTTGTATTGCACGGCGGTAGCACGTTGCGCATTCAAAACTTATATGGTCAGGACGTCCATCCGTTGCTCACAAGCGCCGACGTCGAGGCGCACCAAATGCAAAATGCAGCTTTGTGCGCAGGCACAACCCACGTACTAACCCTTACAGAACCTGCTTACACTACGCCATCCGAAATCTACATCGATCGCATTATGTACAATTACCGTTCGACAGGCTTTGGAGGTCAAGAAAAAATCAATGAGTCTGATCCGTGCGAGGTGAACGTCAATTGTTCACCAGTCGGCGACACCTGGCAAGACGAAAAGCGCGGCGTGGCACGCATTTATGTTGTGGAAGGCAACCAAGCCGGATGGTGTTCGGGATCATTGGTTAATAACACCGCTCAAGATTGCAAACCTTACTTTTTAACGGCCCTACACTGTGGCGTTAATGCAACTACAGCTAATATGAACCAATGGAAATTCTATTTCCGTTATGAAGCGCCAACTTGTACCAATCCAACCTCAGCTGGCACGCTGGCTAATTATTTTATAACAGGCTGCATGCGCATTGCCGATGCAGCAGATGGCGGCGGCAACTCGGGCTCCGACTTCCTTTTGGTGAAGTTGGGCAACGCCAACAACGAAAATACGGTCATAACGAATTTGAAGTCTGCCAACTTCAATGCCTATTGGAACGGTTGGAATGCCAGCCCAACCCCAACCACAGGCGGAGCCAGCATTCATCATCCAGCTGGCGACATCAAAAAGATTTCGACTTTTTCAGGCAACACCGTCTCTACCCAATGGGGCTCCGCTACAGGGTCGCACTGGCGCGTAACCTGGACGGCCAATGCCAATGGCCATGGCGTTACTGAAGGCGGATCTTCGGGCTCTCCTTTATTTGATGCCGCTAGCGGAAACATCATTGGCACCCTCACTGGTGGTGCATCTTATTGCACGGCGCAATCTGCACCGGATCAATATGGCAAAATGGCCTTCCACTGGACCAACAACGGCACCACTGCTGCAGAGCAACTTAAGCCTTGGCTCGACCCTGCCAACCTCAACGTGTTGGTTTTTGGCGGTTCGTCAGATCCATGTACACCCACAACTCCTGTTGCTCCAGTTGCTAATTTTACCGCGAGTGCAACTAACATTACACCGGCAACAACCGTCAATTTTACAGACCTATCGACTGGTATTCCAACATCTTGGGCTTGGTCTGTAAGCCCTGCAACGGGTTGGGCCTATGCAGGCGGCACCAACGCCAGCAGCCAAAACCCACAAATTACCTTTAACAACGTAGGTCAGTATACGGTAAGCCTTACCGCTACAAATGCCCAGGGTTCTGACGTAGAGACCAAAAACAATTATATTGTTGTGGCACAGGTAACCGGCCCGTGTACAGCCAGCGGCGTCTGTGATGAATACATCAACACCGTTAGCTTCAATACCATTAACAATACTTCTACTTGTGGCAATAACGGCTACACTGACTTTACAGGCACGAGCACTTCCTTGGCGCAAGGCAACACCTACACACTCACCATTACGCCGGCAATTATCAACAACACACAAGCTTCGGCTTACACCAACGACGAAATTGCCGCTTGGATTGATTACAACAATGATTTTGACTTCAATGACGCAGGCGAACAAGTCGCTTATGTTTTGGTGTCTGCCGGTTGGTCAAACGTATTTAACGTTACTATTCCTTTGGCATCATACACAGGCACGGTACGCATGCGTGTGCGCATTTCGTATCAGCCCGACGGCGCCATTACGCCCTGTGGTCCGGCTTCTTACGGTGAAACCGAAGACTACAGTATCAATATCACGTCAGGAGCAGGCCTTAACGATAATCCTTTATCACAAGTTGCGATTTATCCGAATCCGGCCAATGAGTTACTTTTCGTAGACTTGAAAGACCTTGAAAACGTGAATAACATTGCTATTCTGGATATCAATGGCAAACAAGTCTTTAGACAAGAAAAAGTACAGAACGGTCTAAATACAATTGATATTTC
>CAZINO010000113.1:0-3183 GCA_964540625.1 uncultured Lishizhenia sp. | reverse complement strand
GCAGAATAACCTGTATAAGTACCAATTTCAAGGATATTTTTGGGCTTTAATAGCTTGGAGAGCATACTGAGTACACGCCCTTGAAAATGGCCGCTGAGCATGCGCGGCTGCAATACTTCTAAATGCGTTTCGCGGTTAATTTGAGCCAATAGCGCCGATTCTTCTGAGCTATGTTGCGTCACATAAGTCTGTAATTGTGCAGAAATGAATTCCATGGATAGTTTCTATTTGCACAAAGATAGGTGAAGCTCGGCGCATTTTTCTAAATTTGTAGCTTCAGATAATTCAAATGACTGTATCCGCAATTCGACAACAATTTTTCGACTTTTTTCAAAGCAAAGGACATCAAATCGTCTCCTCGGCGCCAATGGTCGTGAAAAACGATCCTACCCTGATGTTTACCAATGCCGGCATGAACCAATTCAAGGACTTTTTCTTGGGTTACCAAACACCCACTGAACGCCGGGTGGCCAATTCTCAAAAATGCTTGCGCGTTTCTGGTAAACACAACGACCTCGAAGAAGTCGGTGTAGATACCTATCACCACACCATGTTTGAAATGTTGGGTAATTGGTCCTTTGGCGATTACTTCAAAGCAGAAGCCATCGGTTGGGCTTGGGAGCTGCTCACCGAAGTATACCGTATTCCCAAAGAGCAACTTTACGTCACCGTTTTCGAGGGCGACGCCAAAGACGGCGTTCCACAAGACCAAGAAAGCATTGCAATCTGGCAAAAATACATCGACACCGACCGCATCATTCTCGCTTCCAAAAAAGACAACTTCTGGGAAATGGGCGATACCGGACCTTGCGGCCCTTGTACCGAAATCCATGTCGATTTGCGCAGTCCAGAAGAACGCGCCAAAGGCGATGGTAAGGCGTTGGTAAACGCAGACCATCCGCAGGTCATTGAAATCTGGAACAACGTTTTTATGGAGTTCAACCGCAAAGCCGACGGCAGCCTAGAAGCGCTTCCATCCAAACACGTTGACACCGGTATGGGCCTCGAGCGCTTGGCCATGGCACTACAAGGCAAGCAATCCAATTACGACACCGACCTCTTTCAGTCCTTGATTCAATTTATTTCCGGCAAAGCCGGTGTTCCGTACGGTCAAAAAGAAGAGACCGACATCGCCTTGCGCGTCATTGCCGATCACATCCGCGCTATTGCCTTCTCTATTGCCGATGGCCAGCTGCCCGCCAACAACGGAGCAGGCTATGTCATTCGTCGTATCTTGCGCAGAGCCGTTCGTTATGGTTACCAAACGCTTGGGCTTAAAGAGCCTTTCTTGTGCGACCTTTCCAATGTGCTCGGTGAGCAAATGGGAGCGCCATATACAGAGCTGCTTTCACAAAAAGAACTGATCTACAAAGTAATCAAAGAAGAAGAACTCAGTTTCTTTAGAACGCTAGAACTCGGTATCAAACGCATCGAAGATCTCATCGGACAAGTAAAATCTGCTGGTAAAAAACAAATCACAGGTACTGCTGCCTTTGAACTCTACGACACTTACGGTTTTCCACTAGACCTCACCTCCCTGATTGCCAGAGAAAACGGACTCAGCATTGACGAAGCGGGCTTTGAACAAGAGCTACAAATTCAAAAAGAGCGCTCCAGAGCAGCCACAAGCATCGAAACCGACGACTGGATGCAAGTGCATCCTGATGTCAGCACCACGTTTATTGGCTATGACCAAAAAGCGGCAAGTGTGCAGCTCATTAAGTACCGAAAAGTGAGCCAAAAGGGCAAAACGTTTTACCAGCTTGTTTTGAATCAAACGCCTTTCTATGCCGAAGGCGGCGGCCAAATTGGCGATAGCGGTGTACTTTTCAATGATACCGATCGGGTTGTTATTTTCGACACCAAAAAAGAAAATAACCTTATTGTGCATCTGGCCACAACCTTACCCACAGATTTAACCGCGACTTTTGAGGCTCAAATCGATTTGGCCAAGCAACAACACACCGCCAAAAACCACAGTGCCACGCACCTACTACACCACGCCCTGCGTTGTGTATTAGGCACACACGTCGAGCAAAAAGGATCTTTGGTCACCGACAAAGCGCTGCGTTTTGATTTCTCGCATTTCTCGAAAGTAACTGACGAACAACTTGCCGCCATAGAGGCACAAGTGAATGCCGCCATTGCGGCAGCACAGCCGCTGATAGAAAACCGTGCACTCGATCTAGAAAGTGCCAAACAAAAAGGTGCAATGGCCCTCTTTGGCGAAAAATATGGCGACACCGTTCGCGTCATTGAATTCGGACCATCTGTCGAGTTATGCGGAGGTATTCATGTGTCCAATACGAACCAAATTGGCGTATTCAAGTTGGTTTCAGAAAGCGCAGTTGCTGCCGGCATCAGACGCATAGAAGCCATTACAGGAGCAGCCGCCATGGACTACTACAAGCAAAAAGCCGCTCAGCTCGAACAAATCGAAGATTTACTCAAAAAACCCAAAGATATTGTAAGGGCCATCGAAGCGCTTCAGCAGAACAACAATTCCCTGCAAAAAGAACTCGAGCGCTATGCCAAACTACAAGCGCAGCAACTCAAAAATGAATTGAAAAAAGAGGTGAAGGCAGTCAACGGGTATCATTTATTGATTCAAGAAATCAATACAGACGCCGCCAGCGCCAAAGACATCCTCTTTCAATTGCGTCAAGAATTTCAGCCGTTTGTAGGCATTTTAGCCAATAAAGAAAACGACAAATGCGGACTCACGCTCTTGCTCGATGAAACACTCGCTGCTCAAAACAATTGGAACGCAGCCCAATGGATCCGAGAAACAGCCAGCCTGATTCAAGGCGGCGGCGGCGGGCAAGCTTCGTTTGCCAGTGCGGGTGGTAAAAACCCGGCAGGTTTAGCTGCTGCACTTAGCGCGCTTCAAAACAAACTCAGTGGCCAATAAAAAAATACTGATCATTACTTACTACTGGCCCCCCAGTGGCGGCACAGGCGTACAACGCTGGCTACATTTTAGTCGGTACCTGGAAGAACTCGGCTGGGAACCCATCATTTATACACCCTCGAACCCAGAAGCGCCCGTTCTTGACGCAGCGCTGCTCAAGCTCATTGGTCCGAAGACCAAAGTTTTGAAGCAACCCATCTGGGAGCCCACCCAACTCTACAAAAAACTCAGCGGCCAAAAAGGCAAGCAACTGCATACGGGTTTTCTTTCGC
>CAZINO010000112.1:0-3488 GCA_964540625.1 uncultured Lishizhenia sp. | reverse complement strand
AGCGTTTTGCGGTCTGGACGGGACTCGAACCCGCGACCCCCTGCGTGACAGGCAGGTATTCTAACCAACTGAACTACCAAACCAATTTCTTTCACTTGCGTGAGCAACGACAGTTGCTTGAGAATTGTGTAATGCTTTCGTTAAAGCGGATACAAAGTTAGGTATTTTTTGAAATAAAGCAAGTGAAAGCCAGAAAAAATCGAAAAAAATATGCTTCACCAAATTTGTTCAGAAATAAAAACGGTTCCTTTGAAAAAAGCCACCAGCTTATGGTCCTGATTCTCAATGCGTACTTCATATAGGCCGGTGCGCTTGCCGCGGTGAATCTCGGTGCAGGTTGCCGTGAGGGTGTCACCGAGTTTGACTTTGGCTAAGTGTGCAATTTGGGTGTCAATGCTCATGCATTGGTGGCCTCTGGAGTTGGCAGCAAATGCCAATGCGGAATCTGCTAATGAGTAGGAGAGGCCTCCGTGGGCGATGCCAAAGCCATTGGTGGTTTGGGATGTAACGCTGCAGCTCAGTTGGCAGTAGCCGAGGTCGAGGGCTTTGATTTCCATACCTAGTAACTGACTAAAAGCGTCATTGGCCAGCATGAGGCCTTGTACAATTTCGGTAGGCGTTTTCATGGGCGCGTTTTATAGGTCTGCAAAAGCAAAGGTGTCTTTGAGGCGGACGCCTTTTTCGGTGTGCTGCACCGTACAGCATTCATGGACAGCGTCGTGTTCTAAAAACAGTACATATTCGTTGGCAGCGGCTTCATTGAGGAAGCGTTCTTTTTCGGTAAGGGTTTGCAAAGGGCGGGTGTCATAGCCCATGACATAGGGTAGTGGGATGTGCCCGGTACTTGGAAGGAGGTCAGCCATGAAGACCAACGTTTTGCCTTTGTATTGGATTTGCGGAAGCATCATGCTTTCGGTGTGGCCATCGAAGAAAGAAAGATCGATGCCTGGGAGCGCATTTTTGGTCAGCAGCCCAGTGCGCTCCACAAATTGAAGTTGTCCGCTTTCTTGAATAGGAAGGATGTTTTCGGATAGAAAGGAGGCCTTCTCTCTGGGGTTGGGTTGGGTGGCCCAAAGCCAATGGTTTTCAGAACTCCAGTACGTTGCGTTGGGGAAAACCGTGCGGTAGGCCTCTTTTTGCGTATCAAAAGCAATTGCGCCACCGCAGTGGTCAAAGTGCAAGTGGGTCAAGATGACGTCGGTGATGTCTGAGGCATGAAAGCCCAAGCGCGCTAAGTTGCCGTGCAGGCTATCTGAACCATGCAGGTGGTAGTGCGAGAAGAATTTTTCGGATTGTTTGTCGCCGATTCCGGTATCGACTAAAATCAGGCGCTGGCCGTCTTCGATGAGCAAAGAGCGCATGGCCCAAGTGCACATGTTGTCGGGATCGGCCGGATTGGTTTTTTGCCAAATGGTTTTAGGAACCACCCCGAACATGGCACCGCCATCGAGTTTAAAGAATCCGGTATTGAGTACGTGTAGTTTCATCTTAATTAGTGGCAACGCGCCCCTCGGTTTCTGGGTTTTTAAAGACGTCGGCTCCAATTTTCAGAACCACCATGTTGGGCTCTGTATTGGCCATTACAGTGACTGTTTTGTCTTGGCGGCCGAGTTGCCCCACTTTTGGGTGGAATTCAACGGCAATGATATCCGATTTACCAGGTGCAATTGCTTTTTCTGGCTTTTTTGGGGTGGTGCAACCGCAAGAAGCCTTGACGTCTTGAATATACAATGGTTTTTTACCGGTGTTCTTGACCACAAAATTGTAGAGGTGCTTGGTATCTTCCATGACTTTGCCAAACTCGTGGCTGAGTTCGGAGAATTCCATGGTGGTCATGTTTGCTTTGGCTTCTTGTGCCAAGCGTTTTTCTTCTTCGGCAACGTCTTTGAGGCTTTCTTGTAATTCTTTGGTGTTTTCGTCAGTGGCCACAATAGAGCTGGGTTCTGGTGATTTTGGTTTTGCAGTTTCGCTGCAAGCAGCAAGACCAAGGGTCAGGATAAAAAGAGGAAAGAATGGGCGTTTCATGTTGGCTGTTTTTATGGACATAAATTTAGTGAAATCCAATGAAAATCTGACTGAGCTGTTGCATGGTCATAAACAGTTTGTTTTGGTCGGGTAGGATTTTGAAACCAAATTTTAAATAAAATTCCCGAGCATTTGCGTCTTTGGGTTCTACAAGAACAGCGCAGGCCCCAATTTGCTTTGCTTGCAACGTACATCTCTTGAGCGCATCAGTAAGTAATTTTTTTCCGAACCCCATTTTTTTATAGTTCTCTTCAATTGCAAAACGACCAATTAAAATAATAGGTAGGATTCGATAATTGGTTTTAAATGGCATGAAGCGCTGATCGTTGGTGTTTTTTGCGTCAATGCTACTTGCACTTAGCGTGTAATAGCCAATTATTTCCCCAGTTAGTGATTCGAGCACAAAGCAGACACTCAATTTTTTTTGTTGGTCTTGAAGGGCAAAATGGGAAAGGTATTTGTCAAGAATGTCGTTGCCACATTTGAAGTTTTTTTTAGACGCTTTGTGCTGAGGGCCAAGAACGACTACTTTCGCTTCCATTGAAAGTAAATTGCGCTTTCTTCTGCTGCTTTTTGTAGATAATCATTGGGTTGCTGGTCATCGATTAAAGCGCTATAAAAAACCTCAGCATCAGCGACACTTAATTTGACGAGTTCGTAATGTTCAATAATTTCATTGGCTTTATCCTCTGCAACTTTAAGAACGAAATCAGAAAGACTGCGATAACCGCCAAGATGAGCTGCTTTCTCAAGAAGTTCTTTTTGAGTTACACTGAGTCGGGCATCAAAGCGTGCATTTTGTGACATAAATATGACATTCATCAATTTGAGTTTAAAAGTACGGAAAAATTCCGTACAAATTAAAAATAGCTTATTTTCAAATTTCATCATTTGGAATGAAGGGAAATAGAAATCCAGGAATTTTTCTAGGAGAGCTCAGTAAAATAACGGATAAAATGGATTACCTCGCTGCGCAAAATGGATTACCTCGCTGCGCTCGGTTTTCCCGAAATGTTTAAAATCAAACAAGGAAAAGTCAAGCGTTTGCAACGCTTTCTTTTTTTATGAAAAGCCCCTCTTTGAAGCGCGCTTCAAAGTTGATTTTTTTAAATTTGATACAAGTATACTCGCTGAAATTTCATTAATTTGCTTCAGTGATGTGCGGATCAAAACCAGGCGGTCCATGATCCCATGCATATCCCTCCTTTGCGAGTTTATACCCATAATTATACAATGCTTTCATATATTCTGGTTCGAAATCATCTTTATGAGCAACCTCAAAATCATCTTTGATGAAGGCAAGGTTGAAAGAAGAGTTTTACCTCTTAGCAAGCATGTATGCCTTGTATAAATCACCAACGCCATTATAATTTATCAATAAAGAGACTGCTTTCTGGGCAATCGTTAATGTGTGGCGCGTCGTTTCACTCCAATCGGGGGGAAGCCGAGAATTTCTGATTATG
>CAZINO010000111.1:0-3858 GCA_964540625.1 uncultured Lishizhenia sp. | reverse complement strand
ATTGGAGCCGTTTTTGTTAATTTGAACCATGAAGTTTACTTTCATTATTGCCTTTTTTTTCCCAAACCTCTTCTATGCTCAACAAACCGAATGGTTTGCCGATGCCAAACTTGGGATTTTTATACATTGGGGTATGTACGCCGTGGATGGCACTTCCGAAAGCTGGGCATTTCACAACAAAACCGTTCCCTATAACCAGTACATGCAGCAAATGAAAGGGCTCACCGCGGCTAATTACCATCCTGAAGAATGGGCCGCGCTTATTAAATCAAGTGGTGCCAAATATTGCGTCATTACCACCAAACACCACGACGGTTTGGCACTTTACGATACCAAACTCCAGACGGCGGCCCCAAAAAAGAGCACGCTATGGAATACAAAATACCCATTGAGCACCGTCTATCAAACACCAGCAAAAAAAGATGTGATCAAGCCGCTTTTCGAAGCTCTAGAAAAAGAAGGCATCAAACGAGGCGCCTATTATTCCCTACTCGACTGGAGCTCCAATGATTACCCTGGCTTTTTAAAAGATTCCAGCCGCTATCAAATCCAAGATGACCCCTTGCGTTGGCAGCATTTTTTAACCTTTATGCACGGCCAAATTGGCGAAATCAACACACAACTCCAACCCGACCTTTTTTGGTTCGACGGCGATTGGGAACACGCAGAAAATGAATGGCAAGCTGCGGTAATTGACTCGATCATCCATAGCAGCAACCCAGATGCCATTTTAAATGGCAGACTAAAATCGTATGGTGACTACGACACACCCGAACAAAATATGCCCATCGTTCATCCAGAGCGTCCGCTTTGGGAACTCTGCCTCACCACAAACGACAACTGGGGATTTCGTCCACAAGACACCAACTACAAAAGCCATTTTGAACTACTCAGTATCTTTACGGAGTGTCTTGGCATGGGTGGCAATTTACTTCTGGACATTGCACCAAAGGCCGACGGCACTTTTCCTGCTGAGCAAATCGCCATTCTTGAAGAATTTGGTCGCTGGACCTCCAAACATGCAGCGGCCATATACGGAACAGTAGCCGGTTTGCCTTACGGTCATTACCATGGCAATTCAACGCTTTCAACAGACTCAACGACGCTTTACTTATTTGTACCGAGCCCTAAGGGAAGCAATTTAAATGGTTCAGCCCTCTCTTTGCCGCTGTACCTCAAAGGCCTCAAAAGCCAACCAACAGCAATAGAACTCATCGGATCAAAACAAAGCATCACCTCAAAAGAGGTCGGTAAGATATCTTGGAGCAGCGTGCCCGGGACACTTTTCTTGGAAATTCCAATCTCAGAAATGGACCCCATGATCAGTGTCGTTGCGTTGCATTTTAAAGAACCTATTCAACTATACCGCGGCAAAGGCGGTTTTCATTAATGCAGTTTCCTCATGAAAAAAAGCGCTTTTCTTTTCATTCTATTCTTAGGCATCCAGGCCAGGATTATTGCTCAAGTAGAAGTTTTTTATCCGAAGCTCTTGAGTACTTTTGAATTCTATCTCAAGCAAACAGGCGCAACAACTAACCCCTATAAATTGCATTTCTTTTGGCCCAATACAACAGTTTTTGAAAACGCAAAAAATTGGGGCGACGAAGGTTTTGGTGTCATTTGCAATCAAAAAGAAATACAGATTTATAGCCATACCGAAGCGGGGCACAAAAATGCCATTTACGATGTCTTGCAACGCAAACTTGGCTTTGAGTATTACCAAGCGACTTCGTTTCAGGTGCCCGCTTCTTTGCCCAAGTTCTTTGTCTATGACAAATATGAATCGGTTCCGGCTTTTCAGTACCGAGAGATCTTCTACGGTGAAACCAGGCGCAGCGCTTATGCCGATTGGCATAAACTCACGAGTGGCGCGTCTTCATTTACATTTGAAAATCATCCAGGATGGGGTTTGTGGGTCCATACCTTACACCGTTTATTACCGCCCGATACCTACTTTGAAACACATCCTGAATACTACGCCCTGCGCAATGGCGTTCGGCTTTCTGACCAAGTTTGCCTGAGCCATCCAGATGTCTTGGAAATAGTTTGCGTCAATCTGGGCAATGAAATTGCCAAAAACCCCAAAGCCAAATATTGGTCCGTGAGCCAAATGGACAACTATAACTACTGCGAATGCGACGCATGTCGCCACACCGATTCTATCGAACACAGCCATTCTGGGACCATGCTGCGCTTTGTAAATGAGGTCGCTAAACGCTTTCCAGATAAGGTCATCTCTACGCTCGCATATCAGTATACGCGTTCGGCACCGACATTAACTAAACCTGCAGCGAATGTCAATATCATGCTTTGTACCATTGAAGAAAACCGGGCAAAAAGCTTGCGCGGAACAAGCTTCGAGAAAGACTTAAAAAATTGGGCTGCACTTACAAAAAACATCCTGATCTGGGACTACGTCATCAATTTTTCGCATATGGTCATGCCTTTTCCGAATTGGCCCACCCTACAAGAAAACCTCCTGATGTTTAAAGACTATGGTGTTCAAATGCTTTTTGAACAAGGCTACAACGCGCCCTCCTCTGAAATGCAACCCTTGCGAGCCTACTTACTGTCCAAATGGGCTTGGGACCCAAGTCTAAATGCAGAATTACTCATCGAAAATTTCACCAACTATTATTACGGACCAGCCGGAGGCATCGTCAGGGAAGTACTGCAAACACAGGTTCAGGAACTCCAGCAAAGTGGAAAGGCCCTCACCCTTTATGAACCACCAATTACACACATAACGGGATACCTCAAACCGAGCTCCCTCAATTGGGCACTTGCCATGTACGATAAAGCGAAAAAACTACCGGGCCTCACCGACGACCAAATCTTGCGCATTGATATGTGCGCGCAAAGTATCCGTTACGCACTCCTAGAGGTTGGAAAATCACCAAATGCCGGCTCTGATTGGTATTTCAATAACAATCAACTATTTTATCAAAAATTACTCAAGGATTTCGTTTGGTGCGCAACCCAAAATGGTCCCAAATTATTGCACGAAACGCGGCTAACTCCAAATGAATACTATGACAACACTTTGCTATTTTGGTCAGAAGCCAAAGTAACCCACCTGGCTAAAAAACAACAGCTGCGCTACATCAACCTACCTTCCCCTACCTACAAAGATGGCCTGTCTATCTCCGATACCACTTCTTGGACTACGAATTCAACCCTCAATGATGGCCTTCGTTCTACACAAGAATACCAGCGCGGTTGGCAGGGCTGGCAAGGCCAAGATGCAAAAATCGAAATCAAGCTGGCCAAAGCATTTGTAATCGATTCAGTGCGCATTCATTATTTAGCCAACAACCAATCCTGGATCATGGGGCCCGCTTACATAGAAGCAAGTGGAACAACACAGACTAACCTTTTATTTAAAACCATAGATTACAACCCAATCGTCAATCAGATGCAAGCCAACGGGTCTTATCCACTGGCCGTTTCGAATTTCCCTAAAGAGCCGTTACAAACCTTTCAACTCACAATAGGCAATCCTGGTGTACTCCCAAAATGGAGAGGTGTGGCGGGCAACGGCTGGTTATTCATCGATGAAATAGAAGTATATGGACATGAATAAAGCACCAGCTTCCATACTATTTGCGCTCTTTCTTCCCTTTTTAGGAAGCGCCCAACACCACGAGCAAAAGTATTTCCCACCTACCGACCCTTTGGTGCAAAAAAAACTCGACACCTGGCAAGACTACAAATTTGGCCTACTCATGCATTGGGGCGCCTATAGCCAATGGGGCGTGGTAGAGAGCTGGAGTATTTGCCCCGAAGACGAAGACTGGTGCACGCGCCGCGGCCCTTATGCCCAAAACTACTTCGAATACGTTAAAGCCTACGAAAATC
>CAZINO010000110.1:0-4047 GCA_964540625.1 uncultured Lishizhenia sp. | reverse complement strand
TGTTTCCCGACAACCCAAAATCAAAAGCGTCAAAACCGAAATTTTTATAGCGTAAATGGAGAGGGAAAGATTCATTATTATTTGTTTTTTCATAAGGACTACTCCACTACTCGCACGATGATCGCACGATGGTATTTAGGCGCACATTTTAAATCTTCTATATAGCTCAGTGAATCCTCTTGAAAGGCTGAACAACTTTTCTGCTTTCTTCCTGTTGGGCAGCCTCGAAGCTTTATTGTATCTATGCCTGGTTGCTTGCCTCTGAAGGTCCAAAACTCAGTGCCTCCTGCCCCTTCATAGCCTTGCTTAGCTCTTATACTGCCTTTATACCAATGACCCGCTAAACTGACGTTATCACATTTATATTCATTGATCCAGCAAATAGAATGGCCGATCGAAGGATTTGCATCGAAACTAATGTGGAAGGTCTCACCTTTGTGAAGTGTTATATGATTCTCCTTTAACAACTTGAAACGAGGTGAAATACTGTGCTTTTTCTTCTTCAAGGTAGGGGTGCAAGAAGCTATAATAACGGCCAATAGGATAAAAATAAGTTTGCTCATGCTGCAATAAACGGCCTAAATTATATTATCTAACAATAGGAATAGCTGTTTTTTGATTGATCAATCCTCGCATTCACTTTTGATGATTATTCGAATGAACAACTTTTCAAATTCAGTCCAGAGATCTACTGGTGGGTCGCGGTAGATCAAGCCATTGGCACAGTTAAACCAGCCAAATTGCATCACTTCTAACTCGGCGTATGCCATTTTTTGGGGTGAGTTAAATTGTGCGTCAAATTTTGCTTGCACTTTTTCTGGAGAAGCATTATTACGCTTTCGAGCTTCATTGAGCACCCGCCAAGCCTCGAGAAGTTGGTCGCCGCCGTGGATCAAAGCAGCTCTGTAAAAACTACTCAGGCTATCGTTCAGGCTAAAAGCCAGCAAAGTATCGGGATAGGTATAGGCAATAATCGTAAGTGCTTTCAGCTCACAAGTTTCACTTATTTCTCTTATGCGAGTCCTTCTGGCATTTTCCCAAAATTCGGTATCTACAATATCTAAAGTATCGAGCTGGGCCAACCTGGAATTGCACTCCGCTTCTAGTTCAGCCACGTTGAGCTTTGGGATATCTTGTATCTTCCAAGCGGTAGATTCCGTTTTGATATACGTTGAATTAACCAGCTGATTGAAGGTATTCTGTAGTTCAGTCTGCGTATATTTTTGCGTTGAGTAAGTGCCAACATAGGCACAAAATCCATCATCAAATTCGAATTTATTCAGCTGAGCAAAACAGATATTTGAAAGCCCAATCAAGAACATGAAAAGTGTTTTTGACTTCATCTCAAACCCTTATTTGAACTTTAAAGCATAAAAAGGAAGGTTCATGAGTTCGGTAAATTTTTTCTTGGTCTTGGCTAAATAAAATATATAGGCATCGGCGCAATCGTCTTTATGTAAGGCTACCACCAGGCAGTATTTGTAATCTTGACCAAATTCTTCACCGACTTCAAAAAAAGCAGTTGCACCCCAATCGGCATTGAATTCATCTTTCACATCATTTTTATTGAATGCGGTGATTTCTGCATTTTTTCCGCCAGAAACATTCAAAACTGTGGCTGTGAGCATAGCACTATAAAGTTTATTCGGATGAATACTGACATCGCCTTCATTCTTATTGCGCTGCGCTTCTTCGTGTTGGGCAATCATTTGATCTAAAGGCCTAACGGCATAACGAATTTCGTATTGTTTCTTTGGATACTTTAGGGCATACTCATAATTCATCTGTCGGTTTTCGATCAATGGTGTCGTCTCCAAACCAAATGGTTTTTCAAAATGCATTTTGCCACGATCCAATAATTCCACAAAAGGTTTGGGCAAGTAATCTGACTGAACAGAAAGTAAAATGCTAAGTAACAAAAGTGCCGCGGTGGTTTTCATCATATTCATTATTTGTTTAGTAAAAGTTTGTACATCCTTAAATTGCCTCATCAACAAAGAGCGGTGCTTGATAAGCGAATGCTCAAATCTACTCTTTTACAACTCTAATATGCTGCTTTCTACCGGAGGTAAATATGATTTCAGTGATGTAAATTCCGGAAGGGACAGCTCTCAAATCAAGTGAATTCGAAATCAAAACTACGTCTTTTTGCTTTCCGTTCAAATCTCGAAGTGTTGCTGATTGGATTTCATCATTTCCTTTAACATTAAAATAAAGGATGTCTGTTACTGGATTGGGTGCAGCGGATAATTTACTTTGTGTTTGTTCTTCGACGCCTACAAAAACCTGATTAATACTACCTAACGCAAAAAATAAGACGTCAAGGGTATCCTGATTGCTAGCGATGTTGTGCGTGGAGGTATGTGTAAAAGTTGCAGGCACGTCCAATTTGAGTTCAAATGGTAATTGAGGATTGTTTCCAATGATAGCATCAAACCAAACTCCTGGATGCCAGTCGGTTATGATGGAGTTACTTCTGCAAAGATCATTGAAAAGGGTGTGATCCCAGGTTATAGTTACAGGATATACCGCATTTTTCATTTGGATCATTGAAATATGTACACTTTGATCGAGGCAGTCTTCCATTTTTATTTGCTTTTTGAGATGACCCGCTTCTGCTACCGTTGCGTATTCCTCACTACCAAAAGCGTAAGGATTGGTCAGGACGATAATTCTAGCTTCAAATTGACTAGACCAAGGTTGAGCTATGATATTCATCTCTTGAAATGTTGGATCTATGCTGTCAGTTGCAGATGGGTCATATCCAAATTCTAGGGTGTCTTTGGCACCATTAGCATCTTCAAAGTACAATTCAAAACTAAAACTTTGCGCAAATGATAAATGCCAAATTAAACTAAATAAAACGAGACTTAATTTTTTCATAAGTTGATGATTTAGAACCAAATTAAACCTTTTTTATGAGGTTATTGCTAGAATATGTTCTAATCATTTGAAACTATAAGTCAAGGAAAGCCTACACCAATAATTCCTTTTTCCACTTAAGTTACAACTCAAAAGGCAGCTGATTTTCAAGGGCTTGTAATTAAAATAAAAACAAGGATGGTGAGCAACTCGGTAGTCTTTATCACTTAAACTCGATCAAACGTATTTTATTCTTTTTCCTTACAATGACCCCATTGAAGTGACGGTTATAAATGACAAAAAGATTCGGATTGCTTTGAAGATCGCGAACACTGCCAAACCACAGTGGCTTATTTACAATTGTATCAAGTACGACGGGCTTTTGATGATCGATATAGCCCAAGTAGGTGTTTTTCGAGTCAGCAAAAATATGGTATAAGTGCTGCTTGCTGACAAATGCCCCAGTAATTTCGATAGCAGTTGTATCCAGTAAAACTTTAAATCCTTTGTCGTAGCCGATTGGATGTTTGATCTGGTCATCATATGGATCTTTAGGGTAGATATCATACCACCCACAATTACAACCTTGACTTCGATTCTTGATTTCATAGAGTTTTCTTGGGTCGGCAATTTGAATTACTTTGGCAAAACCACAACCATGAACTAAGGAAGAACTCACGTAATAAACGCCGTCTATTTTGTGCACTGCTTTTAAACTGGTAGCTTCACAACTGTAGGTCTTGCCCGTTTTCTTGTTTTTAAAGAAAATCGCACCTCCAAATTCGCCTTTACTACAAGAGCGCACTATAAACTGATCGTCTTCGAAAATGGGATAGTTCAATTCATAGCTACTAAAGGTTGTTCGATCTTCTTTGGGCAAAACTTTGTATAAATTCCACTGCCCATTTCTCCAATATTTAATTGTGTTGACATCAATGGCAAAAAGCGTGTTGTGATCAGTCCAGATGGCTCTCAAGAACTGAAGTTCTTTGTTGAGTTGCCTGGTTTTTTGTTTTAATAAATGAAAAGTGTTATCCAATATGCCAATATGGAATGTGGTGTCTTCAAGGTTTTCAAAATTGCAAACATAGCCGCCATCAAAAGCAATAAGCTCTTTTACCTCAAATGGCAATTTCACTGAGGTCCGCTCTATTTGAAATTTTTCAGGAATAAATTTTTCATCAC
>CAZINO010000109.1:0-4082 GCA_964540625.1 uncultured Lishizhenia sp. | reverse complement strand
AGTTGACAAGCTGCTTGGAGAGGCAGTTTCATTTTCTAGTTTGATAAGAGTTTAATAGTTTTTGTCAACGTCCGAAAGGAATATGTACAAGAGGTTCCTGTCCTTATTACTTTACTTGCACCACTCAGACAGTTTTGTCTACTACTAGGAAAAGGGCTGATTCGTCAGTCCTTTTTTTCATTTATAGCATATAACAATGGCCTGCTTGGGCTGGCATCATTCTGAAAATGTGCTAACTGCAACTCTAGCAAATAGTTTCCATCGGCAATTTCATCAGCAACAAAAATCAACTCCGTAATACTGCGGTTTTTTATGGGGTCAGCTGGCACGTTCCAAAACGCATGATGAAAAGCCAAGACGCCGTTGTCTTCTTCGCGGTCCACTGAAGGCGTGTCTACCAAAAAATGCTGGGTTTGTAATTGATCGAGCAACGCCACTACCCCCGCATCAAAATAACACGGATTGGACCCTGAATAATTAGCGGTCAATTTTTCTTGCTGATTTGGCAGTGTTCGAATGAGCACCGCCTCCGTAAAATCACTCGAAAGCAAGGCCTCGAGTTGATCGGCAAAAACAACCCGATCGCCGTTGTCCAATATTCTTGGGGCTACACTGAGTAGCGTTGCTCTGAAAAAAAATTGATCAAAAACGGCACTTACCGGATAAATTTCTCGGCTAATATGACCATATGACTCGGTATGTGTACCGTGTCCGTGCGGGTTGAAATAAATATCTCTAAAATTCACTGCGCCGCCTTCGGCTACACTTCCAACAAAACCATTTGCGCGCACCGGATCTATGCGTGGTGCATCGACATACCACGCACGCGGGTTATCAGCAGTAGCACGCAAAGGCATTGAAAGATCAAGTGGCAAACTGGTGTCTATAAATTGAGTCGGGTTGAGGTAAAAAATCATAGAGTAAAAATAGTGCTTTTCGTATCTTTGCAACTATGGAAGCACAAAAAGACCGCCTCAAAGACCTCATCTCACACGCAAAAGAATACGGATTCGTTTTCCCATCTTCAGAAATTTACGACGGGCTCGCCGCCACCTATGACTACGGTCAGCTTGGCGCCGAACTTAAAAACAACATCAAAACCTATTGGTGGAAAGCAATGGTGCAGCTCCATGAGAATATCGTCGGGCTCGACTCCGCTATTTTCATGCACCCAACTACCTGGAAAGCTTCCGGGCACGTAGATGCCTTCAATGATCCGCTCATCGATAACAAAGATTCCAAAAAACGCTATCGTGCCGATGTCTTGCTTGAGGAGCACATCGAGAAAATCCGACAAAAAATAGAAAAAGAAGTCGACAAAGGTCAAAAACGCTTTGGTGAGGCATTCGATGCCGCACAATTTAGGGCTACCAACCCGAACGTGCTGCGCAACCAAGAAAAAATCGAGCAAATCGAGACCCGCATGAAAAATGCCCTCGAACAAAACGACCTCGAAGCCGTGCGCCAACTTATCATAGACCTTGAAATCGTTTGCCCAATCTCAGGCTCCAAAAATTGGACAGAAGTGCGGCAGTTCAACCTGATGTTCTCCACAGAACTAGGGTCAGTTGCCGGCGACGCCAGCACCATTTATTTGCGTCCAGAAACTGCCCAAGGTATTTTCGTGAATTTCTTAAATGTGCAGAAATCAGGCCGTATGAAAATACCATTTGGCATTGCCCAAATCGGAAAAGCATTCCGCAACGAAATTGTTGCACGTCAGTTTATTTTCCGCATGCGCGAATTTGAACAAATGGAAATGCAATTTTTTGTCAGACCAGGCGAAGAAATGAAATGGTACGATTACTGGAAAAACCTGCGCACCAAATGGCATCAAAACTTAGGCATGGGCCCAGAACTTTACCGTTTCCATGATCACTTAAAGTTAGCACACTACGCCAATGCCGCTTGCGATATTGAATACAATTTCCCGATGGGCTTCAAAGAACTCGAAGGCATACACTCCCGCACAGACTTCGACCTTAAACAGCACGAACAATATTCGGGCAAAAAATTGCAGTTTTTTGATCCAGAACTCAACCAAAGTTATGTTCCTTACGTCATCGAGACCTCTGTAGGCCTAGACCGCATGTTTTTAGCAGTGCTCAGCGCCGCCTACCAAGAAGAAACCCTCGAAGACGGTTCGGCACGCGTTGTACTCAAAATTCCTGCCGTGTTGGCACCATACAAAGCGGCAATACTACCACTCATTAAAAAAGACGGCTTGCCAGAAAAAGCGCGCGAAATCATGGCTCAGCTTCAGCTAGAATACAGCGTTCAGTACGACGAAAAAGACTCCATTGGCAAGCGTTACCGCAGACAAGATGCCATTGGAACGCCATTCTCTATCACCGTTGATCACCAAACCTTAGAAGACAACACTGTCACTATCCGAGACCGCGACACCATGACCCAAGAGCGCATTCAAATCAGCGAACTCGAGGCAGTCATTGCCGCCAAGGCAAGTTGGAAACGCATATTAGCTGATCTGCTTTCGTGAGAAGCCTTGTATTTTTTCTGTTTTGTGCCATTCTAGCCACTCCTAGCGTAAAGGCTCAATTCATTCTCAATCAAAGAGGAGAGGCATTTGGAGATTTGCCATTTTTCAACGCCGAACTCATCGCTGCATCGCACATAGAACGCATTAGTGGTTTTTACACCTATAAAAAAGGAGACGAAGCTTTCAAGCCGAGCGCAGACCGTTTTGAATACCGTTTCAATACAAAAGGGCAGCTCATCTCTAGTATGGAAATCGTTCAAAAGGGAAGCACAAAGGATAGTACTTTTCATCATTACAAGTATTTTGAAAATGGCCTGCTCCAAATGCACCGTTATGCCGCGTATGGCGGGGCGCTTTGCGAACACTTTCAATACGACTCTCTTCAGCGCCTCATTAGCGTTGCTTTATACCGCGACATCTACGACCACCGCAACGACACTTTGATTTCTTCAGTAAAAATGCGCACCGAGACCCTGCGTTATCATTTAGATGCCAAACAAAACTATACCCGCTATAATAATTACCAAAGACCTTATCTTGAAGTGAGTTCTATTTTTAACCCCGATGGGTATCTCACTCAAGAACAAACCTATTTTCGGATTTCACAAACGACACAAACCACCTTTTTTACTTACAACGAAACTGGTTTACTCGCCAAAAAATCCTTGCTGCAAAGCGAGAATGCCACACCCATCGAAGAATGGCGTTACCGCTATGACCAATGGGGAAACCTCATTGAGATACATCTTTATAAAGAAGGTATATTCAAGACCGATTACCAAATTGTTTACGACTATAAAACCGGTTTTCTAGGGTCCTTGATTCTCAAAGACGTGGCCAACAATCAGTTGCGCATACTGCGTTTTACCAACTATTCCTATTACCCAAAACAATAAGAACTTCGTTAAAAATTTCTTAAACTGTTTATTTTTAAGAAATTTGGCATAAAATTTAGGTAAGCAACCGAAATTCATTTTTATGAGAAACATCTACTTCCTTTTGCTCTTTGCAATTAGTGTAAGCACCGCCACTGCACAACATGTCAATTACAATAGTTCCAAATGGTTTTGGGGCTTTAATTACGGTGCAACCTGGCACAGCACAGATATCGATTTTGAACGCTATAATGGTTGGGGGCTCACCCTTGGAAGATCCTACAATTACGATTACGGGCGCGGTTTGTCTTTTGACCTGCGCGGACGTTTCCTCTCTGGTCAATGGTACGGCCAGGACCAAACAGTTTCGACGCTTACAGCTAATTCTAACCCACTCCTTGCCTCCTATTTAACCGGTGCAAATCAGTATGTACACAACTTTCGTTCAGATGTGCGCGAACTCGATCTTGAATTGGTGCTGCACGCAGGTCGTTTGCGCGAGCGCACTGGTTTTGACCCCTATATTTTTGGTGGCATCGGTCTCACTTGGCAGCAAAATTGGACTGACGCTTTTGATACCCTAGGCATTTATGACTACAATGCATTAGATGCAGCGCTACCTGCAAATGCGCAACTTGTTGGCGTCCTCGACGACGTCTATGAAACAAGAATTGACGGCTTGCAAAACAACGATTGGGCTGTAAATT
>CAZINO010000108.1:2371-4173 GCA_964540625.1 uncultured Lishizhenia sp. | reverse complement strand
CAGACACGATTATCGTAAGTAATCCAGCTTTTAATTCTAGGATTTCACAACTTTTTGAAGAATCGAGCATTTCTCAAATCAAAAGCTATATGCTATGGTGTGTAATCAATCATTACGCTGGTCACCTAAACGAAGCATTTGTTAATTTGAATTTTGCTTTTTATGAAGGGGTACTCTCCGGAAAGCGCGAACAACAGCCACTCACAGATCAAGCAATAGAAGAAATGACTAATCTTGAGATCGGTGAATTACTTGGAAAAGCCTTTGTAGAAAAATATTTTTCGAAAGAAGCACAAGATCGGGTGAACACCATGGTGGACAACCTCCTTTACGTATATAAAGAACGGATTGAACAACTCGAATGGATGACCGATGCTACAAAAAAAGAGGCTTTAAATAAACTAAACGCAATTGGGCGTAAACTCGGATTCCCTAGCAAATGGGAAGACTATTCTAGTTTAAATTTTACCAATGACCAATACTTATTAAATTACAAAGAAATGAGTAGGTATAGTGTTGCGAAGAACTTTTCTGAATTAGGCAAACCTGTAGACAAAGAAAAATGGGGCATGCCCGCTCATATGGTGAATGCGTATTACCATCCTTTACTCAATGAGATTGCCTTCCCAGCTGGAATCATGCAAGCGCCGTTCTTTGATGAAAACTATGAAGATGCGGTAAACTACGGAAGAATTGGTATGGTCATTGGCCATGAATTCACGCACGGGTTCGACGACATGGGCAGTAAATTTGCAGCCGACGGTTCTTTTACCAACTGGTGGACCGAAGAAGACCGCTTGTTATTTGAAGAAAAAACCAAATTACTTGGCGCTACTTTCTCCGGCTTCTGTCCAATAGAGGACCATTGTGTGAATCCTGAACTTACCATGGGTGAAAACATTGCCGATCTGGGCGGGCTTACAATGGCTTACTATGCGTATACCCGTACTGAAGAATTTAAATCCGGTCAATTGGTGAATGGCTACACACCTGCTCAACGCTTTTTTATTGCTTACGCGCAGCTTTGGAAAATCAAGTACACTGAGGCAGAAATGAAAAAGCGACTTGCTACAGACCCACATTCACCGGGTATGTACAGAGTTAACGGACCTCTTAAGAATTGCCCGGAGTTTTTTGAAGCATTTCAAATTCCGGAAGGCCGAGAAATGCGCAACGACGTTAAGAAAGTTGCGCGCATTTGGTAAGAAAATCGGCCCGCGAAATTTGCGCTTGCTGGCCGCTTACCATATCTTTCAAACTCAGGATTCCGGCAGCAGCCTCTTCTGCGCCAATCATGACAACATAAGGCACGTTTCGGTCGTTTGCGTACTTGAGTTGTTTTTGAAGTTTTGCTGCGCTTGGATAGATTTCAGCCGCAAGCCCCATTTGACGCACCTCTTTCAATAACTTCAGACTGTATTTGGCTTCTGCATCTCCGAAATGTACAAACAAGATATCTAGGGTTTTATCTAGGGTTGACGGAAATAAATTCAATTCGGTCATGACGTCGTAAATGCGATCAGCACCAAAAGAAATGCCAACACCCGAGAGCCCTTTTAAACCAAAAAGAGCCGTAAGGTCATCGTAACGGCCACCGCCGCAAATACTACCCATTTTAACATCGTGGGCCTTGACTTCAAAAATGGCACCAGTATAGTAGTTGAGTCCGCGGGCCAGCGTGAGATCAAAAATGAGTTGGCCCCGGGTAAGCCCTAATTCAGCAATATGGTCGAGCACCTCTTGAAGTTCGTCTAGTCCTTGTTGACCTATTTCACTTTGCGCTAAGTAGGTGCGCATGAGCT
>CAZINO010000108.1:0-2271 GCA_964540625.1 uncultured Lishizhenia sp. | reverse complement strand
GGCAAGCCGAGCTGAGAAAGTACTTCGTCAAAAATTTGAATCAGCTCCACTTCGTATAGCAATGAATCGGACCCTACTACATCGACATCACATTGCGTAAATTCCTGATATCGGCCGTGCTGCGGTCGGTCTGCACGCCAAACAGGTTGTATTTGATAGCGTTTAAAAGGAAAGGTCAACTCATTTTGGTGCTGAACAACAAACCGTGCGAAAGGAACCGTTAAATCATAGCGAAGTGCTTTCTCGGCAAGTGAATTTGCAAATTTCGCAAGTTGATCGGCCGCCAGTGCATCGAGGTCCGCCTTACGCATCTTTTCACCGGAGTTCAGTATGCGAAAAATGAGGCGATCACCCTCATCACCATATTTTCCCATCAGGGTTGTCGATAATTCAAAACTCGGTGTTTCTATTGGCGCGTATCCATAGCGTCTAAAAACTGATTTAATGGTCTCAAATAAGTAATTGCGCTTGGCCACTTCTGAAGGAAGAAAATCGCGGGTGCCTTTCGGAATAGCTGGTTTTTGTGCCATATTAAATCGAAGAATTTTGAAGATAAAGCTGATAAATAACGCCATCGGATAAACCAATTTTTGGAACAACAATTTCTTGTTGACCCAATGCTTGAAGCGCGGCGATATATATTTGAAGTGCAGGTACAATGACGTCTGCACGATCTGGTTTTAGTTGGTATTTTGCGCAACGCTGTTCGATGGTTTCTTTCGCTAGCTTTTGTTCTAATACTTTCAAATCATTCAAAGATAAGGTATTCGTTTGGTTTGAACGACTCATTTTGAGTGCGCGGTTGATGTTTCCGCCAGTGCCAAAAACAAGGTGCGCTTCTTCTAGCGCCACATGCGTTTGTATCCAAGTAGAGAACTCATCCCAACTTGAAATATTGGTTTTGCCTTTCAAAATCCGCAATGTTCCAAGTTCAAATGAACGCGCTGCTACTTTTTGGCCATTTTCAAATACGCTAATTTCGGTACTACCCCCTCCGACATCTACCACCACAAATTGCTGTTTGTGCAATTGTAAAAGGTCAAAAGAGTTGAAAATCAGTTGGGCTTCTTCGTCTCCAGAAATAATTTCTATTTGAATGCCTGTTTGGGCTAATATTTGCTTGCTGATTTTTTTGGCATTGCTGGCTTCGCGCATGGCCGAGGTAGCTACGGCTCTAAGAAAATCAACCTCATGGGTTTGGGCAAGTAATTGGAAGGCTTGTATGGTTTGTGTAAAATGCTGTGCTTTTTTGGGGCTGATTTTACCTTTGTCAAACACATCTTCACCAAGCCGGAGCGCAACTCGGTAGTAAGCTAACTTACGAAGCTGAAGTTGTCCTTCTATCTGATCCACGCTTGCAATCAGCAAACGCGCCGCATTGGTTCCGATATCAATAGCGCCAAATTTCATCAGGCAAAATTAAACAATGCCTATTGCATACGCACAAATTTTTATGTTTATTTGTTATTGACCCAATGAAGATCAAGGACCAACATATTTTCCAAAGTAAAACCACACCCAAACAGGGTTGTATATTATTGGCCGATCCACTACTTGACGAAGCCTTTTTTCAAAGAGCGGCTATCTTACTGATCGACCACAACGACCAAGAAAGTTTTGGACTTGTCCTCAATCATCCTTCTGAAATCACACTTAAAGATCTATTTGAGCACATCGATTTAGACCTACCTATCTTTAATGGTGGCCCAGTAGCACCTCAACAACTCTTTTATCTACATCGGTTTTCTCATGTAAAAGGCGCACTGCAAGTTACCCCTGACCTCTATTTTGGTGGAGAATGGCAACAAGTCTTAGCGCAAGCGATGGCGCTCGAAGCCCCTCAAGCACAGCTGCGCTTCTTTGCTGGCTATGCGGGCTGGGGACCCCAACAACTCTCCGACGAAATCGCCGATCACGCATGGATTTGTACCGAAGCCCTCCAAGCCAAAGACCTTTTGAAAACGCCTCCCGCATTGCTTTGGAAAAATTGTATGCTCAGACAAGGTCCGGAACTGGCTGTTTTTGCACATTTCCCTGTCAATATATCAGATAATTAAAGGTCGGTTTTCCTTGGAATTCAACAATTTATGACTACCTTTGCACCTCTTTAATTGAAGTGCTCCCTGATCGCACTGTTATTTTTGTTTAACAACTTTCTGATAATCAGGGTATTGGAAATACAAACTCACATGCCTTATGGCTAAAAACATCGAACCGCAGGGAACTGCAGATTTTGATTGGGAAGCGCTCCAATTGGACGGCTACAATCAA
>CAZINO010000107.1:0-4285 GCA_964540625.1 uncultured Lishizhenia sp. | reverse complement strand
ACAAGCAAAAAATATATCCACGAGCCCCTATCTTTGCCTTTATGAAAATTGCCATTCTCTCTAGAAATTCTCACTTGTATTCGACCAAAAGGCTCGTAGAGGCTGCTGAAGCAGCAGGTCACGAAGCACATGTCATTGACCACCTCAAATGCAACATCGAAATTGAACAAACAGGCCCAGCGCTCTTTTATCAAAATCAGTACCTCAAGGGTTTTGACGCCGTGATTCCGCGCATAGGTGCATCGGTAACTTTCTACGGAACAGCGGTGGTTCGTCAGTTTGAAATGATGAACGTATTTACAGCGGTGGGTTCAAGGGGAATCATTCATTCCAGAGACAAATTGCGCTGTTTGCAAGTGCTCTCAAAGGAAGGAATCGGTTTGCCAAAAACCGTTTTTACCAATTACTCGAAGGATGTCAAGCATGTGGTAAAAAGTGCCGGCGGCGCCCCAGTAGTCCTGAAGCTCCTCGAAGGAACCCAAGGTTTGGGTGTGGTGTTGGCCGAAAACCTCAACGCCGCGCAGTCGGTGCTCGAGGCGTTTAATGGCCTCAAGGCGCGCGTCATTGTCCAGGAGTTTATACGCGAGGCCAAAGGCGCAGATATTCGCGCATTTGTTGTTGACGGCGAAGTAGTGGGCGCCATGAAACGCCAGGGTTTGCCAGGTGAATTCAGATCCAATTTACACCGAGGGGGAAGTTCTGAAGTGATTGAGCTCAGCACCGAAGAAAAATACACCGCCATTCTAGCCGCCAAAGCGGTTGGTTTGGGCATTGCAGGCGTCGATTTACTGCAGTCAGCGCGCGGCCCGTTGGTCTTAGAAGTCAATTCGTCGCCGGGCCTCGAAGGCATTGAAAAAACAACCCAAACCGATATCGCAGGCAAAATTATTGCCTACATCGAACGCAATGTCAAGCGCTAGAAAAACCGTACATAAAAAAATGACCATGCTCGGCCAAGAAATTTTGCCGGGTAGGGGCGTTCAGCTCAATTTGGAGGTGGCGCACTTGCACACACGTACGCCCATTCAAGTGCCCGTATTGGTGGAGCGCGCCAAAGAAGATGGCCCTACTGTTTTGGTCATGGCAGGCCTGCACGGCGACGAACTCAATGGCATTGAAATCGTGCGTCGCTTTTTGCGCAAAAAACTCAATAAACCATCCAAGGGCACCATTATTTGCCTACCGATCTTCAATATTTTTGGTTTCCTCAATTTGCAGCGTGAGCTCCCCGATGGCCGAGACCTGAACCGCAGTTTTCCAGGGAGTAATTCAGGCTCATTGGCTGCGCAGTTTGCTTTTCATTTCATGAAAGAAATTGCGCCACACTGCGACTACATCATCGATTTTCATACCGGGGCAGCCCAGCGCAACAACTTTCCACAAATCCGTTGCGTATTCTCTGACCAAGAAAGTGTTGCGTTGGCCAAAGTGTTCAATCCGCCCTTTATTTTACATTCTGGCCTCATCGCCAAAACCCTCCGCGAAAGCATTGTTAAGCGCAAAAAGAAAATTTTACTTTTTGAAGGTGGCAAATCCAATAACATTGAAGAAAATGTCGTTGAGGAAGGGTTGAACGGCCTCAAAAGAGTAATTGCTCACCTTGGCATGCGCAACTACAAAATTGATATTTCCAAAGATCGACAACCCATATTTATCGGTGAAAACAAATGGATGCGCGCGCCATCTAGCGGCATGTTTCAATGTTTTGTAGCCAACGGAACCGCGGTTCAAAAAGGCGAAGTATTGGCATTGGTCACAGATCCATACGGCAAATACGAAAAGAAAATCAAAGCCAGTCAGACCGGCTATGTCATCTGTATCAATGAAGCAGCAGTTGTTTATAAAGGCGATGCCATTATCCATCTCGCCAAAGAAAAACCCCAACAATAAGCCCTAAAAAAGTAACTATGAAAAAGGCCCTATTATTTGTCGTATTGAATTTCTTGTCTCTCCATTTGCTGGGGCAAAACAATTTTACACCCCAGCAGTTTTTGGGCTACAACATCGGTGAGCAATTTACGCGTCATCACCGCGTAGTGGAATATTTCTATGCACTAGAGAAAGCCTTTCCCGAGAACCTCAAGGTGGTAAAGACCGGTCAAACTTACGAGAAAAGAGACCTTTTGTTGTGTTATATTGGAACGCCAGAAAACCTCAAAAAATTAGAAGAAATTCGTCAGAAGCACCTCAACCAGGACCCCGACGAAAAGCTGGCCATTGTTTGGCTATCATATAACGTGCATGGCAATGAAAGTTCCGGCACAGAAGCCGCCATGCAAACCGCATACCGTTTGCTTACCGACAAAATTGGCTATTTAGAAAACACAGTCGTAATCATGGATCCTTGTCTGAATCCAGATGGCCGCGACCGCTATGTCAATTTTTACTACCAGTACGGAGCCAATCCTGTAGATATGGAGCGTTTTAGTGCCGGCCACAACGAAACTTGGCCTGGTGGCCGCCCCAACCATTACCTTTTTGACCTCAACCGAGACTGGGCCTGGATGACCCAACTCGAGTCCTCTATTCGGGTTCAACAATACAACCAATGGTTGCCGCATGTACATGTCGATTTTCATGAACAAGGCATCAATGAGCCCTATTATTTTCCGCCAGCGGCAGAGCCCTACCACGAAGTAATTACAGATTGGCAGCGCGAATTCCAAAAAGAAATTGGCAAGAACCACGCGGGGTATTTCGATAAAGCGGGCTGGTTGTTTTTCTCTAAAGAAATTTTTGATTTGCTGTACCCAAGCTACGGAGACACCTATCCGACCTATAGCGGTAGTATCGGCATGACCTACGAACAAGGTGGTAGCGGCCGCGCTGGTTTGGCGGTCATTACCCAAGTCGGCGACACCCTGCGCTTAGCCGATCGCGTGGCGCATCATGTCACGACGGGTCTTTCTACAGTAGAAACCAGTGCGCGCAATGCCCAAAAGCTGGTTGCCGAATACCAGAAGTTTCGGAAGTCTAAAAACTATGCCTACAACACGTTTGTACTGCGCGGAACTTTCTCACAGTTAGCACCTGCTTTGGAACTTTTGCAAAAAAATAACATCCAATGGGAAAAAGTATCTACCAGCACCCAAATGGTTAGTGCCAAGGGCTACCACTACAAAACGGGCGCTGTCGAGCCTTTCAAATTACAAATGGGCGATATCTTGGTCTCAACCCAACAAGAAAAGGGCACCTTGGTGTCCGTTCTTTTTGAGCCGCGCACCAAGCTTTCCGATAGCCTCACCTACGACATCACTGCCTGGACGCTTCCGCACGCCTATGCACTCGACGGTTTTGCAGTGGCCACGACGCTCAAGGCTACGGTCAATTTATATCAGCCAGTTAGGTCCGATTTTGTTGCTACAGAAGGTTTTGCGGCGTACGCCATTCGTTGGGAGTCTATGCGCACAGCGCGTTTTCTCAATGCGGTTCAAATGGCCGGCCTCAAAGTCTATTTTCATGAAAAAGGATTTACTTACCAGGGCCTGAGCTATGCGCCCGGAACCCTATTGCTCATAACAGGCGAGAACAAGCGCCCCGACTTTCATCAGTTGGTCAATGACTACGCAGGGCGTTACAGCGTCGATATCAAAGGCTTGCTGACCACTTTCATGGATGCTGGCCCAGACTTGGGTTCGTCGTCGGTAAAAATGGTGCCAAATCCGCGCTTAGGCGTTCTTGCTGGCGACAACTTCTCTTCTTTAAATGTCGGTGAAATTTGGCATTTCTTTGAGCAACAATTAAACAAACCTGCCCACCTCATATTTGAAGACGACCTCAATGCAGCGCTCTCGAGCCTAGACGTATTGTTTGTACCAGAAGGTGGTTTTGATATTGCGGGTAATTCAGCGCTCACCAAATGGGTGCGCGAAGGCGGTAAGTTGATTGTCACGGGCGGGGCGGTAGATGCCCTCGCTGATCTTGAAGGCTTTGGCCTCAAGCGCAAAGAAAGCGCAGCTGGCGCAGCCACGCCTGTAACCTATGGCAGCCAAGAACGCGATCAAATTTCAGACAACATCATTGGCGCCATTTACCCCTGTGTCCTCGACAAGAGCCATCCAATGGCCTTTGGTTACGATTTTTACTACACCCTGCGTCAAGGCGCCACCGTGTACGAAATCGAAGGTAAACCCGTTTTCGAACTCCCAAAAGATGCCCAAGCGGTCAACGGTTTTGTGGGCGCACGCGTCAAAAAACAGCAATCCGAAGCAGATATCGCTGGAAGCATCCAATACGGCCGCGGCACTATTGTCTATTTAATCGACAACCCACTTTTCCGCGGCTT
>CAZINO010000106.1:0-4309 GCA_964540625.1 uncultured Lishizhenia sp. | reverse complement strand
AGAAGCGCAGATGCCGATACATTTAAAAGCACTTTGTGAACAAACTTTGACTTGTTTACAAACAAAAAAAGCCAGTCTTTAAACTGGCTTTTTGTTTGGGGAGGAAGACGGGTCTCGAACCCGCGACCTTCGGAACCACAATCCGACGCTCTAACCAACTGAGCTACAACCTCCATTTTGGTGGGTGCAAATATACAAAATCTTCTTGATATCTTAAAACGCCTGCTTTGATTTTATCTTGAAATCTGTACGTATTTTTGCAGGATCAATCCAATCCATCAATTCAAACGATCAATGCAAGCACAAACTCTATTTACGCCAGCACTGCTTGAAAAAGGCCTCAGTTACAACCAATACATGCAGCTCACAGCACAATTAGTTGCCGATGGCAAAACAAGTGGCCCAAACCAAAGTGCGCCTTATGTGCACTACACAAAACTCAATTATCAGCGCATGAAGCGCCTCAACAAAACAATAGAAATTCCGCCCACACTTATTGAGCTACTTACACAAAAAGCCAAGAACTGGACTTGGGTAACACTGACAGAACCTTGGTGTGGTGACGCCGCACAGTGTGTACCGGTTATTGAAAAATTAGCTGTTGCATCCGGACAAACCAAATCTATTTACCTTTTGCGAGACGAACACCCCACAGTGATGGATGCCTACCTCACCAACGGCGGAAGGTCTATACCTAAATTGATTTGTTTGGATGAAAACCAAAATGAAGTTTTTACTTGGGGCCCACGGCCTGCCGTGATTCAAGAAGTTATGAACGCACTGAAGGCGGAGGGTATAACAGAAATAGCCACCATTGTTGAAGAAATCCAAAAGGCATATAATGCCGACCATCAGGCCGGCATCTATGCAGAATTTCAAGCCCTATTGATGGGCTTATAAGAATCAAATACGGAATTAAAGCGTACCGCGATTTTCTTGTTCGCGTTCGATGGCTTCGAACAAAGCCTTGAAGTTACCTTTGCCAAAAGATTGGGCGCCCTTTCTTTGGATGATCTCAAAGAACATTGTGGGGCGGTCCACTACGGGCTTGGTAAAGAGCTGTAATAAATAGCCTTCGTCGTCTCGGTCAATTAATATACCATGAGATTTGAGTAATTCTACGTCTTCGTCGATGGCACCAACGCGTTCTAGAAGGTCATCATAATAGGTGTCTGGAACATACAAGAACTCGACACCGCGGTCACGCATGGCACTTACCGTAGCCACAATATCATTGGTGGCCACCGCAATATGCTGCACGCCTGGACCATTGTAAAAGTCAATGTATTCCTCGATTTGGGATTTCTTTTTGCCCTCTGCTGGTTCGTTGATCGGGAATTTGATTCGGCCATTGCCATTGGACATCACTTTTGACATCAAGGCCGTGTAGTCTGTAGAAATGTCTTTGTCGTCGAAAGAAACAATTTGCGCAAAACCCATGACTTTGCCATAAAATTCGACCCAATCGTTCATTTCGTTCCAACCTACATTGCCCACCATATGGTCAATGAATTTAAGCCCTACCGGCTCAGGATTGTAATGAGATTCCCATTTTTTATAGCCTGGCAAGAAAGTACCGTTGTAGTTTTTGCGCTCTACAAAAATGTGAACGGTTTCTCCGTAGGTATAAATACCAGAGCGAACAACCCAACCATCGGCATCTTCTTCACGGGTTGGTTGCATGTATGGCTTGGCACCTCTTTTTGTCGTTTCTTCGAATGCTTTGGTGGCATCTTCGACCCAAAGCGCAACTACTTTTACGCCGTCGCCGTGTTTATCGATGTGGGCATTGAGCGCTCCGCCTTCAGTAAGAGGCGTAGTAAGCACCAAGCGAATTTTATCTTGCTTAAGGACATATGAAACGCGGTCTTTCATGCCTGTTTCGAGGCCTGCATAAGCTTCTGACTGAAAACCGAATGCCGTTTTATAATAATGTGCGCTCTGCTTGGCATTTCCCACATATAGTTCAACGTAGTCCGTACCGAGTAGTGGAAGGAAATCTTCGGCATCGTGGAATATTTTTTCGAGACTGTAGTCGGTGTTTTGGATGTCTTTGAGGTTTTTGATCTCTGCCATGTTGTTGATTTTTGTCAAAATTAGGGATTAATGCCGATTTAGTGTTGCCAAGAGAACATATAGTCTGGCAATTCCATCTCGAGTGCACGTTTGGTAAGCGACAATGGTTTAAAAGTATCTACCATAACGGCCAATTCTTCCGTTTCCGTTTTACCAATACTGCGCTCGTAAGCACCTGGGTGCGGCCCATGCGGAATGCCGGCAGGGTGCAGTGTGATTTGTCCTTTTTCTATGTTATTGCGGCTCATGAAATCGCCGTCAACGTA
Organism: uncultured Lishizhenia sp.; assembly: GCA_964540625.1. Lineage (GTDB taxonomy): Bacteria > Bacteroidota > Bacteroidia > Flavobacteriales_D > Crocinitomicaceae > UBA952. The sequence goes on along the minus strand of CAZINO010000106.1, from coordinate 1,967 downwards.
GTACAATACCTCATCGGAATCGATGTTCGAGTGATTGTATGGCGCAGGAATGGAATCTGGATGATAATCGTAAAGGCGCGGTACAAAAGAACAGACGACAAAAGCACCGGTTTCAAAAGTTTGGTGCACCGGTGGTGGCTGATGCACCCGGCCGGTAATGGGCTCGAAGTCGTGTATAGAAAATGCATACGGATAATTGTAGCCATCCCAACCCACTACATTGAACGGATGATGCGCGTAAGTGTAGTCGTATAGTACATCTTGTTTTTTGATACGGATCAAGAAATCACCCTCTTGGTTGTGGGTTTCTAGCTCATGAGGAGGTCTGATATCGCGCTCACAATAAGGTGAGTGTTCCAATAACTGACCAAACCAATTTCGGTAACGCTTAGGTGTGTATACCGGATGGAAAGACTGAATGATGAACAAGCGGTTATTGGCGTCATTGAACTCTAATTGATAGATCATACCGCGCGGTATAACCAAGTAGTCGCCATAAGCGAAATCGATGTTACCCATTTGGGTGCGCAGTTTGCCCGAACCTTTGTGCACAAAAATAATTTCATCGGCGTCGGCATTTTTGTAGAAATAATCTTTCATGCTCTCTGAGGGCGCTGCTAATTCCAAATACACATCTGAATTGACCAATACAGGCACCCGACTCTCAACGTAGTCTGCTGCAGGCTTGAGGTCAAAACCGCGAAAACTGCGCATGAGCATGTTTTTTTGAATGCCAATCTCGGGTGCAATGTTGGTTTGTGCACCGATAGACTTCACAACTGTAGGTGGCTGGATATGATATAAGAGTGCAGACATTCCATCGAAGCCGATGGTACCAAAAAGTTGTTCATGGTAAAGTGAACCGTCTGGCTGACGAAAAACTGTATGGCGCTTGTGCGGAATTTGTCCGAGCTTATGATAAAAAGGCATGATTCAATGTTTTAGATTCCAAAACTAGTTCAATCCCCGAATAGAACAAATGATTTTGGTCAGTTTTCGTATTTTTGCCTTCACATCAAATCAACAGTATGTCAAAAATTTTAGTTTTAGGTTCTTGTGGTCAAATTGGAACCGAACTTGTATTGGCGCTGCGCCAACAATTTGGAAACAATAACGTTGTTGCCGCAGATCTACGCGATACCTGCCCAGACATCCTCGATAACGGGCCTTATGTCAAACTAGACGCTTTGGACAGAACCGCCGTTAGATCTTATATTATAGACGAAGAAATCAAAGAGGTCTATTTACTCGCGGCTTTACTTTCTGCTACGGCAGAAAAAAACCCTGATTTCGCCTGGAAATTAAACATGGAAGGTCTGTTTACCATCCTTGATTTGGCCAAAGAAGGACACATCAGTAAAGTTTTTTGGCCTAGCTCCATAGCTGTTTTTGGCCCAACTACCCCAGCCGATTATACGCCTCAACACACCATCATGGAGCCAAGCACTGTTTATGGTATTTCAAAACAAGCCGGCGAACGCTGGTGTGAATACTACCATCATAAATTTGGAGTTGACGTGCGTAGCATCCGCTATCCTGGTCTAATTTCTTACAAGAGCTTACCTGGTGGTGGCACCACCGACTACGCGGTCGATATTTTTTACAAAGCCAAAGCCGAAGGTAAATTCACGAGTTTTCTGAGTGCGGGAACCGCCCTACCCATGATGTTCATGGATGACGCCATTCGTGGCACCCTAGAGCTCATGGCAGCTCCTGCAGAACAAATTAAAATCAGATCAGCTTACAATTTAGCAGGTTGTAGTTTTACCCCAGCAGAACTCGCCGCTGAAATCCAACATTGGTTGCCAGCGTTTGAAATCGACTACGCGCCGGACTTCCGTCAGGCCATCGCCGACAGCTGGCCCAATTCAATTGACGACAGCCACGCTCAAAAAGACTGGGGCTGGAAAGCCAAATTCGATACCAAAGCGCTCGTTAAGGTGATGTTGGAGAATGTAAAAGCCTGA
>CAZINO010000105.1:0-4384 GCA_964540625.1 uncultured Lishizhenia sp. | reverse complement strand
TGCCAATGTGCTTACCACTGGATTTCCAAATGGTTTTTACATTGTAGAAATAGACAACACAAGGCTTTCCTGGATCAAAACAGGACAATAAAATGTATCTTTGACCTGAAGAAACTGCCCATGCAACTATCAATAGTTATACCGCTTTACAACGAAGCAGAGTCTCTGCCAGCACTCCACGACTGGATTGTGCGCGTCATGGATGCCCATTCCTTTTCTTATGAAATATGGTTCATCGACGACGGCAGTAAAGACAACTCATGGGAAGTAATCACCGCGCTGAGCACTCAAAATAAAGCCGTATCTGCCTTGCGATTTCAACGCAACTATGGTAAATCTGCAGCTCTGCAAGTGGGGTTTGAGGCTGCTCAAGGAGAGGTCGTTATTACCATGGACGCCGATTTACAAGATTCGCCCGACGAAATACCAGAATTGTATCGTATGGTGACCCAACAAGACCTAGACGTTGTCTCAGGCTGGAAAAAAGTAAGACACGACCCTATTTCTAAAACGGTCCCAACCAAACTCTACAATTGGGCAGCGCGCCGTATCACTGGCATTCACCTCCACGATTTCAATTGCGGCCTCAAAGCATATAAAAATGAGGTAGTCAAAAGTATTGAGCTCTACGGCGATATGCACCGCTACATTCCCGCTCTCGCAAAATATGCTGGCTTTCACAAAATTGGAGAAAAAGTAGTGGTACACCGTGCACGTCAATTTGGCGTCACCAAATTTGGACTCAATCGGTTTTTGAATGGCCCACTGGACCTCATGACCGTCGCCTTTATGGGCAAATTTGGCAAAAAACCAATGCACTTTTTTGGAGCGGTTGGTTTATTTATGTTTGTCTTAGGCTTTGGCCTCTTTGCCTACATGGGAATCGACAAACTTCTGATCCACCACACTGCAGAGCGCTTATCAACGCGCACCGATTTTTATGTGGCCTTAGTTGCCATGGTTATTGGTGTTCAGTTTTTCATGGCTGGGTTTATTGCAGAGCTCATCGGCCGAAATTCCAGCACGCGTAACCATTATCTTATTTCGGGTAAAATCAGTCGATGACCAACGGCTTGCAAATAGGTCCAGGCTGGACGCTGTTCTTAGACCGCGATGGTGTCATCAATGAGCGTATCTTTGATAATTATGTATTAGATTGGTCCGACTTTCATTTTACGCCGGGTCTTTTGGACAACGCAGCCAAAATAGGAGCAGCATTTGAGCGCGTCATTGTAGTGACCAATCAACAATGCATTGCAAAGGGCCTTTTAAGTCAGGGCCAACTCGACGACATTCATCGTCAAATGTGCCAAGAATTGGCCATAGCTGGCTTGCACATCGATTTGGTTTTAGCTGCCACTGAATTTAAAAATGGAAACCCCCAACGTCGAAAGCCAAATGTACAAATGGCCATAGAGGCTCAGCAACAATTTCCCGAAATTGATTTTAGTAAGTCTATAATGGTTGGGGATACCAATACCGATATCCAATTTGGCAAGAAACTTGGGATGTTCACTATTTTAGTGGAGTCAATAGAACGCGTGAAAGAGTCACCCGATTTGCGCATTCCACACCTTGCCCATTTAAGTCAATACCTATGAGAATAGCTGTTTTCATTTTTTCTTGTTTCACTTTCATTCAGGTGGCTCAGGGCCAGCTCAATCAGACCGATGCAAAAGGTCGCAAACAAGGTCCTTGGCAAAAAAATTACCCCGGTACGAACGTAATGCAATACAAGGGAGCCTTCAAAGACGACAAACCCATTGGTACCTTTATTTATTATTTTGAGTCCGGTCAAAAAAAAGCAGAATTGCAGCATGGTCTGCCCGGTGGTGTTACCGCAGCTTTATTATTCTTTGAAAACGGTCAGTTGCTATCCGATGGTTTTTATAAAGGTGAGAAAAAAGACTCCTTGTGGTATAATTATGCGCCTAGTGGAGAGCTCATGAGCGCAGAAAATTACAAACTAGACCAACTTCATGGCAAATCGACTTATTATTTCAAAGAGGGTCAGTTTTTAGAGCAAAAACTTCAAGTGCAGAAAGTGGTCTACTATACAAATGGCAAGTTAGACGGCGCTTATAAAGAATATTTTTACAACGGTAAGGCCAAATTGGAAGGTACTTACCAACAAGGTCAGCGCATTGGGCTTTGGACCGAGTACTATAACACGGGGCAAGTGATGACCAAAGTCAATTACCAACGCGACCTACCACATGGCTGGATGACCTATTTTGACAAACTTGGCAACACCAAAAAGCGCGTCATGTACCGAGATGGTTATGCGCTTACAGACAAAGAACTCAAGGCTTTTTTAGAGCGCTGTAAAGCTCAAAATCTAGATCCGAACCAATGATAAAACAAAAGGAAACTTGGGTCTTTTTCTCTGCGCTTGCGCCATTTCGGGGTGGCATTTCTAAATTCAGCATGTGCGTTTTACAAGCTTTACAAAAGCAGCAAGAGGTCAAAGCCTTTACTTTTATTAAACAGTACCCAAACTTCCTTTTTCCTGGTTCTTCTCAATTTGATGCTACTGTACAAACTACCCATTTTGAACGTGTTGCTTCTACCTTTAATCCATTGACTTATCTGCGTGCTGCCTTGCGTTTTAGAAAAGAAAAACCCGCTGTATTTGTCACGTCTTACTGGATGACATTCATGGCGCCCATGATGGTATTTTGGACCTGGTTTTTACCCAAATCGACTCAAAAAATAGCGATCATACACAACTTAAACCCACATGAAAAGCGCTTTTTTGATAGATTCTTCAATCGGCTCTTCTTGAACGCTTACGACGCATTTGTAGTGCTATCGGCAGCTGTTGAAACCGAAGTGTTGGCACTCAAACCGCAGGCCAAGGTAATTGTTTTGCCGCATCCTCCATACGAGGCCAAACCAACAACGCTATCCAAAGAAGAAGCTTGTGAAGCGCTGGGCTTGGATCCACAAAAAAAGACCCTCTTATTTTTTGGTCTTATTCGGCCCTACAAAGGGCTTTCTGAATTAATAGCCGCATTTGAACTGCTCGATGAAAGCTATCAGCTTTTAATTGCCGGTGAAGTCTATGGAGACCCCACTGTTTATCATGAGGCCTTGAATAAATTGCCACACAATAATTGGAAATTTGTTTCTACGTACATTCCTGAGACCGATGTCGCTACTTATTTTAGGGCTGCCGATTTAGTCGTTTTACCTTACTTAAGTGCCACACAATCTGGGGTTCGGGCACTCGCTTTGAGTCAAGAACGTGCCGTACTTTGTACGAATGTGGGGGGCTTGGCTGAAGGGCTTTCTTCCAACGGACATGGTTTTGAATTGCATTCCACCCAGTCTTTTGAGTTTGCTTCAGAGCTCCAACGTCTTTTTAATCAGGAAGATATACGAAGATGCAACGAACAGCTTGTGCTTCAAAAGCCGAATCTCGATGAAGCTTGGTCTCAATTCGCTAAAGGCCTGATTACCTTAGCAGAACGCGGCTAGATATTTTATTTGAATTTCAAGTTGCAAAATCCTATATTTGCAACCTTAATTCAAATTCAAAAATTCAAGAAATGCGTTTAAAAGGATTTTTTTGGTTCCTGTCCATTCTTCTAACTGCTGTTTGCGTTTATCAGCTTTCCTTTACCTGGGTAGCCAGCAACGTTGAAACCAAGGCTGCTAAAGAAGCTGACCTCAAAGTAAAAATGCTTCGCGATGAAGCCAAAAACAACGAAGGAAAAGCCATTTTACCAAATGGTACGCCAGTTGATTTCAATAACCCAGAAGCCGTTGAGCTAGCCAAAGCAGCTTTCCTCAACGAGATCCTTCGTGAAAAAGGCGAAAAACCAGTTTACCCTGTGTTGGGATCTACTTTCGCTCAAGTGAAAAAAATGTCTTTGGCTTTCGGTCTAGACCTCGTTGGAGGGATGAGCGTAACCGTCGAAATCTCTTACCCTGACCTCATTCGTGGTCACGTAAAAAGTGTCACAGACCCTAAATTTACCAAACCATTTAACCGTGCTGTCGCTACTTATAACCGCGACGGCGGTGACTTCATTGCCACTTTCATCAGCGCCTACAAAAAAGCAAATGGTGCGCTTCCACTAAGCTACATCATTCGCGGAGAATCAATTGGTATCAAAACCACTGACGCCGAAGTCGAAAATTACCTCCGTGACCTCGTTGCTTCTTCCATGAAAGGTATCGAAGATATCATTGGTCGCCGTATCAACCAATTTGGTGTAGCCCAACCAAATATCCAAAGAGACCTTGCAACCAACCGCCTTTATATCGAACTTCCTGGTGTTCAAGATGAAGAAACGGTATCGCGCAAAATCCGCTCTACAGCTAACCTAGAGTTTTATGAAACTTACATGCCAGAGCAAATTCAAACCCAATGGCAAGA
>CAZINO010000104.1:1584-4526 GCA_964540625.1 uncultured Lishizhenia sp. | reverse complement strand
GCCCCGTTGCTGATGTTGCAGACTGCCATTGGTAGGTAATCCCTGATGCCAAAGTGCTTCCGCTCAAAGACAAAGAATAAGGTACGCTTGGACATACAGCAGATACAGACGAATTTGCCGTACCTGCAACTACAGCTCCAGAACATACTGTTCCAGGTACATAGTGGATTTTAATATTTGGTCTCCAGTTCCCGTAGGTCGTGGTAAGTGCTGTCGCAGCAGAGCCCGCAGCACCCGCTGCCCAGCCAATAGCCAAGCCTGTGGCTGCTTCACGATAATAGTTATTTGCACCACTTGCAGTGCCATATTTGATATGGTCTGTCATGATTTGCAGCGTGCCTCCCGTATAAATAAATGGAGTGGTTAAAATAAATGATTCCCACCCGGGAGCTGTTGCAGTAAAGCCTTGACTTGTATTGTTATAGACAGAGGTTGCCCCAGCAGTAAGAGCACCCCAAGTGGTACCGGTAGCTAATGTGGTGGCGCTGTTATTGGCTAACAAAATCTCAAAGTTGTTTGGAGCAGTAATGGTTCCTGCAGACTTTTGCCATTCAATTTGCGTAATCATAGACCCTGGAGGTATAGAACCCAATTCAGTTGCTGTATAGATATACGCGTACTTTGAAAAGTTAAAAGTGGAAGCGGCAGAACTCCTATAATACGGCCCTGACAAATAGGATGTCGAGGCAGTACCCGTGCCTATTTGTACAAACTGAGCTTGTGCAAAAGAAGCAAAGAAGATGAATAATAAAGTAAGAACGTAGAATTTTCTCATGTCTGAAATTTAAGGTTTCCAAAGATAGCCATTAAGAAACAAAAAAGCCACCCCTTGGGGTGGCTTTCGAATATTAAGTGTGGTTGAATTATTGTTTAACCACTCTGAATGTTTGTACTGAATCTGCAGCAGTAATGCGGATCATATAAACACCAGTCGTCATGTTTGAAAGATTCAATACTGAACCATTAGAAACAGCTGTGTTATCAATAACTAATTTGCCCTGAGCATCAAACACTTGTGCTTGTGCTGTTAATTCAGAAGGCATATTTACTGTTAATTCACCAGCGGTCGGGTTCGGTTGAACTGACATTTGGATTGTAGCCAATTGATCAAGACCAACTGCATCGATGATTTCACAATCTGATTGATCAGAACATCCTTCAGCCGAAGTAACGATAACTGCGTATGAACCATTTGCGATAGCCGTAAAGTTTGCAGTTGATCCGTTCGGTGCATCTGTACCAGAAGCACAGTTGATCCATTGGTAGTTCATACCTGCAGGAGATGCAGCTAAAGTGATGTCATTCACAACAGAAATCGTTGCAACAGGAGTAGCATTCACTACAACAGTTACTTGATCCGTGTTCTCACAACCGTTGACACCTGTACCAGTTACGGTGTAGGTTGCAGTTGAAGCAGGAGCAAATGCTACGTTGTTAGAAACACCACCAGTCCAGATGTAAGACACTGCGCCTTCACCGTTAAGCGTTACAGATTCGCCTGAACAAATTGTTTGATCAGCACCAGCGTTTACATCAGGAAGTGCAAGAACAGTAACTGTTACTTGATCTGAATTTGTACAGTTGTTGAAACCTGTAGCTACTACAGTATAGGTTGCAGTTGTTGCAGGAACAAATGCCACACCGTTTGTAACGTTTGGTGTTGTCCAAGTCAAGAAACCGTTACCTGTAGCGGTAAGCGTTGCTGGCAAACCAGAACATACCGCAAAGTCAGGGCCTGCGTTCACAACAGGAATCGGTAACACTGTTACAGTTGTGTTTTGTGAAGCTGAACCACAAGCGTTGGTCGCAACGTAAGTTAAGTTAACTACAACCGGGTCATTGACCGTAGGTACGTAAGTTACAGTACTGTTCGTTACGTTAGGCGTAAGTACACCTAAACCATTTGTAGTTGTCCAGTAGCCACCTAAACTGTTTTGTACAGCAGCACTTAAGGTAGCTGGAGCGTTCGCACAAACCGTTTGAGGAGCTGAAAGGTTTACAACAGGACCTGTTGAAACGTTTACTACAACTTGATCATTATTTGTACAGCCATTCGCTCCTGTACCAACAACTGTATAAGTTTGAGTTGCTGATGGGTAGAAAGGAATGCCTTGTGTCACACCGTTAGTCCATGCGTAAGATACTGCACCTGTTGCAGTAAGTGTTGCGCTTAATCCAGCACAAACAGTTACGTCTTGGCCAGCATTTACAGTTGGCAGCGCCAATACAGTAACCAAAATCTGATCTTGGTTTGTACATCCGTTAGCACCTGTAGCCGTTACAGTCAACGTACCTGTTGTTGTTGGAACGTATTGTGTGTTGTTAAGAACGTTATTGCTCCACTGGAAGCCAGTAACAGCTGTTGGCGTTGCAGACGTTGTGGTCGCATTCAATATAATTGGTGTACCTGCACAAATTGTCTGGTCAAGACCGCCATTAACGATTGGTTGTGGTAATACGTTAACAACAACTTGGTCTTGGTTCTGACATCCGTTGACATCTGTACCGATTACAGTGTAAGTTGCAGTTGCAGACGGGAAGAATGGCGTAGCGTTAGTTACACCGTTGTTCCAGGCGTAAGACAACGCACCCGAACCTGCTAAGATTACCGGAGAAGCATTACAAATAGTTTGATCAACACCAGCATTTACTACCGGTAAAGCATAAACTGTAAGTGTTGCTTGGTCGTTGTTGGTACAACCAACACCATTAGATACGTTCACTTGATAAGTATAAGTACCCGGTTGCGTTGGGGTAACTACGATCACAGGGCTGTTGGTTACGGCACCTGTTAAACCACTGTTTGCATAGTTAGCCATTGACCAATCGTAAGGCGCTAAACCAGTTGCATTGAAGGTAGCCGTTTGACCAATACAAATTGCTTGGTCAAGACCAGCACTTGCAGGAGGAACAGCCGAATAAGTCAATAACAAAGTATCGTA
>CAZINO010000104.1:0-1484 GCA_964540625.1 uncultured Lishizhenia sp. | reverse complement strand
GTATTGGTAGCTTGAACAGTGTAGGTAGCTGTTGTATTGGTAGTACCCGGGTTTGAAACAACTGTAGAAGCTGTTGGACCGTTTTGGTTCAAGGCTGGCCATGTCCAAGCTAATGTTGGTGTGTAGTTGGTGCCTGTTACCCCTGTCATTTGAATCATAGGGCGCGTATTCACAACTGTTCCAGCCGTTGTAGTTGCACAAACACCTGCTGCGTCAGCATTGTAGTAGTGGGCAGCACCAGTAAAGGCCGTTGCCCATGTTGCTACAGCATTGGTTGTGTATGCAGTATTATTGAAACAGATATCAATCACCACATTTGAAGTACCATCCCAAGTAAATGGTGTGATATTAAACGTGTTATTAGCAAAACCTGTTAATGCAGATGGCGTATAAGCCGCGCTGTAGAATACCTGTGTTAAACCAGTTTCAAAAGTCGTGGTCAAAGCAGTTACGCTTGTGTTCTTCATTGAAATGGTATAGTCTGTCAAGGTAGTTGTTACAGGTGTAGTCACGTTGAAGGCTAAAGAGTTGATTGTGCCGGCAGCAAAACCAGCAGCAGTCAATTCGGCAGCAGTATACAAGAACTGTTGCTTAGCACCCCAGTACCAGTTTCCAAATGGAGTAGGATAAGTAGTGGTTGTGTTGGCTCCTGTACTTGCTGGACCAGGTACCGCAGTAATTGGCGTGAGTGTAGTACTCGCGGCCGTTAAGTTAACAGTACCACCTGAACAAACCGCAGATGGGTTCGCAACAGTAGATGAAATTAAAGGCAATGAGTTTGTTGTAACAACAACTGTTGCTTGGTTTTGACAAAGTAAACCTGTAGTTTGTGCTGCTGTCAATACATAAGTTGTTGTTGTAGCAGGCGCATTTGGTGTAGCATTCGCAGGGTTAAACGTATAACCAGCGGTAGCAGACCCCGCTACTGTAGTTGCATTTGTCCAAGTAAAGTTGTCATAACTAGTAGAACCGTCTATCATGGTAACCAATCCAGAAGGAGAAGTAGAACAGTTCGTCGCTGTAGCCGCAGACAAAGTCAAGGCTGGAGCAGCTGTTACAGTAATGACAACTGGTGTAGCATCACTTTGACATCCTGTAGCTGGATTTGTAGTTGTAACGAATAGCGTTGTCGTTGTTCCAACACTTGTGTTATATGTATTGGATGTTGTTGACTGAAGAGCCGTAGTAGAACTTGGAGCTGTATACCAATTGAAAGTTGGTGTAGTAAAGTTATTTGGATCCGAAACAGAAGCTGTTGGAACTTGAATACCACAATGCGCACTGTTTGTAGCTACCGGCGAAAGGAATGCTGGCTGAATAGTTACAGGAGCAGTAGTCATTGTGTTGACACAACCTGTTGCCGCCTCAGTAGCTGTAACTGTCCAAGTTTGGGTAATAGGAGCAGAAGTAATGTTGGTAGCAATCGTTGTACCCACCATTGTATTCACAACAGGAAGTGAGTTCCATGTATAGTTGTAAGGAAC
>CAZINO010000103.1:0-4829 GCA_964540625.1 uncultured Lishizhenia sp. | reverse complement strand
TACATTACGAGTGCTCACCTCGATGTCATCTTTAATGAACACCAAGGTACTACCATCAATGAAAAATCATTCCGTTGGAAACTCGGCGAAGCCCCGGTTGAACCATACAGCTCTAGAACTTTTTCTGCTGTGGGCAGAACTTTTTATGACCTGATCAAGGGCAATGTATCTACAAATACTGCCATTAACAAACGCACTTTCAAAGCCATGAGAGTCATTTTGACCGGAGGCGCCGAAGAATTATACAACTACATGAGTGTCAATGCGCCAAGTTCGAGTTTGGCTCAAAATAAACCCACCTATACCAACCTAAGTGTTTCTAATGGCAAACGTGTGGTCGGTATTTTTTCCTCCAGACAGACCGTTACTTATTACAAACCATTCTATACTTCGCCACAACAAGCGTATATCCGTGCCATCGACAAAAAGTCGACAAGAGAACTTTGCAACGGTCCGATTACCGGCTTTTTGTTGTTCTGTTCTAATCATCCAGGAGATAACGTTGTAGGGCAAGAGGAATCTTTTGCCTGCAACTAAATGACCGAACGCCAGACACTATTTGCTGATGTCTTGCTGCCGGTCCCGATGCGGCAGGTTTTTACCTATCGCGTTCCCTTTGAGCTCAATGACCAAATTGGTGCCGGCCTGAGGGTCTTGGTCCCTTTTGGAAAAAGTAAATTGCTAACCGGCATTGTTACAAACGTGCATGCTTTGGTTCCGCAAAACTACCAGGCCAAATACATCGACACCATTCTTGACCAAACGCCAATTTTAAGCCCCAAGCAAATGGCTTTTTGGGATTGGGTGAGCAGCTATTACATGGCCCCCATCGGCGATGTCATGAACGCAGCGTTGCCCGCCAACTTCAAATTGGCAAGTGAAGCCAAATTTTGCCTGCATCCGGACGCGCCCAGTCAAAAACCAGAACTAAGCACAAGAGCCGAAGAAATACTAGAACTGCTTGCCATCCAAGACCAATTGAGTAGCAAGGAACTTGCCGAAAGACTCGGCATTAAAACCATACAGCCCTACCTTAAAAAACTACTTGATCACAAGCTCATTGCCAGTGCAGAAGAAGTCCACGAACGATATACGCCCAAAACACAACTCTTTGTTTTTCTCGACCCCGAATACCAACAAGAAGAACAACTTTCAGTTTTTTTGAATACACTCGAACGCAAAGCGCGCTCAGACAAGCAACTCGCCATTTTACTGCGTTTTATTCAGAAAGCAAGTGAAGCGGGAGGCCTACACCTACCTGTCTCAAAGTCACTTTTGTTACAAGAAGGCCTGAGCGCCAGCGCGTTGGCCACACTCGAAAAACAAGGCGTTTTTTCTATTGAACGCCTGCAAATTGATCGTTTCAATAGCATTGGAGAAGGTAAAGGTGCATTCAAACCACTTACCGCTGTACAACAAGCAGCACTTGAAGAAATTGAAGCTGGCTTCCTGCAAAAAGAGGTCTGTTTATTTTATGGTGTTACCGGATCAGGTAAAACCGAAATTTATGTGCAACTTATACAGCAATACCTCGACCTAGGTAAACAAATACTTTTTCTGATACCAGAAATTGCACTAACTACGCAGCTTATTGCAAGGTTACAACATTATTTTGGAGATCTTGTGGGTGTGTATCACAGCCGTTTCAATCAAAATGAGCGCATTGAAATTTGGAACCACGTATTGGCCAATGATCCCAATAAATTCCGTATTGTAGTCGGTGCACGCTCGTCTGTGTTTTTACCATTTGCCGATCTGGGATTGGTTATCGTCGATGAAGAACACGAGGCTTCTTTCAAGCAATACGACCCCTCACCGCGCTACAACGCCCGCGATGCCGCTATTGTTTTGGCTAAAATGCAACAAGCCAAAGTCTTACTGGGTTCTGCAACACCTTCATTAGAATCTTTTCAAAATGCCAAACAAGGCAAATATCATTTGGTGCAGTTACGCGAGCGATACAAAGGCCTGCAACTACCACTGATGATTTGCGCCGACCTCAAACGAGAAAAAAGGCTCAAAAATATGCAATCTCATTTTTCGAGTTTATTGCTCGACGAAATGAAATTAGCGCTCGATAAAAAGGAACAAATTATATTGTTTCAAAACAGGCGCGGCTACACACCTATTTGGTCCTGCGAGGTATGTGCCTGGACGCCGCGCTGTCAGCATTGCGATGTCAGTCTGACCTATCATAAACTGAGCAATATGCTCAAATGTCACTATTGTAGCTATGCAACGCCACCGATCGGTTCTTGCACCAATTGCGGAAGTAACCGCTTGCGCATGATTGGTTTTGGAACCGAAAAAATTGAAGACGAACTACAACTTATTTTTCCAAATACGGTTTTCAAGCGCATGGACCTCGATAGCACGCGCTCCAAAAATGCCTACGAAGAAATAATAGACGATTTTTCTCAGGGCCGCATCGATGTGCTTATTGGTACGCAAATGGTCACCAAAGGCCTCGACTTTGACCATGTTTCATTGGTTGGCATTTTAGATGCCGATATGCTACTCAACAGACCTGACTTTCGAGCCTACGAGCGGGCTTTCCAACTGATGTCTCAGGTGGCAGGACGTGCTGGTAGAAAAGAAAAGCAAGGCAAAGTTGTCATACAAAGTGTCCAAGCCGAACACTGGGTCCTTGAGCGCGTCATGGCCCATGATTACATCGGTTTCTATGAAGTGGAAATCGAAGAACGCGAGCGCTTTTTTTATCCGCCTTTCTATAAAATCATTCAGCTCACCCTTAAGCACGAAAAAGAGGAGATCCTCAATGAAGGCGCTCATTTTTTTGCCGAACAACTGCGCGGCGTATTTAAAGAGCGTGTGCTAGGCCCTGAGTTTCCGTTGGTCAAGCGCATTCAAAATAAATTCCTCAAAGAAATCAAGCTCAAAATTGAGCGCGGTGCCCCCGATAAAAAAGTCAAGGCCCGCATCTTGCAAGACATCGATGTCTTCTATCAGCAAGTCAAATTCAAGGGCATCCAGATCAGCATTGATGTGGATCCGATGTAAATAAAAAAAGGAACCTCGCGGTTCCTTTTTTGTTGTTAGCCTAAGTAGCTTTTCAGTACTTTATTTTTATTGGTGTGCTTGAGGCGGCGTATGGCCTTCTCTTTGATTTGGCGTACGCGCTCACGGGTGAGTTCGAATTTATCGCCGATTTCTTCTAATGACAACGGCGCTTTGCCATCTAAGCCATAGAACATACTAATGACTTCGCTTTCGCGCGGCGTCAGGCTTGTGAGCGATCGACGTATGTCTGAACGCAAAGACTCGAGTGTGAGGCTTGCCTCAGGGCCAGGTAAGGAGTCGCCTTGCATGACGTCATACATAGTAGATGTAGAGTCGTCGCCTTCGATGAGCGGTGCATCCATAGAAATATGGCGGCCGTTTTGAGAAAGCGTTTGTTTGACTTCTTCTGGAGTGACATTCAAGAACTCAGCAAGTTCGTCGGCACTAGGTGGGCGTTCAAATTTTTGCTCAAGTTCTGAATAGGCGCGATTGATTTTATTGATGTTGCCAATTTTGTTGAGTGGCAAACGAACAATACGCGCTTGCTCGGCCAAAGCTTGAAGAATAGACTGGCGAATCCACCAAACAGCGTATGAAATGAACTTGAAACCACGGGTTTCGTCGAAACGCTCTGCAGCTTTGATCAGACCCAAATTTCCTTCGTTGATAAGGTCTGGAAGTGCCAAACCTTGGTTTTGGTATTGCTTTGCCACTGAGACCACAAAGCGCAAATTGGCTTTGGTCAGACGCTCAAGTGCGACGCGGTCACCTGCTTTGATTTTGCGAGCGAGCTCGACTTCTTCATCTGCGGTGATCAGGTCAACACGACCAATTTCTTGTAAATACTTGTCTAAAGATGCGGTCTCTCTGTTGGTGACCTGTTTTGCGATTTTTAACTGCCTCATATTTTCTAATTGCTTACCCTTCTACTGATAAAACGCAGAAAGGTTCGCCTTGAACGCATTTTTTTTTACCGCGTTACAAAGATTTGAGCAAACACCCTGTTTTTCTGCATATTTTACTGACCTCATCGAGGATTTACCAGCCTGAATTATAAGTTAAACCCTTTGATTGACGTTTGGTTCAAATGGATTTTTACTTTCAGCAACGTAATTGTCAGGAATGTGGGATGCCGCTCAAAGGGCGGCGCGATCAAAAATTTTGTGCAGACTATTGCAGAAACCAATTCAATAACCGCATTTATGCGCAAAAATGGGCCATTCAACGCCAAATCAATCGCATTCTTTTGAACAACCAACGCATATTAGCGCAATTGCTTCTCAAGGAAAAGAAACGAAATGTACCCGAACTCGAACTACACAAAAGAGGTTTTAATTTTGAGTTTCATACCCACCGCAAAATGGCTAAAAACGGACAGATCTACATCTTTTGTTATGATTATGGTTACCTTAGACTCAATGATCAGCAACTATTTCTCGTTCAACAAAACAACGCCACTATTCAATGAAAATTCAACGCCAAACTTACATCGGAGCCGACGGAAGAGAAAGTCTCTATGAGTTAAGTACTCAGGTAACACACCAAGAACTCATCCTCTTTATACATGGCTTCATGGGTTTTATGGATTGGGGCGCCTGGCATCTCGTTCGGGATTTTTTTACGGCAAAGGGTTTTGATTTTTGTCGCTTCAATCTTTCTCACAACGGTGGTACACCAACTGAACCCATTGATTTCCCCGATACCGGAGCCTTTGGGCAGAACACCTACACCAAAGAACTTTTTGATATTGCTTCCGCATTAGATCACCTAGAATCTCGGCACCGGACTTATCAAAAAATCCATTTAAT
>CAZINO010000102.1:0-5037 GCA_964540625.1 uncultured Lishizhenia sp. | reverse complement strand
GAAAAACCGATATCTCGGTTCTGGTACATGTACACTACAGTGGTGTCAGGGAAAATTTTCACTTGTTGGGCAGCAGAAAGCGTTATTTGCTCGACATGACGAAGCACCAGCTCTTGCTTGACTAAATCGATGTGTGCGTAAGCTTCTTCTTTGACCTTGCGCAAATCGGATTCGATGCGCAAGTTATCAAAATCTCCGTTGCCTTGAACAGCTGCCGCGTAAGCCAGTAATTTCGGACTGACCTGCCACTTTTTGGGCTGGGCATCAGGTAATAAAAAGCCGGTGTTGGCCATATCCACAAGCAATGGCTTGATCTGATCGATGGTTTTTTTCAGTGCATTGGCCAACTCGCCTTCGCTGAAGACTGTTTTACCTTGCTTGTCAACCAGTAAAGAAAACTGCGTGAAAGGGTCGTTGGCGCCAGTACTTGCAAAACGGCTGTAAAGTGCTTTATCGAAATAATTCATCGATTCAAAACGCGCTAATTTCCTTTCTTGCGCGGTGCCAATATCAAAAGTAAAAGAAGGATCCGCGCTTCCTTTTTTCCATGTTAAGACCGGCGCGTAACAATACACTTTAAAATAAGAATCGACAAATGGCAAGTAGTCGGTACCACGCTGCGCAGCAGCTAGGCGCAATTGTTGCTGCTTTTCATCAAAAGTGAAAAAGCACTCTTGAATCGTGAGCGAATCGCCATTTTTATAATGTAAAACAGCCGATGCGCCACGCGCTAAAATTTGTTGCGGCGACATCTGAAAACCGGCAGCACGAATCTCAAAAAGAACTTTTGCTTCTCGTTTAAACAATAATTTAGCTGGTTTGCCTGTTGCACCTTGCCCAATAAAGTCTGCGCCTTCAAGGGTAAAACTACCTTCGTAATCCATTTGAGGTCTGAGTTCTTTGATCTGCAGCCTTTTCTCATAAGAAACAAACTGGGGCGCTGACTCCCCTTCCGATAAATCACTGCGGGTGAGGTCAGTGAGTTTACCTAAGATGGGCTGACTAAAATAGGGCGTTGACAAAGAAACGGTGTCTGCTTTTAATTTGGCGGTCGTGAGGTCAGCTTTGTAGGTACGTAAGGTTGCAAAGGTTTCGTTTTTGGGTAATTTGACCTTTTCCCAAGTAATTGTGCCTGCTTTGCCCTCCCAGCGTTTGGTCAGGACGTCATAGGTTCCGGAAGTATTGTAAACGACGATTGAATCTTCAGGTTTTTTATCTTCGTCGTACAATATGCATTTGAGTGAGACCCCACTTGCATCCAGATAAAGTTTTTTACCCTCGACCCAGCGCAACGTACCTCCTTTGACAACCCAAGAAAAATCGGCATCTTTATAAAGTGCATTGAAACGAAATAAATCGACAGAAAAATCTAAAAAATTGGTCAACTTTTCGTCTGGATTGGCAGCAAAGTCAGTTACATATTTGTACCAAGGATTCACGAGATCGGGCTGAACTTTATTTTGGACAATGCCAATACTGGCTTGTAAAAAATAGTACAGGTCTGGGTAAACCGGCACTTCTTTAGCGCTCAATTGATTGCAATAGTCTTGTATTTTTTTGAATTGGGTGTCATTGAGTGTCGAACCTTTGATCAATTGGGGCAATTGGTCTTTGAGGTAAGCTTGTGCACCGTCGTCAGTAACAAGTTGCTGCCAAGTTTTTACAAATTTATCGCGATCAGCAGGAAAAGTTTGGGCACAAATCGTCTGCAAGAGCAAAAGGAAGCCAAAAAGAAAGGAGAGTTTGTTTTTCATTAGCGTTTTTTAAAGAGCAAAACAGCCCAATTTTCACGTTCAAAGACACCATGGGGTTCAAAACCAACAGCAGCCGCGGCTGCCTGTAAATCGGGCACATCGGTAACGAAGAAACCACTCAAAAGTAACAAGCCTTCTGTGCGCAATGCAGCGCTATATTGTGGCAATTGGGCTAACAACACATTTTTATTAATGTTGGCCAAGATCATGTCAAAATCGTTACCTGTGATGGCTTCTGCGCCGCCATGAATTGCCTCGATGCGCTCGCTACCATTTAGCGCCATATTTTCTAGGATATTCTCTGCCGACCAAGCTTCTATTTCTATAGCTGTTATTGCTTTTGCACCAAGGCGCTCTGCGAGAATGGCTAGCACGCCTGTTCCTGCACCCATGTCGAGCACTTTTTTATCTCGAAAATCCATTTGCAGCATCTGCTGACAAATGAGATGGGTGGTTTGGTGATGGCCTGTACCAAAACTCATTTTTGGCAAAATCTTAATTTCGATGCCCGAAAAAGCAGGCAATTCGTGAAAAGGCGCAACAATACGCAGCTGGTCTGAAATCAAAACAGGCTCAAATTGTGCCTCCCAGGTTGCATTCCAATTTTGTTGCGGCAAAAACATGAGATCGTAACCTAAAATGCCGGCTCCTTGCGCTTCTAATTGCTTCAATAAAGCTTGCAAGGCGCCTCCATCGTATAACGACTCTTGAATGTAAGCCTTAAGATTGGGGGTTTCTTCTACAAAACTCTCGTAATCGTGTTCGGCTAAATAAGCCACACAGATGTCGTGCCAGGTATCAAAAGCTGATAGCTTCAGCGTAAGTTCATAGTAATTCATGCGCAAAGTGCTAACCAAAGTTGATAAAAGCTGTCTAGATCCAAAGAGGCGCCTCCTACAAGCGCGCCGTCGACATTTGCACATGCAAAAATAGCGCCCGCATTGGCAGCATTGACACTACCTCCGTAAAGGATGGGGACATTTTGCCCCGCAGTACCAAATTGCGCGTTTAAAAAAGTCCTTATAGTCAAATGCATTTCAGAAATTTCCTGGACGCTGGCACTTAAACCTGAGCCTATTGCCCAAATGGGTTCATATGCAATCACGAGCAAATCTATTTGGCTTGGGGTAAGGTGCTCGAGGTTTTTACGAAGTTGGTCAAGCACAAACGCTTCTTGGTTTTGGGCTTGTCGGACATCTAGCGGCTCCCCGCAACATAAGATAAATGGGAATGCTGCTTGCGCACAGGCCTCGACCTTTTTCGCAAGCAATTCATTGCTTTCCTGAAAGAATTCACGCCTCTCAGAGTGACCTAGTAAAACAGATGCACAACCAACACTTTGAAGTTGCTCAATCGAGAGTTCCCCGGTGTAGGCACCGCGTTCTTTGTAATATACATTCTGCGCACCCTGATGGATCCGATGATCTTGAAAATCTTTGAGGTAAACAGCACTTGGATATACCCGTGCTTCGGCACTTTCTGAAGACCAATTTTTGGAATGAAAAGCAGCTAACCAAGAGTCAACTTGTGTTTGCGTCAAATTCATTTTCCAATTTGCCGCTAATATTCGTTTTCGCATAGAACGAAAATACGTGTTTTATCAGCGCAATTTCTTCTTTTCTAATTGGGTTTTCAAGTCTGCTTTGTTGAAAGCATCGGCACCCTCAGGGCCATGATACATTTTAACGAGATTGCCATTCCATAAATAGGCGACTCCTGGCACATCGCGATTACCTCCCAACACACTCCAAAACTCAATGATGTCAAGCACTTTGTAGTTGTAAGAAGCGCCAGCAAATTGAAAAAATGCAGGTATTTCTTCGGCGGCTTCATCCATGAATAAAATTTGAATTTCTGGAAAGTCTGGTGTGCTATTTTTAAGCGCGGTGAGCTGCTTGGCTGTAGCGCGGCAGTGGTCACAGCTTGGTGCAAAAAAACAGAGTAGTTTTTTACCTTGATTGATGTTGGCAAAATGTTTTTCGTACCCAGACTTCTTCATTTTGGGGCCTTGCTCTTTTGGCTGAACTTTCGTCGTATCTTTTCCAATTGGTGTCTTGACTGCGCGTATTGTATCCTTTGACGGACTGACTTCATTTCCTATTGGATCGGCAACCTGATCTTGCGCGGCTGGAATTGCGCTTTGCGTAGCCGCTTTGTAAGTTGGAATGAAAACAAACATCAGTAACATACACAAACTCAAAATAGTAGTAAGAAACCATATGTTTGATTTTTGCGGTAATTGCGCACCGTAGCGCTTGATCAATAAGACCAATAGGCCAATGGAGAGTACGTTTTTCATAATTGCTTCTAAAGGGGTCATAGGTAAAAGCGCGCCAAAGCAACCGCAGTTGCCTTTATTGCCTGTGTTTATGATTTCAATGCTGAGGTGTGCCACGAAAATGGCAAGCATAGCAATGAGGGTTGGAATGACCCATTTTTTAAGATCAAAAGGGAAAAGTAACAAGACCCCTAAACCAAACTCCACACCTATTAAAGCTCTTGAGAAAATCTTGGCAAGCTCAATAGAAAAACCGAGCGGATACAACTGCTTGATTTCAAACATGGAAATGGTGGCATAGGCCGAAGGGTCAGGATAAATTTTACCGTAGGCCGATACCAAAAAAAGCGCCGCAATGAGTATGCGGATGCTCCAAGGTAAATAACGTTCTGCTGGGTGCATAATTTTAGTTTAGGTCTAAATTAATGGCAAGTGTATTTAAGAAATAGAGTTTAACAGGCTCTTAACAATTTTGTAAATGGATCAGGGCAAAAACACTGTAATTGAGCATATCGAAGTAATTTCCTTCTACGCCTTCAGAGACCTTGGTTTCACCGGCGTTGTCTTCAATTTGTTTGATGCGCAATATTTTGGAGAGAATGAGATCGGTTAGTGAGCTCACGCGCATGTCGCGCCAGGCCTCGCCGTAGTCGTGATTTTTACGCTCCATAAGTGCTTTTGCCTCAGCTGCAATTTGATCGTAGTGTGCAATGGCAGCTGCTGTAGTCATGTTGTCTTGGATATCGGCAGGTGCTCTCACTTGAATAATTGCCATGATGCAATAGTTCACGATGGCTTGAAAAGCATCCTCGAAAGATTCCCCAACGAGGTTTTTTCCTGTTTCTTGAATGGTACGGATGCGCTGTGCCTTGATAAAAAGTTGGTCCGTTAAAGAACTTGGGCGCAGTATACGCCATGACAAACCGTAATCGAGCGTTTTTTTTTCAAAAATCTCTCGACAAATAGTCATTACATTTGCGTATTCTAATTGTGTTTGTGTCATGA
>CAZINO010000101.1:3863-5050 GCA_964540625.1 uncultured Lishizhenia sp. | reverse complement strand
TACCCAACTGCTGCCTTGTGTTTTGGCACGCCAACGGGCAGTATTGATTTGAGTGTAGCTGGCGGCGTTCCGGGTTACACGTATAGTTGGAGCAATGGCCAGACGACACAAGATTTAAGCGGTGTTGTTGGAGGTCAGTACACGGTAACGGTCCAGGACGATAACGGTTGTTTGTATGCGGACACAGTTATAGTTGGTCAGCCATTAAGTGCGTTGACCTTAACACAAGCGACGACCAACATTAGTTGTAATGGTTTGAGTGACGGCTATATCAACTTGATAGTAAGCGGCGGTACGCCTGGATACACCTATTTATGGAATACGGGTGCCACGACACAAGATTTATCGAATATTCCGGCGGGCAGTTATGATGTATTGGTAACAGACGCAAATGGTTGTACAGGCACATTGACGGTATTGGTTACCCAGCCGAGTGCGCTAGTTGGCGTAAGTGGTGTGGCCAATGATATTTTATGTCATGGTGCCGCTACAGGAAGCATTTCAGCACAGGGTACTGGAGGTACAGGCGTTTATACCTATTTATGGAACAACGGCTCTACAACAGCTACCTTAAGTGGCGTGCCTGCTGGTATTTATAGCGTTACGGTCAGCGACAACAACGGATGTTCTGCAAGCCAAAGCTGGACATTAAGCCAACCTACGCCAATTACCTTACAGAGCACCAATACGAATATTTTGTGTTATGGCCAGACATCAGGCTCAATCAGCACGAGTGCGAGTGGAGGAGTTGCGCCCTATACATATTCTTGGACCAACGGCCTTTCAGGTGCCACAATAGTGAACCAAGCAGCAGGTCCATACTTTGTAACGGTTACGGATGGCAATGGCTGTACGGCAACATTCTCAGATACGATTTACCAACCACAGAGCGCCCTTACCTTAACGACAGTCGTCACGGACAACATTTGTTTTGGCGTAAATGCGGGCGCTATCGACAACACCGTAACGGGGGGCACAGCACCCTATACTTACCAATGGAATACAGGTGCCACAACCCAAGACCTTCAGAACTTATTAGCGGGTACGTATGTGGTTACCATAACCGATGCCAACGGCTGTTTGCTATCAGACACCATGTCGGTGGCCCAACCGCCACAGAGCATGAGTGCTTCCGAGACCCATGTCGATGTCAGTTGCTATGGCGGTGCCAATGGATCCATCAACCT
>CAZINO010000101.1:2282-3763 GCA_964540625.1 uncultured Lishizhenia sp. | reverse complement strand
GGCGCCATCGATTTGATAGTTACGGGCGGTACGCCGTCGTACAGTTACCTATGGACGAATGGTTCTCAGGCACAGGATTTATTAGGAGTAGGCACGGGGTTATATGGCGTAACGGTAACAGACGCGAACGGTTGTACGTCAAGTGCTACAACGTTTTTAACACAGCCCACGATGGCCTTAACGGCGAGTGCTGCTATAAGCGGCGTGAGTTGTTTTGGTGGCAACAATGGTTTGATTGACGTGAGTGTTGTAGGTGGTACTGCGCCATACAATTACATTTGGAGCAATGGTTCGTTTGACCAAGACATCGATACCTTAACAGCCGGCACGTATGTATTAGAGATCTACGACGACAACGGTTGTTATTTACAACAGACGTATCAGGTGACGCAAAGTGCCTCGCCATTGGTATTGAGCAGTTCAATGACGCCAGTGGGTTGTTATGGAGGCAGCAATGGCGCCTTGAACCTAACGGTAGTGGGCGGAGCGGGCTCGTATACATATGTATGGAGTAATACGTTTGCTGGCCAAGATTTATCGAATATTACAGCGGGTATTTACAGTGTAACGGTAACAGACGCCAACGGCTGTGTTGCGACCTTACAAGACACGGTTACCCAGCCGGGTGTTTATGCCTTAACGACCCAGATTACACCGGTAGCATGCTTTGCTAGTGCTACAGGAGCTATAGATGTAACGGTTATCGGGGGCACCGCCCCATATACTTATGGTTGGAGCAACAATCAATTTACGCAAGATTTAACGAACTTACTAGCGGGCACCTACAGCGTAGTGGTAACCGACGCGCAAGGATGTCAGGCGAGTGGCAGTTATGTGGTGAGCCAACCAAGCGCGGTGCTGACACTCAATGCAGCTATTACCAACGCCAGTTGTACAGGAACCACCACAGCTACCATAGACCTGACGGTCACGGGAGGCGCGGCGCCATATACTTATGCTTGGAGCAACCAAGCGGTTACGGAAGACCTGGCAAGTGTTGGGGTAGGTACCTACACAGTGGTTGTGACCGATGCCGGAGGTTGTCAGGCCACTACGAGCATTACGGTTACCCAACCAGCACCACTTTCATTGCTTGTAACGCCAGTCAACCCACTGTGTCCGAATACGGCTACCGGAAGTGTTGACCTCACGGTGAGCGGTGGCACGAGCCCATACACCTACCAGTGGAGTGGCCCGAATGGCTATACAGCTATTACGCAAGACATTGGTTTTATTCCGATCGGCTTATACTACGTGATTGTCACCGATGCGTACGGCTGTAGCGGAACGCAAACCACCTCATTGAGCAACCCGACACCAATCAGTGCGACATATACGAGCACACCGGTACAGTGTTATGGTGGTTCGAACGGCACCGTAGACGTCACGGTGAGCGGCGGTACAGCACCATATACCTACGCCTGGAGCAACGGCGCCATTACCCAAGATTTACAAAACCGCCCAGCAGGAAATGATACGCT
>CAZINO010000101.1:0-2182 GCA_964540625.1 uncultured Lishizhenia sp. | reverse complement strand
AAGCCGTCATCACCTCAACGGTGAATAACATTTTATGTTATGGAGCGACGACTGGTTGGATCAACGCGAGTGTAGTAGGAGGTGCTTTACCGTATCAGTATTTATGGATAGGTCCGAGTGGTTCATTTGCGGGCACGACAGAGGATTTATTTGGTATTGGAGCTGGATGGTACGAGTTATTTGTTACGGATGCTGCGGGTTGTACGACGAGCGATAGCATTTTAGTGAGTACGCCACTTCAGATAGTATCAGCAGCCCAGATCACGAATGTAAGTTGTTATGGATTTGGCAATGGTTCGATAGACGTCACGACGACGGGTGGGGTTCAGCCTTATGGTTTTATGTGGAGTACGGGCGCACCAAGTGAAGACTTGAGTGGTTTGAACCCGGGCAACTATACTTTGACGGTAACGGATGCCAATAACTGTGTTGTGAGCACGACGTATACGGTTACGCAGCCGGCTGCGCCACTTACGCTAAACTTAGCTCAGGTGAATGTAAGCTGCTACGCTGATTCTACTGGTTTTATCGATTTGATTCCAAGTGGCGGCACCACGCCATATACCTATGCATGGACAGGTCCTAACGGATACAGCGCCACGACCCAAGATATTTTGAACTTACCGATAGGTAGTTATGCGGTATTGGTAACAGATGCGAATGGTTGTACAGAGACGACCCAAACGACGATTACCCAACCACTGGCGCCATTAGGCTTAAGTGAGACACACACCAATGTGAGTTGTTATGCAGGATCCGATGGCACCATTGTGATTTTAGCCCAAGGCGGCACACCGAGCTACCAATACTTATGGAACAACGGCCTGACTACCGCTACGGTGACGGGTCTTGTTGCGGGTCCATATACGGTATTGGTGAGCGACAGCTTGGGTTGTACAGCCACTATGAGCGTGACGCTCACCCAACCACAAGCACCGGTGAGCAGCAGCGCGGTAGTAACCGACTTGATATGTATGAACGACGCGACGGGTGTTATCGACTTAAGTGTAGCTGGTGGCACACCGGGCTATACCTACTTGTGGAGTACCGGCGACACGACCCAAGACATCGATAGCTTGGAGTCAGGTTCGTTTATCGTGACGATTACCGATACGCTAGGCTGTATTTTGATTGATACAGTTGTCGTGAACAACCCACCAAACCCAATGGTGGTAACGCCAACGCAGACGAATATTACTTGTTATAACTATGCTGACGGTTTATTGACCTTAGGCATCAGCGGTGGTTTACCAGCCTACGACATCCAGTGGAGCACTGGCGACACCATTGCCGTACTGGATTCTTTAGACGTAGGCGTCTATAGCGTAGTGGTAACTGACGCCCAAGGTTGTGATGAAACCCTCAGCTTTGAGATCACGCAACCAGCCCCTATTGTAGCTTACTTTAACCCAAGTGTGACGTTTGGTTGTTCACCACTTAGTGTGACGTTCACCAATAACAGCAGCGGCCCATATACCAATAGCCTTTGGGACTTTGGCAATGCGGTTAGCTCAACGGCTCAAAATGCGACTACCGTATTGAGCAGCCCTGGCTGCTACGACATCAGCCTCATTGTATACAACGCGGCAGGTTGTGCCGATACCTTAACGATGGACAGCTTGGTGTGTGTAGTTGCTGGCCCTCAGGCGAGCTTTACAGCCACTATGGGCGGCATCGATTACTTCACGGGTCAGTTGGAGCTCAACAACACCTCATTGGGTGCCATCACGAGCAACTTCTGGACGTTTGGCGATGGCAGTCCGAACTCGGTATTGGAGAGCCCTGTGCACTATTACCCAGACCAAGAGCCTGCGGATTACTTAGTGACGCTCACGGTAACAGACACCAATGGTTGCCAAGATACGGCAAGTTATGTATTCTCCTTGATCGAGTTGTTGAACGTCTATGTACCAAATACGATCACGATAGATGGCGATGGCTTAAACGATGAGTTCTTACCGGTGTTCTCCAATGTGGATATCATCGGCAACTATAGCATACAGATATTTAACCGTTGGGGCGCGTTGGTCTGGGAGACCGACAACCCATCGGAAGGATGGAATGGCCGCTACAAAGACAGCAAAGATGTCCAACTGGGGCTTTACAACTGGAAGATAACCTACACCGATAACAAAATGGTGACCCGAACCATAGCGGGTCATGTCAATGTACTGAGATAATG
>CAZINO010000100.1:0-5121 GCA_964540625.1 uncultured Lishizhenia sp. | reverse complement strand
ACAGAGAAGTCTGTGTTGCCGCGATCTTCGTGCAACTCAATTAACTTCCCGTCGCGCAGCAATGCTATCCAGACGCCGTTTGAACGTGCGTCTACAACGAGTTCTAAATTCACTTGAAATTATTTACAGGATGAAACAATGAAAGCTCAAAGAAAAATCAATGAGCTCTCTATGCGTTTACATATGAAAGAAGAAATTATTTTTTCTTCTTGTGGCGATTTTTTCTAAGTCTTTTTTTACGCTTGTGCGTCGCCATCTTATGTCTTTTTCTTTTTTTACCACTTGGCATGATGAGAAGGTATTATATGTTAAGTACTTTGTTACAAAAAAAATGCACCCCCGTTAAGGGAGTGCAAAGGTAATACAAATTTCAGAAATAAAGAAATCTTATTTCACTTTCACCTTGTTCTTTACTTCGTCTACAAAGGTTTTAGAAGGCTTGAACGATGGAATGTTGTGTGCAGGAATAATGATGGTTGTGTTTTTTGAAATGTTACGACCCGTTTTTTGGGCGCGTTCTTTCACTACAAAACTTCCAAACCCACGCAGGTACACGTTCTTGCCGTCGGCCATAGAAGCTTTAATGTTGTTCATGAAGGCTTCTACTGCACGGAGTGCTTCTGCTCTTTCCAATCCGGTTTCTTCTGCAATGTTTGCAACGATATCCGCTTTTGTCATATCTCTGAGTTAATTGATTAGGTGATTAATTGCGGGTGCAAAAATACACTGCAGAAAGTATATATGCGTAATTTTCGAGCAAAAAAACAAAAATAAATCATGTACGCACTTCGAGAGGCCCTGCAATTATGGTATTCCACGCACAAAAGAGATCTTCCTTGGAGACATACGCAAGACCCCTATGCTATTTGGCTGAGCGAGATTATTTTGCAACAAACGCGCGTCGATCAAGGCCTGCCATATTACCACAGATTTATTTCAACTTTTCCAACTGTAAACGATTTGGCAAAGGCCACACAACAAGAAGTTTTGAACTTGTGGCAAGGTTTGGGCTATTATAGCAGGGGTCGAAATTTACATGCCACGGCTCAGCAAATTATTGCTGAGTACAACGGTGTTTTTCCAGAGAACTATCAAGGTTTATTAAAACTCAAAGGAATTGGGCCATATACGGCGGCGGCAATTGCGTCATTCGCCTTCAATTTACCACATGCAGTAGTAGATGGCAATGTTTTCCGCGTATTGAGCCGGTATTTCGGCATTGATTTGCCTATCAACGCTACCGAAGGCAAAGTGCTTTTTGAACAATTAGCAAATGAGCTACTTGATCAGCATGCGCCAGCCTTACACAACCAAGCAATCATGGAGTTTGGCGCCCTGCAATGCAAACCAGTCTCACCAAATTGCAAGTGGTGCCCGGTAAGTGATTCCTGTGCGGCATTTAAAGAAAATAAGGTAGACATCTTGCCCATCAAATTGAAAAAGACAAAAATCAAAGAGCGCTTTTTTGTCTATCATGTCATTGCCAATCAGCAACAGCAAATCGCTTTTCAGCAAAGAGGTTCCAAAGATATTTGGGAAGGATTGTTTGAATTCCCATTACGAGAATTCGAAGATGACGACAAGGCGGCTGCCTATTTGCAGAACAAAACAACGATTGGCGCGCCGTACAAACATGTATTGACGCATCAAAAAATCACAGCCCATTTTATTGCGGATCGTGTAGAAAATTGGCCGCAAAATAACTTTCTCTTTTTAGACTTTTCTGACTTGAATGCACATCCGATCCCGCGTTTAATCGACAAATTTTTAGATACCTTTGTACAAAATAATCCAGATGTTAAGCCTGCTCTTTAAATCCACGAAAAAATCCGGTGCAAACGCGCGTTTTGTACCTGCATCTGATGCCTCCAAAGATTTTGAATTCTTTAAAACAAAAGAAGGCTTTGCATTCGAAATCAAAGAAGGACAAGATGTAGAATCACTGCGCATACACGGACACACCATCCAGACGCACCTCCACGAAACACAGCAAACATTGCGTGTAGAAAACGGCGCGTCTGAAGAAGCCTATGCTCTTTTGGAAGGACTGCTCCTTTCTAGCTACCGATTTAACCAACATTTTAGTCAACCAAAAACGGCTGTTTTCAACGAGGTTATTGTGGCGCCTAGCATCACAAAAGCGCAAATTCAAGAACTCGAAAACATCACTAAAGCTGTTTTCAAAGCCAGAGACTTGGTCAATACACCGGTTTCGCATCTCAACGCCGAGCAACTCGCTGCTGCCGTTGTTCAAATGGGCGCAGAGGCTCATTTCGATGTCAAAGTATTAGAAGAAACGCAAA
Source organism: uncultured Lishizhenia sp. (assembly GCA_964540625.1). Taxonomy (GTDB): domain Bacteria; phylum Bacteroidota; class Bacteroidia; order Flavobacteriales_D; family Crocinitomicaceae; genus UBA952. The sequence goes on along the minus strand of CAZINO010000100.1, from coordinate 2,818 downwards.
TCGAAACGCTCAAAATGGGCGGTTTATTGGCCGTAAACAAAGGCTCCATAGACCCTCCTACTTTTACAATTGCTGAATACAAGCCCAAAGATGCCAAGAATAAAAAGCCAATTGTATTGGTTGGCAAAGGCGTTGTTTACGACACAGGTGGGCTCAGTTTAAAACCAACGCCGGGCAGCATGGACACCATGAAAGGCGATATGGCCGGTGCAGCTACAATGGCTGCAGTGGTTTATTTAGCAGCACTTCAAAAACTACCAATTCATCTGATAGCGCTCTTGCCCGCCACCGACAACCGCCCTGGTGGCAACGCATATGCGCCCGGAGATGTCATCACGATGTTCGATGGAACTACCGTCGAAGTACTGAATACCGATGCAGAGGGTCGCATGATTTTGGCCGATGCACTCGCATACTCAAAGAAATTTGATCCTGAATTGGTCATTGATGCAGCAACACTTACGGGGGCTGCGTTGCGTGCTATTGGCACAGAAGCAAGCGTTATTATGGGCAATGCCCCAGATACAATATTCGAACAGTTAGAAAAAAGCGCATTTGCTGTACATGAGCGCGTGGTTCGTTTTCCATTCTGGGACGACTACAAAAAACACATGAAATCAAAAATCGCCGATCTGAAAAATATTGGTGGTCCAAATGCCGGCATGATATCAGCAGGTAAATTTCTAGAGCATTTTGTCAAAGCACCTTACATCCATATGGATATAGCTGGTCCGGCATGGTTGGACGCACCTGAGAACTATAAAGGTGACGGCGGAACAGGTGCAGGGGTTCGCTTGCTTTATCATTTTCTTAAAACCCAAACAAACTAATGGATAAAGATACCAAAGAGAAAGAGCTCAAAGACCAAATAACCAAGCCACTTATAAAAGTGGGAATTACTATTGGTGATCCGAATGGTATCGGGCCTGAAATTATTGTTAAAGCCCTTCGGGACAACCGCATATTAGCTGATTTTGTGCCAATTGTCTACGGATCCAACAAAGTGATTAGCCATTATAAAAAGGCCCTCAATCTACAAGACTTCAATTACCTATCTTGCAAATCTGCAGCTGATATTCACACCAAAAAAGTGAATATCATCAATGTATGGCAGGAGGAAACACAAATAGAACCGGGCGTTTCAGGAGCCGACGGAGGCAAATACGCGTTGCTCTCCTTGGAAGCTGCCACTAAAGACCTGGCCGAAGGTAAGATCGATGTGTTGGTTACGGCGCCCTTCTCTAAAGAAAATGTGGCTAAAGCCGGTTTTAATTTTCCGGGGCACACCGAATATCTAGCTGAAATGTCAGGTGCCAAAGAAGCCCTCATGATCCTTGTTTCTGGGGGGTTACGCGTAGCGCTTGTCACGACACACATTCCGATCAAAGACATTTCTCAAAAACTACAAAAAGAGCTCATCGTCTCAAAAATTCAAGCTTTTGAACAAAGTCTTAAAAAAGACTTCGGCCTCATCAAGCCCAGAATTGCAGTATTTGGGCTCAATCCACATGCTGGTGAAAACGGTAAAATTGGAGAAGAAGAGCAGCAAACCATTATTCCAGCTATTCAAGCGGCCAAACAACTAGGTGTACTTGCATTTGGTCCGTATCCGGCCGATGGCTTTTTTGGCTCTCCGCTCCGCAATCAGTTTGATGGCGTTTTAGCGATGTACCATGACCAAGGTCTTGCCGCATTCAAGGCACTTTGTTTTGAGGATGGCGTAAATTACACCGCTGGCCTCCCGATTGTGCGCACGAGCCCAGATCACGGAACTGCGTTTGATATTGCAGGCAAACTCATTGCAGACGAACAAAGCTTGCGCAGTGCAATTTATTTAGCTATTGATATCTACCGAAATCGTAAAACATTTAAAGATATGAATGCCAATCCGTTGGCCTTCACAAAAGACGAGAAAGCCAAAAAGGACTAATCTGGAAAAATCCTATTTTAAAAATCCAAATTAATTCCTTAATTTTGCCCTTTCGTTTTCGTCAGTGAAACATTCATTATGAAAAGTCCGTTCGCCATACCCTTCGTTGGATTAAAGCTTGGGCTTCATGAATTTGAATTCGACATTGACAAATCGTTCTTTGAATCATTGCCTTATTCACTCATCGAAGATGGTCGTCTTAGCGCCTATCTAGAGTTAGAAAAGAAAGAAACGATGCTCATAGCCAATATAGAGGTTGTCGGTTTCATCTTTACAACTTGTGATCGCTGTACCGAACCGCTTAGCCAAGAAATAGACGGAGAATTCACCCTCTACTACACTTTTGGCGAAGAAGAATCCGAAGATGAGAACCTGATTGTTCTTGCGCCTGAAAGCTATCAAATTGATATCTCTCAGCCGCTTTATGAACTCATCAGTTTATCGTTGCCAGCCAAGCTTGTGCACGAACAAGACGAATGCAATGAAGAAATGGTAGCCCTGTTGGCCAAATACCAACAACCAGCACCGAGCTCAAAGCCCGATCAAGACGACATCGACCCGCGTTGGTCGGCACTTAAGAATTTAAATTAAATAGATATAAATTAACACAAAATGGCGCATCCTAAACGAAGAATATCGACCACACGTCGTGACAAACGTAGAACGCACAAAAAAGCGACTGCTAACAATGTTGCTACTTGCCCTACAACAGGTCAACCGCACTTGTTTCACCATGCACATTGGCATGAAGGAAAACTTTACTACAAAGGTAAAGTTGTAGCAGAAAAAATGACTGACTCCGTCGAGGAGGCACAGTAAGCTCTAATTTTCTCCCATGAAGATTGGGCTTGATGTCTCCGGTGGCGATTTCGCTCCGCAAGCGACAAT
>CAZINO010000099.1:0-5338 GCA_964540625.1 uncultured Lishizhenia sp. | reverse complement strand
ATTCACCGATTTTGAAGATGCGCTTCAGTATTATTCTGCTATTCAAAGCAATAAAATAGATGGAATCATCACAAGAAACATAAATGATTACAAGAAATCAGCCTTACCTGTTTTTACCCCAAATGAATTTTTAGCAACTTTCCAATAACACTAGCTTGCCAACTCCAAATGCGCTTTTAAGGAAGTCAATGCGTAGTCGATGACAAGCTGCTGAAAATCTGTTGAATCGTGGTGAAGCTGGACTTTTTCGAGTGCATTGTAATAGGCCAATCTGCTTTTTTTACCGCCTTTGATATTGACTATAGGATAGCCATGCTGCAGCAAAATGAGGTTCATGACCAACCGTGCAGTACGGCCGTTTCCATCAATAAACGGATGAATGGTAACCAAGCGTTCGTGCATCTCGGCTGCGAGAAGTACCGGATGCAGCTTGCCTAGGTTTTGTTCATAGAAAAGAAAATATTCCTCCATGAGTTTATCAACCAAATATGGTGCAGGGGGTACATGTTGGCTTCCAACGATCATGACCTGGACACTCCGGTACTTACCTGCATATTGGTCTTGAATTCCTTTTAAAATAAACTGATGGATTTGCAGGAGTACATGGCTATTCAAGCGGCTTTGTTTTTGAATAAATTCATCAAGGAGATGGATGGCTTGTTGGTGATTAATCGCTTCTAAATGTTCACGCATGCTTTTTCCACCAATGGTAATGCCCTCATTAATGACCAAATGTGTTTCTTGCAAGGTAAGGGTATTGCCTTCAATACGGTTGGACTCATAGGTGTACTCCGTATAAAAAAAGTTTTGCAGCTTTCGCAATTGCAACTCATCAAGCGGCTTGGCTTTTCGCCACTGCTCGGATAAGGCCGTCAGTTCAGCAAGTTTGACTTTGATTTTTTTTGAGGGTTGGGCAACCTGCGCAACCGATTCTTGCAATAAATAGTTAATGCGCTTCTCGGCAAAATATAAAATGTCGTTTGCCAATTGTGGGTATGGCTGAACGAGGGCAACTATTTCTTCGGACAAATAATATTTCAATAGGTCGGCATGAGGCAAGTCTAGCGCAGTTGCAATTTTTTTAATCTGTTGGGCTGTAGGCCTGCGTTTGCCATTTAGAATACGGCTCATGAGGCTAGCGTCGATATCAATCAGCTGCGCTAATTGGTGCACTTTTAAGCCTTTTTGCTTGTAAATTTCTTGAATATTCATGTCATGACTTTTTTTGTCATGACTAAATTAATCAATTTATATAAGGTTTTCAAGAATATTCATGAATTCATCTCCCGCCTCTACATGCGCCATGTGGCCGCAATCCAGCAAATGAATTTGCGGTCCTTTAATTATTGACTGCAATTCTGCTACACTCACCAATCGGTCTAACTTGCCGTGAATAAAAATAAATCGGTCAGGGTTAGCGTTGACGTATTCGGTAAAATCAGCTCTTTCGCGCATGGCTAATGCAGCATAAGCAATGGCTTCTGGTGTCATTTTATTTGCTTCCTCCATGAGGCCTTCAATAAAAAATGGATGCAACTGGGGCATAGCAAACAAATTTGGAATGGCTTCTCTAACGAAGTGTGACTTTGCATGTTGTACTAACTGAGCCACGCGCAAGCGGTCTTGCTTCTTTTGTTCGGAGTCAGACCAGCAATTGGAATTAAGTAGGATTAACTTTTGAAAGCCATGGCATTGTGCAAGTTCGAGACCCACATAAGCGCCCATGGAATGCCCCACGATTGTGAATTGGTCTACCTTTAGGAAATGTAGTACTTTTTCTACTTCATGCGCCATGGATTTTATGGATGGATTGCCATCAGAAAGTTCAGACTGACCATGACCCGGCAAATCGATGAAAACGCATTGGATGGGTAATTTTTCCAATGGCAAAGCAGCCCACATGGTGGACGATTCCAAAAACCCATGCAAGAAGACCCAGGCCGGACCTTCTCCTTGAAGATGATAATGTAGCATCTAATTATGCATTCATTAAGGCTTCAATTTCGTCAGCCTCAATTGGAATGTTGCCCATTAGATTGAACGGCGCACCGCTTGGCTGAACAACAACGTCATCTTCTAAACGGATACCTAATCCTTCTTCTGGAATATAAATACCAGGTTCTACCGTAAAGACCATATTGGCAGCAATGGGCTCATGCCACAATCCGACATCATGCGTGTCGAGGCCCAAAAAATGGGAGGTGCCATGCATGAAATACTTTTTGTAGGCTGGCCAAGCAGGATCTTGGTTTTTGATGTCTTCCATGGAAATGAGACCGAGCCCAACCAATTGTTCTTCCATAAGCAGACCCACTTGTTTATGGTATTCGGCCATAATAGTTCCCGGAACTAATAATTTGGTGGCTTCATTTTTGACGTGTAAGACCGCATTATACACTGCTTTTTGGCGTGCAGTAAAACGACCGTTAACAGGTATACAACGCGTGAGATCAGAACTGTAGTTAGCGTATTCTGCGCCAACATCTAGTAAAATGACATCGCCATCTTGGCATTGTTGGTTGTTCTCGATATAGTGTAACACACAGGCATTTTTACCGGAGGCAATAATTGGTGTATAGGCAAATCCTTTTGAGCGTTTGCGCAAAAATTCATGCGCTAGTTCTGCCTCGATTTCGTATTCCCAAACACCAGGCTTGATGAAATTCAATAACCTGCGTACACCAGCCTCGGTAATATTACATGCGGTTTGCATGAGTGCTAGTTCGCTCTTTTCTTTGATGGAGCGAATCTTGTGCATAATAGGTGCAGACTTAAAAACCTGATGCGCAGGATAATCTAATTTGACTTGCTTGATAAAGCGGTCTTCACGCGTTTGAACTTCAGTATTGGCGCGTAAATGTTCGTTGGTGTTGAGGTAAATGCCACTCGCCTCAGCCATCATTTGTTTGAAAATGGTAGGGAACTGCTGCAGCCAATAAACGGTCTGGATGCCAGAGGTTTCAAAAGCAGTTTGCTTGGTCAGTTTCTCTCCTTCCCAAATAGCAATGAGCTCGCTGGTTTCTTTTAAAAATAGTACCTCGCGGTGGGCCGGGTTACTGGCCGTTGGAAACAAAACCAATATAGACTCTTCTTGATCTACACCAGACAAATAGAGGATGTCGCGGTGCTGGGCAAAAGGCAAGGTGCTGTCGGCAGAAACCGGATAAATATCATTGGAATTAAAAACAGCCAAAGTGCCGGCTGCCATTTGCGCCATAAATTTTTGACGATTGGCAATATATAATGCGTTGTCTATGCGATCGTATTTCATGAAAAACAGGTTTGAAAGTAAATTTACGGGTTCTCTTTGAACCAACTTGAATAGAGCACATAATTATTGGCAATGCGCTGGACCTCTCCGGCAAATAACTCGGGCGAGAGTGTTTTGATTTTCTTGGCTGGAATACCCGCATAAATTGACCAAGATTCAACGCGAGTGCCTTCGGTGAGCACGGCGCCGGCAGCCACAATGCTATTGGACTCTATGTAACAATTGTCCATGACTATTGAGCCCATTCCAATGAGCACGTTGTCTTCGATGGTACAACCGTGTACCAAAGCGTTGTGGCCAATGGAAACATTGTTGCCAATATGGACCTTCGTCTTTTCGTAAGTGCAATGCAATACGGCACCATCTTGAATATTGACTTTATTGCCCATTCTGATGCTATTGACATCGCCCCGAACGACCGCCGAAAACCATACCGAACATTGTTCACCCATCTGAACATCTCCTACGATTGTTGCATTTTCTGCCAAAAAACAATCGGGACCAATTTGTGGTGTGATACCTCTACATGCTTTAATGAGTGCCATAAAAGCAAAGGTAATAAAGCGCTTGTAACTTTCATATGAAAACTGCGTATAAAGCCCGTTCTTATCTCAACAAATGAAACGCGTCTTCAAAAGCAAATGGTTTAAAATCCCTTACAACATTGCCCTTTACGGATTTGCCGCATATGGCGTAGTGCTTGTTGGTATCTTCGTAGCACTCAAATTAAGACTTACCGACGACAAAGGTTTAGTGGACAACAACAACCGCTACTTTCAGTCGATGCACGACAAATACAACCAGAACTTTAGGGTAGACAGTGCTTCTTTGGTTAAATACCGAAATGAAATTTTACAGCGCATCAATTTGGTAAATGAATATTATCCAAAAAATGCCAAAATCATTTTAGATGCCTGGGCGCAATCTAAATCTGAAAAAACAGCCCTGCAAATGCTAGCCGCTGTTGACCTCAAACTCAAAGAAAACAAATCGTATCAATCGCGCTTAAAGGCCTTATTGGCCAAACAACAAAGCAGCCATCGCGCCAAAGGTGGGAATGCCTTTGAATGGATGAATTATGTTGAATGGAGTTATTTTAAAGAAGCCGTTGCCAAAGATAAACGCTATATCGACTCTGCAGCAGCTGCCTGTGGGGTAGAGCCGCGCATGATCGTCGCTTGTTTAGTGGGGGAACAAGTCCGCTTGTTCAATTCCAGAAGAGAGCGCTTTAAAGATTTTGTGGCACCACTTAAAACATTGGCGCTCGAAACCAATATGTCATTTGGCGTAACCGGAATCAAAGAACACACCGCACGCAACATTGAAAACTATTTGAAAGATCCGAGTAGCCCTTATTATTGTGGTGCCCAATATGAACACCTCCTCGATTACGATTCAACACGGAACTACAACAACCAACACAACGACACACTCAGCTTGAGGGTCAAGCGCCTCGTGCAATACAAAGATCATTATTACTCTTATTTATATGCCGGTATATTTATCCGACAGATAGCGACGCAATGGAAAAATGCAGGTTACCCAATCGACGAGCGTCCAGAGATTTTAGCCTCGATTTTCAATTTGGGGTATAACAAGTCGAAACCTAAAAAAAATCCGGCAGTTGGCGGCTCCAATTTCATGATCCGAGACAAAGAATACACTTTTGGTGGTGTGGCATACGATTTTTACTACTCAGGAGAACTTTTAGAAGAATTCCCGTATGCCGCGGTAAAGATTAGCCGTTAATTGGCGCCCCAATGATATGGGCTAGCCTTGCTTTGACGGTTGTCTCTATTTGCTTTGAAACCAATATTTTAACTACACAAACTGCCTCTAAACTTTGGGTTAAAATCTGGATTTTTTCTCTTTTTATATAGTCCATGACCAAGTGCATTTTTTGGTAAGGAAAAGTTAACGAGAGTTCGACCTCTTCCTCTTTTTCGACTATTTGAGCAGCTTCCAACGCTTCTCTTGCCGCTGTGCGATAAGCATTAATTAAACCGCCAACGCCGAGGTTAGTGCCGCCGTAGTAGCGCACTACAGCAACGAGCACATTTGTTAAAT
>CAZINO010000098.1:5267-5536 GCA_964540625.1 uncultured Lishizhenia sp. | reverse complement strand
AGCAAAGAAAATGCAGAAATAAAGAGGAGTTGGAAACGGAGTGATTTCATGTTGCCTGATTAATGTTAATTTTGAACAAAAATAACAATATTCATGATACAAAAACTTGGTATTCTTGTCCTCATCATTGGGCTTTTTGCTTGTAACCAAGACCCCTATGATGTCAATATCGACCAAGCTCATCTAAAGGTTAAATACCTCAACCTCGATTCCACTTTTCGTTACAGCACGCCAAGACAACAAATTTCAGAAATAAAGCAACTCATCAA
>CAZINO010000098.1:0-5257 GCA_964540625.1 uncultured Lishizhenia sp. | reverse complement strand
AACCGATTTTGACCTCAGCCAGTTTTGCTTCCCTTATGCACTCCAAGTCTCTACCAAAACCGATAGCGCATTTATCAATGGACTTCAACGCACTTATGCGCACCCATTTTACAAACAAATTGGCAAGGCACTTGACCAACGCAACAAATGGCGCTATCTTACTTTTGCACAAATTAGTGCAGGCATGAAAAGGCTGCATATTTTGGCACCAAAAGTCCCGGTAGCCAAAACCATATGCTTTGCCTATACTCAATTTGCGGCAAGTGCGTATGCCTCTGAACAAACCATCGTTTTGGGTCAAGAACGCTACTTAGGCCCTAACCACCAACTCATCAAAACGCTTCCTGCTCAACAATTTTACGATTGGATCAAAGAGGGCATGGCACCCGAATACGCCACCCCTGACGCATTATTGATATGGCTAAGTAGCAACGTACTCAAACCAACCGATGAAAACTTGGCTTCGGAAATGATCCGGTGGGGAAAAATGCTGGCCATTACAGAAATTATTGCACCAGAAATCTCACTTCAACGTGTTCTACGCTATACAAAACAAGACCTCGATTGGGCAATAAAAGCCGAGCGCGGCTTCTGGGAATACCTCGTGGATCAGCAGTTTTTATTTAAAATGGACCAAGAACTGAACATGAATTTACTCAATGAAGGCCCCTACACTATTGGTCTCCCGCAAGAAAGTCCGGACCGTATGGGACGTTTTTTAGGTTATCGGATCGTCAAGCAGTATATCGATCAAGAACAACCTACCCTACAAGCATTGTTAGACACGCCATATCACCAAATTTTAAAAAAATACGAAGTACCCAAATGAGCGATCAAATCACAAAAACTTCAGAAATCAACATTCAGGTCGGTTTAAATGAGAACCAACTTCCACTGCGCATGCTTTGGTCTGCGAGCGACGGTCAAATTGATAAAGCAGAAGCGGCTGCCTTTTTATTGTCGATTTGGGATCCTAAGATCAAGAACACCATGAAAATCGACCTCTGGACCAAAGACATGACCATCGAAGAGATGAAACAATTTTTTCATCAGACTTTACTCACCATGGCGGACACCTTTGAAAAAGCAACCGGAGAGCACCTCATTTGCGAAGACCTCAGAGACTACTGTTACCATTTCGCCGAAAAAATGAATATCCTTCCGGAATAATGGAGTTCTGCTTGCAAAAAATGGAGACCCAAAACGGGGAGCCAATAGACTACTTCTTACTGAATCAGAACGAGCCAATAAGGCTCAATGATTTGATCGGAAAACCAATTTCGTTTTCCTTTACCGGTCACATTTTTTGCAGCAACTGTCAAAAAAAAACAAACAAATCTTTTGGCGAAGGATTTTGCTATTCTTGTTTTTCAAGCGCAGCTGCCGCGAGCCCTTGCATCTTACGCCCGGAGCTTTGCCAGGCTCACCTTGGCCTCGGCAGAGATCCTGTATATGAACAAAAAAACCACAACCAACCGCATCTCGTTTACTTGGCCCAAACCGATCAACTCAAAGTGGGTATAACGCGCAAAACCCAAATGCCTACGCGCTGGATAGATCAAGGTGCTGCTGCGGCAATTGTACTTGCCGAGGTGCCAAATCGGTATTTATCTGGAATCCTGGAGGTGGCGCTTAAAGATCAGTTTAGCGATAAAACGAATTGGCAACAGATGCTCAAGAATAGCCCCTACGATGGTCCTGATTTAACAGAAATCAAATGGGAACTCGAGCAATCGCTCCCGGCAGACCTCAGCCAATACTGGACTGACGACGAAGAACCTTGGTGCTTTAATTACCCAGTCTTAAACTATCCGACTCAGGTGAAATCCATATCTTTGGACAAAACACCACATGTAAGTGGCGTATTGACAGGGATTCGCGGGCAATATTTAATGTTTGAAAGTGGCTCCGTTATCAATATCCGCAGACACACCGGCTATCAAATCATATGGGAAGTTTAATGCGTCATTTTCTTGATCTCTTTTACCCGCTATTCAGGCGGTTATTTGACAAACAGACCTTTTATTATGCGGCCTGCGGTGGTATGAATTTAGTCTCAAGCTGGGTGTTTTTCTTTTTATTCTACCAATATTTATTTGAAAAGCGCATTTTCAACATCACTATTGCCGGTCAAATTTATGTAGTTTCTGCCTATACACTTAGCTCAGCACTTTGCTTTGTCATCGCTTTCATGCTGGGTTTTTTGCTCAACAAGTATGTTGTTTTTACAGATAGCAAACTCATGGGGCGCGTGCAACTTTTCCGCTATGCAGTGAGTTCAGGATTCTCTTGGCTTGGAAACTACCTTTTACTAAAAATCCTGATTGAGTACCTGCAATTCTACCCGTCTATTGCCAACGTTTGTGCAAGTTTAGCTGTAGTTTTCTTGTCGTATTTATTGCAGCGCAATTATACGTTTAAAAAAGAACCGAACTAATTACAAACAATGGTATCAAACCAAGGTGAATAAGCTACCCAAATACCCAGCGCTCCTCCTTGGAGGTTTGTAGGAATATTAGTTGGCACCGCAAATGGACTACTTCCGGAATACATCTGATTGTATTTTTTCTCAAAGTAATTGTATTCTTTGAGACCCAGTTTGGAAGACTTCACAACAATGGTATCGCCAAGTTTATAATAACCTCTGTAGGCCTCATCGGCATTCGGATCCTGGAAACTCATCGGATTTTCATAACCAAACTCAAAAGTGAGGCCATTGAAAAACTTATCGTTGGTATACGGATTGAAAGTCTTTGAAAACTGTGCGTCTTGGAGGTATTTAACTTCCCAAAGATAGGCATCAGCGCTCGCTGCCGGATCGGATAATATCGCCCAAGAAAAGCCACGATCGGTAAAATTTCCTTCTGGCTTCCAATAAACAGAATCCAACGGTACAGGTTGCTGAATTTTAGAACTTGCGCTATACTGTTTGCCCTGATGTAAAATTTCAAGGGTGTAGGTTTTACCAACCTCTCCTACCATGTTCATCGAGACGTATGCACACAGGTGCAGGTTTACCAATACCTCGGCTGGAATGCCAAAGATGGCTGCGGCGATGTCTTCTAATCCGGGCGGTAAGTCATCAGTGCAAATTTTGGTAAGGGTGTCGGTTTGGGTGCCGTTAGAGAGCAGCACGACTGCGTCGTCGACAAAACTATTTAGGTAAGACTCGTAGTTTGTGCTCGAATACACATTATTGCTCCTCGATAGCAAAACAATGGCCGGCTGACCGGTTTCGATTCTGCCATCAACTACCAGTTGTTCTTTGTAGCCAGGAATATCAATTTGAACTTCTTTGGTGCAACTCCAAAGCACACCAAATAACATTGCAAAGAAGCTGTATTTTAAAATTCGAAATTCCATGTGACACTTGGTATTATAGGAAATAAAGAAACTTGTTTGACACTCAATGAGAAATTGCCACTCATGAAATCGCCGTCGTTATCGACGTAAAGAAAGAATGGATTGAGGCGATTATACACATTGTAAACAGAGAAAGACCAATTGCTGCGGTACGCTTTTTTGATTTGAATGTCTTGTCCGGTAGCTGGATCTGTTTTTGTTTTGTATTGTTTGCCGTAGCGCGTAGCACTCAGGTCTAAGCGGTGGTATGGCGCCATTCTGGTAGAGTTGCGCGGACCGTACTGAAAAAGTAAATTCTGATCTTGAACATACCAACTAGCCGGAAGCGTTAAGGTATTACCCGTGGCATAAATAAAACTTGCACCAAAAGTCCAGGTGTCATTGAGTTTGTAGGTGCCGACAAGCGTGAGGTCATGGCGTCGATCGTATTTTGCCGGATATATACTTCCTTCATTGATGTCCGGAAACCTGCGCTCTGTTTTGGCCCAAGTGTAGCCGATCCAACCTGTGAATGCACCTTCGGTTTTTTTGAGAAAAAACTCAGCGCCATAGGCCCAGCCATCGCCGTATACCAATAAGTTGTCTGTGTTGTCATTCACGTTATCGCCGGGTAAAGCGCCTTCTTTGAACTCAATAAGGTTTTTCATGCCTTTGTAGTAAAGTTCGACAGAAGCTTCGTAGCGGTCTTGTGCAAAGTTTTTAAAGTAACCTATAGATGTCTGAAAACCGCGTTCTGGCTTTGCTTGATCTGTTGTGGGAAACCAGATATCAGTAGGTAAAGAAACTGCACTTAGCGTAACGAGGTGCACATATTGATAATTATAGGCGTAGCCTGCTTTTATCGAACTGTTGTCAGGCAGTAAATACCGAAAAGAAAAGCGCGGTTCTAGGCCATGATAAAAGGCAATGACATCATTGGGATTATAATGTACGACGCTATCTGGTGTAGAAATACCGTCGCCTTTGATATAGCGATCAAATGGACCTACATGCGTAAACGTGCTGTAGCGTAGACCTGCATTGACGCGTAATTTGTCATTGAGATCGAATTCATCAAGCGCATAGAGCGCAGTTTCGTGCGAATACAAATGTTGGGCCGCACCTGTGTTAAAGGTAATGGTATCATCCTGAGCAGAAAGACTCGTTGGGGTGAAATCATGGAAAATGTAGGCTGCCCCCCACTTAATGCGGTGCTGAGGATTCGGAAAATAAGAGAAGTCAACTTTGGCAGTGTAGTCTCGGATACCTGAACTGAGTGCTACCCTGAATTCATCTTGGGAAGATATAAATTGGAAATTATAATCGGAATAAGACAGTGTGGTATTGAGAAAAAGCTTACTGCTAAAAAGGTGATTCCAACGCAGGGAGGCGATGCCGTTACCCCAAGGCATCTCAACTTTGAAGCCACCTTCGTTGTCTTTGAAAGAGAAGATATCTTTGCCGTAATAGGCACTCAAATAAATGCGGTCTTTGTCTGTAATTTTGTAGTTGAGTTTGGCATTGAGGTCATAAAAGAAATAGCCCGAACCTGCGAACGGCGAGGTATCGGGAATAGCTGCTTTCATGATCAGATCGATGTAAGTTCGGCGGGCCGATACAATAAAAGACCCACGGTCTTTTTTAAGTGGACCTTCTACTGTTAAACGAGATGAAATAGCACCTATTCCACCCTTGACTTTTACTTTTTTGAGATTGCCTTCGTTCATGTTGACCTCCAAAACAGAAGAAAGCCGCCCGCCGTAGTTGGCTGGCATACCCCCTTTAATGAGGTTTACGCTATTAATGGCGTCGGCGTTAAACACTGAAAAGAAACCAAATAAATGCGCGGCATTATACACTACACCTTCGTCGAGTAGTACTAAATTTTGGTCAGGACCGCCCCCGCGCACATAAA
>CAZINO010000097.1:0-5690 GCA_964540625.1 uncultured Lishizhenia sp. | reverse complement strand
GAAACGAGAAGGCGCAGAAATGGCTGCAACAATACGAATACGAGGTGTTGTATCATATCGCTATGGCCGTTGAGCACGAACAGCCAAGTTGGTTATGGCTGCGCAAGCACACCAACCCTGAACTGATTATCTTGGCAAAATCAATTCAAGTGATTAAGGACCGCATTGAGGAAAACCACAATGATGTCCATGCCATCCATAAGGATTTGTAGTAAAAATGGTGAAAAGAAGCATTCACCATTTAAAGTACTTATTACAATAACATGGCGGCAGGCTGCTCCATGTAGGTCTTGAAGGTTTGCAAGAATGCAGCTCCGGAAGCACCGTCTACAACACGGTGGTCACAAGAAAGCGTTACTTTCATGACGTTTCCAGGAACGACTTGACCATTTTTAACTACAGGTACTTCTTTAATGCCTCCGATTGCTAAAATACAAGCGTCAGGTGGGTTCACTATTGCCGTAAAAGATTCGATACCAAACATGCCTAGATTGGAAATGGTAAAGGTATTGCCTTCCCAATCAGCTGGCTGAAGTTTTTTGTCTTTGGCTTTTTGCGCGTATTCACGCACCTCTGCCGCAATCTGAGTAAGCCCTTTGCCATCGGCAAAACGCACCACAGGAACAAGTAAGCCTTCGTCTACAGCAACTGCCACGCCGATATTAACGTGTTCATTGCGGCGGATGAAGTCGCCCATCCAGGCGCTGTTGATCGCCGGATGCTTGCGCAAGGCCATTGCAACTGCCTTGATGACCATATCATTGAAAGAAACCTTGACGCCATCTAGGCTATTGAGACCTTTGCGCGTGGCAATGGCGGCATCCATATCGATATCCAATGTAAGGTAAAAGTGCGGAGCTGTAAATTTGCTTTCAGCCAAACGGCGCGCAATTGTTTTGCGCATTTGAGAAATGGGCTCGTCGGTGTAGGAAACTGTGCCGGCAGGTGCTGCGGCATATGACGCTACGTTTGCTGCTGGTGTATATGGAACGTAATGATCGATGTCTCTTTTGACAATGCGTCCGTTTTCGCCGGTACCGGCGACTGCTTCTATAGCGATGCCGCGCTCGGCAGCTAATTTTTTTGCCAACGGTGAGGCAAGTACACGTTCTGAGTTATTGGCAACTGGGGCCTGAGCTACTGGAGCTGGAGCTGCTGGTGCTGCCGGAGCAACCGGTGCTGATGCAACCGGAGCTGGGGTCTCTGCTAAAGCTGCTGGTGTCTGCGCTTCAGGCGCCGCTGTTGCTGCGCCCGGTGCGCCTGCTGCTGCATTCGCTAAAACAGCTGAGATATCTTCGCCAGCCTCACCAATAATAGCTAATACGCTATTGACAGGCGCGGCTTGGCCAGTAGGAACACCAATATGCAATAAAACACCGTCGTAAAAAGACTCAAATTCCATAGTGGCTTTGTCTGTTTCGATCTCGGCGAGTACTTCGCCAGATTTGACTGCATCGCCAACGTTTTTGGTCCAGGTTGCCACCACACCTTCGGTCATGGTGTCACTTAATTTGGGCATGTATACTACTTCAGCCATGTCTTTTTATTTGGGTTTTAGTATTCTTTGATGTATGGGTAATCTGCTTGCACATAAACGTCTTCGTAGAGTTCGTGTGGTTCTGGGTAGGGCGAGTTTTCTGCAAACGCAACCGATTCTTCTACTTCTTTTTTGACCCAAGCATCGATGTCTGCAAGTTCTTTTTCTGAAAGCCATTTTTGTGCTTGAATGACGCGCAAACAGTGTTCGATTGGGTCTTGTTCCATCCATTCGGCCACCTCTTCTTTGGTACGGTATTTCTGTGGATCAGACATAGAGTGGCCTTTATAGCGGTAAGTTCTGATGTCGAGAAGGGTTGGGCCTTCGCCTCTGCGCGCGCGGTCTGCGGCTTCTTCGATGGCTTCGTGCACGCTTTCTGGACGCATACCATTGACAATTTTTGATGGCATTCCGTAAGACAAACCGATTTGAGAGAGGTCGGTCACATTGGTGGTGCGCTCGACAGAAGTTCCCATGGCGTAATTGTTGTTTTCAATGATGAAAATGACCGGAATTTTCCAGGTCATGGCCATATTAAACGTTTCATGGAGCATGCCTTGGCGTACGGCGCCGTCGCCCATTGAAACAAAAGCAACGTTTTTGGTGCCCTTGTACATTTCTGCAAAAGCCACACCGGCGCCCATTCCAATCTGAGCACCAACTATACCGTGGCCGCCCATAAAATTGACTTTTTTGTCAAAAAAGTGCATGGAACCACCCTTGCCTTTGGAACAACCGGTGGTACGGCCATAAAGCTCGGCCATCAGGACGCGTGGATCGGTGCCCAATGCAATTGGATGTGCGTGATCGCGGTAAGCGGTCATGTGTTTGTCGTCTGGCTTGCATGCGCTTGCCGTACCAACAACAATGGCTTCCTGACCGATGTAAAGGTGACAAAATCCACCAAATTTTTGTTGGATGTAAAGTTGACCTGTTTTGTCTTCAAATTTGCGGATCAAGAGCATGTCTTTGTACCACTTGACATAGGTTTCTTTGGAAAACTTTGGTTTATCTGAACTTTTAACGGCTTTTGCGCACATATCTTGTTTTTTTATCGGTCACAAATATACAAATGATTCATAAACTATGTTCAAATTGTCAAAATTACACTAAGTGTATTTTTAGTCGATTTTACGTTTCAAATAAGGTGCTAATTGCGCCTTGGTCATGGTAAATTCTACAATGCCATTTGCCCAATTAGATACTTCATAAGGATTATAAGAAAAAGTGATACCCTTCTGTGTAATTTTAAAATTATCTGGAAGATAAAATTTCCCGCCGAAACTATATTCTGTTTGGTCAAAGGGTTTGGATTGTGGAATGCCGATAGTCTTTCGGAATGTGCTTTCAGCAGCTTTGAGCATAGCCGCATTTGTGTGGAGAAAATCCTTCAAATGCAATTCCTTACCTGTGGTTTTATCGACGTAAAAGTAAGACTCGCCATACATGCCATGGGCTCCTCCGGTAGAAGAGGCGGCATAAGACTTCAGGCAAGCAAAGCTAGCGTGTTGGTCATCTATTATAAAGGAGTCGAGCATACTCCAAACACTGATGTCATCTTGGCGCGCATCTTTTTTAAAAGCCTCGAGCGATTGACGGATTTGTTTTTGGGTAAGCGGAGCGCTGTATTCTGCCTGGTTTTCTGAGCGGTATAAACTTTTGCGTATGTTTAGATTGATGGCGTATTGCCAGTTTTCTAAAGGAAGGGCCTCATTGTAAAATTGATAAACCACACACGACCATTCTTTGTCCCATTTATCGATTACTTTCTTTTTAGATATCAAGATGCTATCCTTACCGCTAATGAGCAGCGCCGTATCTTTTGGTAAAGATTGGTTTTCAAGATTTTCCTGATCTTTTACTTGCTCTTTTTGAGCGGTTTTTTCTTTTTTACTGGTGCTTGAATGCTGACAGGCAACGAACAGGCAAGATACAAGGAGAATGGTTGTGAAACTCTTAATTTTCATTGGCTTGTTTTTTTAAGGCATTATAAATCAGGTAAATCCCGGCAATAACAAGCGGAATACTGAGCAGCTGACCGGTATTGAGCGGTAAAGTGTAGTCGCGGGCGGTTTGGCCTAACTTGAAAAATTCACAGATAATACGCGCCCCAAAAATGAGGATTAAAAAGCTACCGAATACAAAACCCGGTTGTTGCCATTTTTTGAGCTTCCAATACAAATAAAGTAAAATCCAAAACGAGATAAAATAACAGATGGCTTCGTAAAGCTGTGCCGGATGCCTTGGACTAGGGTCATAGGTGCCAATCGCACTATTGTAGTAATATTGGAATTCGAAGGCCCAAGGAACATCGGTCACATAGCCAACCATTTCGTGATTCACTAAATTGCCCAATCGGATAAACGTACCGGCAATGGCAATAGGTGCCGCAATTCTGTCTAAAATCCAAATGTAGGATCGTCCAGAAACCTTTTTAGTAAATATAAATAGGGCAATCAGAATGGCAATAGCGGCACCATGACTTGCAAGGCCGCCTTCCCAAATTTTAATGATGTCGGCAGGGTGAGAAAAATAGCCCCTTTCGATGACTTGCCCATCGACGACTTCGTCCCAATAAGGCCCATAAAATAAAACGTGGCCGAGGCGCGCTCCGATGATTGTAGCCAGCACCATGTAAGTAACGAGTGTGTCTAGGATTTTGTCCTCGATTTGTTCGGCTCTGAACATTTTACGAATAACAAAATACCCCAAAACGATGCCGCTTACAAAAAGGAGTCCGTACAGATTTGGCGTGCGCCAGCCGTCAATGAGTTCTGAGTCGACTGCCCAATGGATAAAAAGTTTCATTGTTTTGAATTTTGGAGTGCTTGATCAACAAGTGCTTGGGGTTTTTCTTTATTTCCCTGGAAGGGCAGGGCAGCGGAGCGACCTTTTTTAAAGATCAGGTTGCTTTTGTTTTGTCCTTTGCGCATTTCTTTTTGAACTTCTAGTGGCAAGTGAATGGTCTCTAGACAAGTAGTACTGCAACAGTTTTCCATGGTTGCTTTGCAGGCTTCACATTGGATAAACAGCAAATGGCAGGCGTCATTGACACAGTTGGTATGAGTATCGGCCGGGGCCCCGCACTGATGGCAAACGGAAATGATATCCGGGGTGATGCGCTCACCTCTGCGCTCATCGAAGACGAAGTTTTTACCAATAAATTTGTTTTCGAGCCCTTTTTCTTTGCAGTCGTTGGCGTATTTGATGATGCCGCCCTCTAGTTGGTGTACATTTTTAAAGCCGCGGTGCTTGAACCAAGCAGAGGCTTTTTCGCAGCGCACACCACCGGTGCAGTACATCACAATATTTTTGTCTTCGTTGCCTTTGAGAACGGTTTGCTCAATGAAGGGCAACGATTCCCTGAAGGTGTCCACGTCAGGTAATACGGCTCCTTTAAAATGACCAACTTCCCATTCGTAATGGTTTCGAAAATCAATCAATAAGGTATTGGGGTCATCGGTTAGTTTGTTGAAGGCCTCGGCATCTAAATGAACACCTTTATTGGTGACATCAAAAGTGGTGTCGTTGAGGCCGTCTGCTAAAATTTTAGAGCGCACCTTAATTTTGAGTTTTAAAAACGGGAATTCCGCTTCGGCGTCGTCGACGGCAAAGTTGAGTCGAACACCATTCAGAAAATCAATTTGATAGAGCTCTTCACGAAAACGTCCGAGATGAGCCGTTGGCACTGCTATTTGTGCATTGATGCCCTCTTTGGCCACATAGGTTCTTCCAACAATATCCAGTGCAGACCAAGTTAAGAAGAGCTGATCTCTAAAAGCTTGTGGATCCGCAATGTGTGCGTATTGGTAGAAAGAAATCGTGATGTATTGATGGCCAATCGCTTGAAGCTGTTTTTCAAGTGAGGCCCTGTCTAGGGTATTCCAAAGTTGCATTTTTGACGACATCAGACCGCAACATTATGTTCGCGCAAGGCATCGTTGAGCGAGGTTTTCAAATCTGTTGATGCTTTGCGTTGGCCTATGATCAAAGCACACGGAACCTGGTAGTCTCCAGCAGCAAAAGTTTTGGTGTAAGAACCAGGTATCACTACTGACCTTTCGGGTACGTATCCATTCATTTCGACGGGTTCTGGACCTGTGACGTCAATGATTTTTGTCGATTTTGTGAGCACCACATTTGCGCCTAAAAC
>CAZINO010000096.1:0-5787 GCA_964540625.1 uncultured Lishizhenia sp. | reverse complement strand
AATTGCAATTCAAAGGCGCTCTGAAGTTGCGGTGCTTTCGAAAAACTAGAAACCGTAACATCATAGGCGCAAGCCAACTGAACTTGTTTTAATTGCATTTTGAATTGAACTACAACTGCATCTTGCCAGCGGTTGTAGAGACCAAAACCAACCGTTTGAACATTTGCTGTTCTGCTAAACGGACCACCGTTTAAATAATGCTTAAAAGCCAAGCCATAAAGGAATTCCTGCGCTGGTTGCTGCAGCTGGTACAAGACAAGCGGTTCCAACGCAGTTCTGACGCTGCCTAAACTCCATTCTGCCTGCAAGAGTAAGGCAAGACGCGGGCGCAAGCGGGCGTTGGCATCGAGGAGTTGCATTCGCGGCTGATTGAGATGCTGCGCACCAATTCCAACATGGAAGTGGCTCAGTGTTTTTTCTCGGGCCGTTCCGCGCTGATACGCATAGGCAAAGCCCAAACCTGCGTCGAGGTAACTTGCGCTATAACGATTCTGCAGCGTTATACTCGGTAAGATATTCGCATCAAAGGCCAAGCCATCGTATTGGCCACCCCACTGCCCAGCAGGTTCAAAATTCCGCTGGGCAAAGCCGAATTGTAGCCCAGCCGAAAAAAGGTGATTTCGTTCAAACGGCAAATGATACGCCAAATGCAATTGTGCGGCGTTGGTTCCAATATTTTGAGTGGCGATATCACGCGCTACCATAAGACCTACCCCTAAGAACCCTTCTTGCCTGCGTGCAGCCAAAGGCCTTGCCTGAAAACCAATGATTTGTGTCTGAAATGGCACCCCTGCAGTGCGCCACTGCTGGCGGTATGTTCCTTGAATCGCTAAAGAATTGTTTTGAGCAGTAAAGGCTGGCGAAATACTCAGTGCTTGATAATTTGGTTGTGATAAATGATAATCTTGAGCCAGGCTGTTCAATTGCAAGCCAAAAATGAAGATGAATGTGTAACAGACTTTCATATCAACGAATTAATTGAATGGAGCCCGCCTGATCCACAAAAGTGCCATCTTGCAGTTTGACTTGTAGTTTATATGCATATACATCGGAATGCAGCTCCTTGCCTTTGAAGGTGCCATCCCAACAATTGGCCTGATCCGCTGTTTCAAACACCACCTCGCCCCAACGGTTGTAAATAACCAAGTTGCATTCGGCGATACAATTGCCATAAACACAAATCGTTTGATCGGCAAGTTCTGTGGCTGCCGGAGCCAAAATAGTGGGCACAAACACCGATCCACACAATTGGTTCACGGTGATGAGCAGTGTATCTTGGTCAGTACAACCGTTTGTTGCCGTGCCGGTAACGATATATTGTGTGGTAATTATGGGGCTCGCGTTGGTACTTGCACATGTCGGACACGTCAGTTCTTGGCTTGGCTCCCAACTATATGAGAAGGCTCCGGCTGCAGACAATACAACCGTTTGGCCTTCCAGTATACTCGTGGAGCTGGCCCAAGAGGTGAGTTCTAGATCATTGAGGTTTGGAATCAGGTACGTTTCAAATGCACCGCAATCATTGGCATCCATTACCGAAAGACTCAAGGTCTGATTTGCCACCAAATTGCTTAAACTAGGCCCGCTTCCTAAATTCGGATTCCATATCAAGGTATAGGGTGGTGTACCACCTGAAACAACAACGCTAATTGCTCCGTTGTTGCTCATGCAAGACGATGCCGTAATTGTTTCTGTCAAGACCGGCCCATTGCTGATCGAGACCGTATCGGTGATGCTCGCTGAACAGCCATTAGCATCGGTAACAGTTACCATATAAATTCCAGAAGGTAAGTTCGCTGCGGTATTTGCTGCACTTGAAATTGGAGACCAGCTATACGTATAAGGAGCGGTTGCACCCGTGACTTGAACAGTCATGGAGCCTTCAGATAAACCGCAAGGTGTAGGTTGTGTGCTGCTGCTCAGTTGCAAAGGTGCAGGATCGGTAAGGGTTGCACTCACCGATGCAGTACAGTTATTGACATCTGTAATGGTACAAGTATAAGTTCCGGAACTGAGATTGGACAAGGAATTCGTTGTGGAAACAACAGGGCTCCAGATGTAAGAGAATGGCGCAGTGCCATTGCTCAGGGAAAGCGTCAAACTGCCATCGGCAGCACCTGGGCAACTCGGATTGTTCTGCGTTTGGATGCTTGCCGAAAAACCCGCACACGGATTGGCTACACACGGAGCTAGTTGACTCAGTAAAAACTGATAAACCGTGCCTGCGTTGTCGGTTACCTGCAACTGATTTTGGGCAGCAGGCGGTGGCGCGGTGTTCCCAGTTGCAAAATTAACGTAGCCGGCGGGTGTACTGCAACTTGTTACGGGCGTAAAACCATTCAAACATTGTCCAAAAAACCAGGTGTAGCCACAATTTTGACATTCTGTTTGGTTCGTAATTGGCGTGCTTGAGGCTGGCGTAAAATAAGCCCAGGTATAAGGTGCCACCCCACCTGAAACACTCATTTGGCCATTTGCGTCAAGGCAAACTTGTAAACCCGTGCAAGGGCTTACCGTGATTTGCACTGAATCGGTGCCACAAGGCAACGTATAGATAATTGTTTGTACTCCTGCTCCGGCAACCGACGGATCAAAAAGGCCTTGCGCACTAACGCCAGGGCCACTCCAGGTACCGCCAGAGGTGCCGGCAACCAATTGAATGGGCGCGTCAGTCTGACAAACGTTTTGCGGTTGGCAAATACTGGCATCGCAACAAGTGAGCGCAATTGGCGCACAAGCACCAACGGCCATGGAGCGGATGGCACCCGTTCGGGTACTTGCAGTGGAGGTGCCTGTACCACCGCTCACCAATAATTCTCCGTTTGTATTGATTTCAATATCGTAGACCGCAAAACTAGTTGGGTAAAAAGCTTGTTGAATCAGCAGCTGATCGTACTTCACAACGCCGGTGGTCGAGCCCACATATATATTCCCACAAGCGTCAATTGCAAGGCCAGCACACCCCGTTTGGTTCCCACCTAAAAATACACTTGTAAATTGTCCACCAGGAATGCTATTCGACTGTATCAAACTGCCATCTTGTAAACTTCTTTTTTGAATTTCATTACCGCGGTGCATGTAAAGATGATTGGCGGTAGTGGCCAGGGCATTGATACCCGCGTTATCGTAGCGGAAGTTTTCGCATTTATAACCCCAACCTGCACCGTGCGGCCCCTTGTAAAAACTAGATGTTCCCGTCGGACAGCCCCCAAAATTATCGCTAAGATAGCCAATGGTGTCGTGGGTCATGAAATAGTACTTACCGTTAGGTGCTGCGGTAATGGCCCTCACCTCTTCAAGATTGGGCGGGATACTCGTTGTGGGGCCATTGGAAATGAATTGCTGGTTGCTGATGTTCAGTGTAGTGGTATTGACGTTATAAACCACCGCGTCCAGCTGCAATAAAGCGCCTCCGGTGCCCCCAATAACCAATCCTGTTTCATCGCAATTAAAGGCAATGGTCCAGAATTCGGCACTCGATAAAATCCCTCCAGGGCTCGGATTGTCGACCAACAAAGCACCAGCAGGGCTTATTTTTTGAATCTGCGCTACTGAACCCGCCGTTACATAAGCATTACCGGCGTTGTCTACTGCAAAAGTTCCCAACCAAACATTGGAAGTGTCATAGGGCGTACTGTAGGTCCAAAGTAAAGTTCCGCTTGGGTTGTATTTCAAAATTTGCATGGGCATGATTCCGCCAAGTGCATAGGCATTGCCAGCGCCATCTCGCTCACACTCCCATACGACATCCCAATTGGTGGCAAAATTGGGGCTTTGGGTCCAGGGATCGATAATCAGAGTTTGTGCCGGGTTGTAGTCCCCGATTTGAAAACCAACCGTTTGTCCGTTCAACAAAAAGGAAGAGGCCACTACCCTGCTGGTATCACCTTGAAAACTAAATGGCGCATGGTCTCGGACGGGGCCAAAAGCAGTTGGAATCAGGATATCTTGATGCAAATCCAAGCTGACAGGGCGGTCGTATTTAAATTGTATCTGTGCAGGGTTTGCGCCTGGATGCACAATAAACGCATATTTAAGGCCATCTAACGGATGCACGGTATATTCCAAATCGATAAATGGATAAATATTTTGATAAACCAAACGCTTGTAAGCAACGCAGTTACTGACCTCTGGGTAGGAAAAATAGGCGCTTTGCGGCCCCTCTGCTTTCAATGAGACTTGTTCGTTTTGCCCCGTAAATTGCAGCGTAAAGGCATCGGATTTGAAGGCAAACTTACCGACCACTTGTTCTTTCTCTTTGTATACAGGAACCTGACTAGCATAGATGGCGCGCAAGCTATCGCGGGTCTCTTTTGCAGTTTGGCGCGCCTCCAAAAAATAATAGCGAATGCCTTTGGTTCCGAAAAAAATACGTGTAGAACCAAAGTCGATGGCATAGGCTATGGGGCCGGTTTCAGGCGTTTGGTAGGCTGAAAATTGGCCTTTGTTTTCGATGAAAACACGCGCTTTTTGGTAAGATTGTTGCCAATTATTTTGAGAACTTTGGGCCCGGCTGTGTATCGTACAAGCCGTGATAAAAACAAAAAAGAAAAAAAATTGGAGCTGTTTCATTCAATCATTCGATTTCCTAAACTAGGAAAAATATCTGAAAATGAAAAAGTTATTGCTTCACAACCCGCAAGAATTGAGCACGCTGGCCAATGGTACTAACGAGTTGGTAGGTGCCTGAGGCCAAATGACGCAAATCGAATGCTTGAGTAGCCTCAAATTGACATATAAAACGCCCTTGCAAATCAAATACATCTAGTTTTTCTACCTCCTGACTGAGTTGAAACAAGCCATTACTCGGATTGGGGTAAACTTCAAGTAGTTGTACGGAGCTATTATTTAAATCCAATACATCTACAAAAACGCTATCGGAAATACTACAACCATTGGCGTCTGTTACAAGAACTGTATACCAACCACCATCGAGATAAACCGCCATGCTGTCTGTTTGAGACGTTGGTCCAGACCAAGCGTATTGATAAGGTGAGACACCACCACTGACCGTAGCTGTAGCCGTACCGTCCAAGCTGCCAGATCCAGAGGCCATTGTGGCATTTAACGTGAGTGCCAATGCAAGCGGCTCGGCAATTTGAAGCGAGAGATTGGGCGCAACACAACCCAGAGAATCGTTAACCATTAGGACGTAGGTACCGGCAGACAAATTGTTAAATTGACCAGAGGTATTGACCTGGGTACCAATTTGATAAGTATAAGCCCCATTTCCGCCTGTGGCGCTTGCGTTTATTTGGCCATCAGAGAGGCCCGAACACGAAACAGACTGAATGCTGTAATTCGACACAAGTGAATCTGGCTCGGTAATGACATAAGCAAAGGTTGCCGTGCAAGGGCGCGCATCGGTTACTGTAACTTCGTATGTTCCTGGATTCAAATTGGCGTTATAAGCCTGACCTACACCATTGCTCCAATCAAAGGTGTGTGGGGCCAATGCGGCACTGACATCGAGATCAATACTGCCATTGGCTGCGCCATTACAGGTAACCATTTGGAGCGTGGCGCTATTGACCACTGGCGCTGCGTAAGGTACAAAAACCGAATCTACAACAACGCAGCCATTGGTATGCGTGATGGTAACAGTATTCCAGCCTTCTGTCGCCGACAAATTGGTTTTGCCGCTCACGCCGTTATCCCATAAAAATTGGCAAGTACTAAACATACATGGACATCCAGAACTGTTGACCACTGCCTGAGCATTGCTTCCACCTGGGCAGGTTGGCGGCACTACCCCACCAAAAGTAATGACAAAAGGATCCACCAAAG
>CAZINO010000095.1:0-5897 GCA_964540625.1 uncultured Lishizhenia sp. | reverse complement strand
GTTGAATCATCATTTGCTTCCCAAAATAAAACTCGAGTTTATTGGCAAAAATTGGGTTGTTCACCAACGCATCGGTTTTGAGGTCGGTGTTATCCCAGTAGTGTGCAAAATAATATTTGTAGCGGAAATTGGAGTCGAGCAGGTTGCCATTGGCGTCTTTGGGTGGCTCGGGAACCACAACTTCTGTAGACATTTTAACAATTTTACCTACCAACTTCGTCGGGTGCGCTGCAACTAAATCTGCTTGGTATTTTTCCACTTCTTTGGTAAGCACATCGATTTGAGTGCCTAAGGTAGCATAAGCGGCGTCTTCAGGCTTGAGTTTCGCACGCTCTTCGGAAAGTTTGGCAATCTCGCCTTTTTTACTGGAGATAAATTTGACGTAAGGAATGAAAATTTTGTTTTCCTCAGATTTATTGATCACCATGTTGGCCATGAAGTCCGGGCCTTTGGTGGTGAGTTGAACGTCTTCGTTATTATAGACAAACTCAAAATAGCGCTGTCCTGGCAAAAATAAACCTACAATACCAGGTTTTTGCTTGGCGCCGTCAAAAATAACTTCGCCATTTTTCATTTCAGCGGTGTCCGCATAAAAGAGTTTTGAACCAAAGTATTTGATCAAATAAACTGTTGTATCTTTCTGACCTTCAACTTTTAACTTTATTTTTTGAGCACTGAGGTGTTGCACCAATAGCAACGAAAAAAGGAGCAATGTATGTTTCATGAGTTCTGCTGTTTACCTACGAAAATGCTGGAATTTAAGCTTCGTGGCTTCTTTTTAACATTTCTTTAACCAATTCTTTGCAAGGCCTGAGCAATTATAGTTGGCTTTGCGTGCGGATTCAGTGCATGGATCTGCGCATACTTTTTGAGCCAGGTGAGTTGTCTTTTGGCATAATTGCGCGAATGCTGTTTGATTTTTTCAATAGCCTCATCACGGCTAATTTGCCCATTAAAAAAATCGAAAAACTCTTGATAACCAACAGTTTGTAATGCCTGTAATTTTTGTTGATCTGGATAAAAACACCTCGCCTCTTGCTCTAAACCTTCTTGTATCATTAAATCGACGCGACGGTTAATCCTTGCATACAATTCTTCGCGTGGCCAGTCAATGAAAAAGCGTTTTAAATGTGGCGGATCCGCTTTTGGCCCACCACGCAATTCTAAATTGGATTGACCTGTTAACTCGAAAACTTCTAACGCACGTAGCAAACGAACAGGATTCATTTGGTCTATTTGCGCAAAAAATGCGGGGTCTTTTTGAGCCAATTCGTTTTGTAGGGCGCTTAGACCTTCTTGCGCGTAAAACGCTTGCCATTTTTGCTGAATCGACGGATCGTGAGGCAACGGATCTAGCCCTAAGAGCAGTGCATCGGCAAATAAGGCCGAACCACCCACTAGCACCACTGCACCATTTTGTTTGACAAGTGCCGTGAATTTTGCTTGGACTTGTTTGGCAAATTCATTGGCGTTTAAAGGTGTCTGAATGGAATGTGTAGCTACGAAATGATGCTGAACAGCAGCTAACTCCTTGGCAGTAGGCCTTGCCACGCCAATATTTAATTCTTGATAAAATTGCCTCGAATCAAAGGAAATGATTTCTGTCTGAAATCGTTGCGCTAGCTCAATGGCCAAAAGCGTTTTACCAGAAGCCGTGGGGCCTTGAACAACAAAGACAAGCGGTTCGGTCATTATTTCCAGCGGTCGTAGATTCGCAATACGGTTGCCACATAAGACGTGGCATTCCCTCGATAGGCTCCACAACGCACCATCTCGGAGCGGTAAAACTTAGGCTCGTCTAATTTTTTAACCATCAGTTCTACATTTCCCTCCCATTTATTTGGATCTAAACCAGCCGCACTGGCCAAGCGTTGGGCGTCTTCGATATGACACATTCCGGCGTTGTAAGAGGCCAAAATAAATTGTAGGCGCGTTCGTTCATCGGCTATATTTTGCCAACGCCTACTCATGGATACTAAATAGCGCATACCACCATTGATTTGGGCCTCTGGACTCGAATCAGGAAACACACCAAATTGAGGGCCTGTATTGGGCATGAATTGCATGAGGCCATAAGCGCCACCAAAACCGCGCGCATTCGGATTAAATCGAGATTCTTTAAACGAAATTGCGGCCAATATTTTCCAATCCCAGGCGTATTTCTTAGCGGCGTTCTTGAACAAAACATCAAATGGAGAAAGCGCTCCTCTTGGCGTCAAATAAAACTCCGTAGGACTTGCGCTGATGTAGTCAAAATATCTTTTTTTGAGCTGTGCATATGCCTCTGAGGCAATATAACTTTGAAGAAAAGCGTCCAGCTGTTTTTTAAGTGCTTTGCTCTTGGGTCGCATGGCAAATGCGATGCGCTGCTCAAACGACATTCGAGTAGAGATATCGAGCCGTGGATGCATATCTTTGGCAATACGCGCTTGGTTTTCATGAGCCAACGTAAATTGTATGCGGCCATTCACGACTTCTTCGATTAAATCTTCTGCTAGCGGTAAAGTTGGCATGTAACGCACATCGATATGCGCTCCGATTTCTTCTTCGAGTGCAAATAAACGTTTTTCATAAGCTGAGTTCTTGCGAATGTAAACCCGTTTACCCGCTAAATGTGCAGGTTCTGTCAATAATGAATCGGATTTGCGCTGCACCAAGACCTGATAGGTTTGGTAATAAGGCATAGAATAAGCAAAGTAACGCTCTTGTCTGAGCGCTATTGGTAAATTGGCCGCCACGACATCACCCTCCCCTTTGCGCAATAAACGCACAAAGTCTCCGAGTTTATCGACCACTTTAACCTCAAGTTCCAAGCCGTTGGCCTTACAAAAAGTATCGAGTATCTCGTATTCAAAACCCATACGCTTGCCTTTGAATTCAAAAAAGGAAAGCGTAGCGTTTTCAGTCAGGACCGTCAGTTTGCCTACCTTTTTAATTTGCTCCCAATCTTTTTTTTGTAAGCGGCGATCTGTGCCAAACTCACAAGCTTGGAGGATTAAAAAGAGGCCTATTAAACAACCCAAAACAAGATACCTACTGCGGCGCATAAGGCCAAGTATACGAAAAGAATTCGGAATGGTTGCAAAGAGCAATGAATTGAAAGTGAAGCAAATGCAAGATATCGAATGGTTTTTTACTAAAATATTTCTTCAATTTATTTTGAATTCTGAATAATTTCCTATCTTTGCATTCGTAATTCAAAAGGGGGTTTAGCTCAGCTGGTTCAGAGCATCTGCCTTACAAGCAGAGGGTCGGCGGTTCGAACCCGTCAACCCCCACAAAAAAAGCCTCGATATACCGAGGCTTTTTTTTTAATATCGCAGCAGTTTGATAGATAAAACACCGATTAATAAAGCAAATGCTTTTTGGCGTTGTTTTTCCAACCCGCATACGCTTGGTTACTCACAAAATAAATCTTGAGATCAGCATAGGCTTGATTATCTACAAAATAAATCTTCTTGTCAGCATAGGCTTGGTTGCTTACAAAAAACCATTTGCCGTCATTTTTTCCGGCATAGGCTTGATTCGAAACCTTATACACAAGTAAATCTGCATAGGCCTGGTTATCCACAACATACACCTTCACATCAGCATAAGCTTGATTGGAAACGGTAAATATTTTTTGAGCCTGGATCATTTGACTTAGAAACAATCCGACAAAAAGGAAGAAAGTGTTTTTCATAGAATTCTATTTTGTTATAAATATACAAAAACGAAGATCAAAGTTTAACTAAACCTTAATACAAAAAGCCTTGTCGATTCTCTCGACAAGGCTTTCTTTGTAATATGAATTTGATTAATAGAGAACTCAGCTGGTTATCCTTCAATGAACGCGTACTCCAAGAAGCCTTAGATGCGGCTGTACCACTTACAGAACGCATGCGATTTCTCGGCATTTATTCCAATAACTTAGATGAATTCTTTCGCGTACGTGTAGCCAACCTTAAACGCCTTATCGAAGTTAAAAATGATAAAGTTATTGGCTACAAAGGAACCGCCGAAGAACTCTACCTAGAGATTCGTAAAGTCGTCCTGCGCCAGCAACAACTTTTTGAAACAGCTTATGCCAACATCAAAGACGAATTTCTAAAAGACGGCATTCAGCTCATTGATGAAAACGGCTGTACCTCTGCTGAATTAAGCGAATTGAAACATTTTTTTCACGACAAGCTCAAGCACATTATTTTCCCTATCCTACTGGATAAAAAGAGACCGCTTCCAAAATTACGTGACTACGCCATTTATCTGGGCATCAAAATCCAGACTAAAACTAAGGTTCGGTACGCCCTGATCCAAATACCAACGGAATACAGTCGTTTTTATATTCTTCAAAAAGAACAAACGACCAAAGTAATTCTCGTAGACGATATCATCAGACTGCATCTAAGAGAAATTTTCGCGCTTTTGAATGTTGAAGACATCGAGGCATTTACCTTTAAGTTTACCCGCGATGCTGAACTTGATTTAGACGATGACTTGTCTTTGTCGTTCTTTGAAAAAATCGAAAAAAGCCTCAAACAACGCAAAAAAGGCTTACCTGTTCGCTTTGTCTATGATGCCCAAATGCCCAGTGACCTACTCGATTTTATTTTGCAGCAAATCCAGTTAAAAAAAGGGGTCAATACCATTCCAGGCGGACGCTATCACAACTTCAAGGATTTTATGCGTTTCCCGGATTTTGGAAATCCTGCATACCGTTTTGCTAAACAAGACCCTGTGGCCCATCCCGAACTAATTGGTTGCAAAAGTCTGATTGCTAAAATCATTCAAAAAGATATATTACTACATTTCCCTTATCAACAATTTGATCATGTGGTTGACCTTCTTCGTGAAGCCAGCCTAGATGCCAAGGTCAAAGAAATTAAAATCAATATTTATCGGGTAGCTAAAAACTCGGAGGTCATGAACGCCCTACTGGCTTGTATTTTCAATGGCAAACAAGTTACTGTTGTTTTTGAGCTTCAAGCCCGCTTTGACGAAGAGAATAATTTGTGGTGGAGTAACCGATTAAAAGAATTCGGAGCAAATGTAATTTACGGTCTTCAGCACCTAAAAGTACATTCCAAATTATTGCAGATACGACGAATTTCTGACGGAAAAACACAGTACATCACCTACATCGGGACCGGTAATTTCAATGAAGCAACAGCAACTGTCTATACCGATCTTGGCTTATTAACCGCAGATAAAGACATCTCTTTGGAGGTAAGCCGCGTCTTTGGCATGCTTGAAAACAACCTAGAGCGACACACGTTTAGGAATCTTTTAGTTTCGCCTTTTAATACACGCCGCAAATTAATGGCACTCATTGAAAATGAAATTAAAATCGCAAAAGCCAAAAAACCGGCACATATCCGACTCAAAATCAACAACCTGACGGACATCAAATTAATTGAAAAGCTATATGCTGCCAGCAAAGCAGGCGTTCAAATTGAACTCATTATACGCGGCATATGTTGCTTAAAACCAGGCGTTAAAGGGCTCAGCGAGAACATTACTGCAATTAGTATTGTCGACCGTTACCTCGAACACGCACGCTTTTTGATTTGCTCAAATAATGGTAAACCAACCTATTATATTTCAAGTGCCGACTGGATGGAACGCAATTTAGATCAGCGTATAGAGGTCGGAACGCTGATCAAAGACCCAGCAATTCAGCAGCAAATTGACTTGATTTTCGACTACCAGCTGCGCGGCAGTGTAAAAGCCAGGAGTATTTCGGCAGACTATAAAAACGCGTACTCAAAACGCAATCTACCGCCTTTTCATGCACAACAAGAGCTTTACAACCATTACAAGCAGGCCTCAGAAGAAATAACGCAATAACGCGAGTTTTTGAGCCAAAGTTTCGAACTGAACTTGCGGTTCATAAGCAGACTTACCCTCTTTTTGAAATT
>CAZINO010000094.1:0-5976 GCA_964540625.1 uncultured Lishizhenia sp. | reverse complement strand
AGTATTTATACCTTTCAGCCAAGGACAATTACCTTGGTTACCTTAAGTCGAGTTCACATCGCCGCAGGCTAAAAAACCTGAATCTCAACGAAGACATCAAGTATTGTCTGACTCCGAACCAAACGGAGGTCATTCCAATACTTAAAGATGGAAAACTCGTCAAACTTTAAATCGCTTTCTTTTTTAGCCGTCTTCTTTGCCCTTGGCAGTCTTTTGATACAAACCCAATCTAAAATCAATAGTTCTTGGGGTTTTTCAGGGCACCAACGCATCAATGAATACGCCATTTATTTGCTCCCAGCTCAACTGCAGGCCAAATTCATTCAACACCTGCCCTATTTAGTGAGTCAATCTGTTGCGCCAGATCAGCGCCGCTATGCCATTGACGCAGAGGCAGCTCGGCATTATATAGACCTTGATCACTACTACAAAAAAGGACAAGATCCTTTTTGGAACTTACCACAGCGCTGGCAAGAAGCCGTAGACTGCCACTCCGAGGACACACTGCAAGCCTACGGAATAGTACCCTGGCATGTCATACATATGAAGTACCGTCTTCAAAAAGCATTTGAAGAAAAAAACCTAACACTAATTCTCAAATATGCGGCGGAAATTGGTCACTACATTGCAGATGCGCATGTGCCTTTACACACCACTGAGAATTACAATGGTCAACTTACCAATCAGCACGGCATTCATGGACTCTGGGAAAGCAGACTCGTCGAATTACAAGCAGCTGAATTCGATTATTGGATTGGTCCAGCGCAATACCTTACCTCTGTTCAAGAGGCCATTTGGTCTGCGGTGCGCAGCTCGCATGCTGCACTAGACTCAGTGCTAAGATTTGAAAAAGAAATCAGTGCGCAAATGAATCCGCAAGAGAAATACAGCTATGAGCAGCGTGGCAGCACCATGACGAAAGTATATTCAAGGACATTTTGCACGGCGTATCACGATGCGCTCAACGGCATGGTAGAACGCCGCATGCGTGCCGCTATCTTGATGGTGAGCAGTATTTGGTACACGGCATGGGTAGATGCTGGGCAACCAGTATTAAAGGATTTGACCCTAAATCCAAATCAAAAAGAGACGCCTATACTCGACACCATCCAAACGACAAACAAACGCTGGAAGCAGCGGAGCTGTCATTAACTTAGGCTTCTGTAGCGGATGCGTTTAGGCCCGGCATCGCCAAGGCGTTTGCGGCGGTTTTCTTCGTATTCGGAATAAGATCCCTCAAACCAATAAACCTGAGAATCGCCTTCGAATGCCAAAATATGCGTACAAATACGGTCTAGAAACCAACGGTCGTGAGATATCACTACGGCACACCCAGCAAAATTCTCAATACCTTCTTCAAGCGCGCGCAAGGTATTGACGTCAATATCGTTGGTTGGCTCATCGAGTAAAAGGACATTCGCCTCTGTTTTGAGCGTCATAGCTAAATGCAAGCGATTACGCTCCCCGCCTGACAAAATACCTACTTTTTTATTTTGATCCGAACCATTGAAATTAAACTTAGACAAATAGGCCCTTGAATTGATTTTTTGATTACCCACTTCGACATATTCAAGTCCGTTAGAAACAACGTCAAAAACAGTTTTATCTGGATGGATATCCTTATGGGTTTGGTCGACATAGCCGATTTTGACGGTCTCACCAACGGTGAACTCACCTTTATCTGGCGCCAATTCTGACATGATCATCTTGAAAATCGTTGTTTTACCTGCGCCGTTGGGCCCAATGATACCCACAATTCCGGCTGGCGGCAACTTGAAGTTGAGGTCATCGTAAAGGAGTTTATCTCCGAAAGCCTTGGCAACATGAATGGCATCGATGACGTTGTTACCTAAACGAGGTCCGTTTGGAATCGGCATTTCGAGTTTGGCTTCTTTCTCACGGGCATCTTCAGAGAGCATTTTGTCGTAGTTCTGCAAACGCGCTTTGCTTTTGGCTTGTCGGGCTTTTGGGTTCATGCGCACCCACTCAAGCTCTCTAGCCAACATTTTTTGACGCTTCGACTCCGTTTTTTCTTCTTCTTGTAGGCGCTTGCCTTTTTGCTCTAGCCAAGAGGTGTAGTTTCCTTTCCATGGAATACCCTCGCCTCGATCGAGCTCGAGAATCCAGCCAGCTACATTATCGAGGAAATAGCGGTCGTGGGTAACGGCAATGACGGTTCCTTTGTATTGTTGTAAGTGTTGTTCTAACCAATCGATAGATTCTGCATCGAGGTGGTTGGTTGGTTCATCTAGTAACAACACGTCCGGATTTTGCAAGAGCAAACGACAAAGTGCGACACGTCTGCGCTCACCTCCAGAAAGCGTGCCGATGAGCTGGTCGTCGGGGGGGCAACGCAATGCATCCATGGCGCGCTCAATTTTGGTGTCGAGCTCCCAGGCATCTAAGGCGTCAATTTTATCCTGGACTTCGCCTTGACGAGCAATGAGTTTATCCATTTTATCCGGATCAGACATGACGTCTTCATCCATAAAGGCATTGTTGATTTCTTCGTATTCTGCCAATACATCGACAATTTCCTGAGCGCCTTCTAAAACGATTTCCCGAACCGTTTTATTGGTGTCTAGCTCTGGCTCTTGCGGAAGATACCCAACGGAATAGCCTTGAGAGAACACGACTTCACCTTGAAAAGCTTTGTCGAGGCCCGCAATGATTTTCATGACGGTAGATTTACCTGAGCCATTCAAACCGATGATACCTATTTTGGCGCCATAGAAAAACGACAGGTAAATATTTTTGATAATTTGTTTGCCTTGGGGGGTTGTTTTGGAAACCCCCACCATTGAAAAGATGATTTTTTTATCGTCAGACATATGGGTTATTTATCGAGTTCAAATTTTGAATATTGCTTGCTTTGTAGCACCTCAACAGCTTTTTGTAAGATCTCATTGGTTTCGTTGTAAATCTGGAACATTTCGTTGGTCCCCCAGAGATCTTGGGCCAAAACTGCTTTGATGCGCAGTTTAAGTAATTGCTCGGAAATAGCGTATTGCTCGGCATTGAATAGCAAGGTAGGATCTTCTTTTTGAACATAAGCAAAGAATTCATCCATAAAAGCTTGGTCGAGAATGAAATTGCGCTTGAATGCGTTGATATCCGGATACTTTGAACGCAGGGCGGCCCTATTTGCATTGATATATTGGAATGCAAAACTATTGACGTGTCCACCCTGAATAAGATCGGCAAAATAGGAAGAGTTTTGAGTGGTATCTAATGGAACAAAGACATCTGGCATAATGCCACCCCCACCATATACCGTTCGCTGGGTTTTCAGGGTTTTATACATTAAGGAATCAGGCAACTTGATGGAATCTTTGAGGAAGAATTCACCATTCAGATAGCGCTGACTGAGGTCTTTTCTGTAGGTTTCGGTATCCTGATATGGTTTTTGGATATGACGGCCTGTAGGGGTGTAATAGCGTGCAATTGTCAGCCGCATTTCTGAGCCGTCGCTGAGCGGCATGGGGCGCTGAACTAAACCTTTTCCGTAAGAACGGCGACCAATAACCAAACCGCGGTCCCAGTCTTGTATTGCACCCGACAGGATTTCACTTGCGCTGGCACTGTATTCGTCCGTGAGAACGACTAATTGACCGGTTTCAAATAGACCTTTTCTACCTGCCTTCAGGTCGGTTCTGGGTTGAGCCCGACCTTCTGAATAAACGATTAGTTTGTCTCCACTAAGAAATTCGTCGGCCAATTTGTGGGCTGCGTCAAGTAAGCCGCCACCGTTTCCTTGTAAATCAAAAATCAGGCTTTTCATGCCCTGTTCTTTCAAATCGAGCATTGCTTTTTGTACCTCCTGAACAGTAGTTTTAGAAAAACTATTGAGTTTAATATAACCAATTTCTTTGTCGATCATGTAGGCTGCATCAACGGAGAATACTGGAATTTTGTCACGGGTAATATTGAAGTCGAGGAGTTTTCCTTTTCTATTTACCGTTACCTTTACTTTGGTACCGAGGTCGCCCATTAGTTTTTGTCTGACTTGGTCGTTTTTGATGCCAATTCCGGCCACGTTTTGTCCGTCGACCTGCACAATTTGATCACCTGGTAGGATGCCGAGTTTCTCGGACGGGCCACCTGGTATGGTAGCGACTACACTTATGGTATCTTTCATGAGTTGAAAGCGGACCCCGATACCCACAAAACTACCGTTGATGGTCATTTGAGCGTCGTCGAGATCTTCTTTTGGAATATAGGTGGAATGTGGATCGAGTTCTTCGAGCAAGGCCACAATGGCAGCCTCGGAGAGTTTGGCTGTGTTAGGGGCATCGACGTAGAAGCGCTCCACGTTGTAAAGCACTTCTGCCATTTTTCGGGCTGCGTTTGCAGCTTCGTCGGTTTGCTGAGCAAAAACAAGTGTAACAAAAGTACAACTCAAAGATAAAAATAGATGACGCATGTAGGTAAAATTACGAATTACAAAAATAAACACTTGCTAGGCAAATTGCTCAGAAAGTTTAACTTTGTTATGCACATATGACAGAAAAAAAACGCACTTTACGCTGGTATCAAAAACGCAAAGCACGCAATGCCTTCAAGCGCAGCAAAAAAATAGCAGGCTATTTTTTTACAGTCTTGGGTTCGGGTATTTTACTTTACGCCCTGAGCACCTTTTTATTGTCGAGAATTGGCATTGAAGGACGCTCAAATAAAAATGCCAACATCATTGTCTTCCTCATGAAGTCAGGTGTTCATACAGACTTTGTCGTTCCAGTTAAAAACGAACACAAAAATTGGCGTACCGAATTCCCGTTAGAAAATACGGCCTTCAAAGATAGCCTAAGTACGCTTGTCTCTATTGGCTGGGGCGATCAAAATTTTTACATGAACACCCCCCAGTGGTCAGACCTCACCCTACAAACTGCCCTAAGTGTCCCGTTAGGCTTGGGGCCATCTGCCATTCATGCAACGTATTACCAACAATTACTTGACGACAGGCCGATTATCAAATTGCGCCTTACCGACCAACAATACCGCAGATTGGTTCAGTACATAGAAAAAACACTGGTCCATAGTAAAAAGGGCCGGAAAACACAATACATCAAAGCCACAAAACCGGGCGTGGTTACTGGCAACGACGCCTATTACGCTGCACACGGCCGATACAATATGTTCAAAACATGCAATACCTGGGTCAATAATGGCCTGAAAGCATGTCAACAAAAAGCGTGCTATTGGACCGCTTTTGCAGGCGGAATATTCTACCAATATGGTAAATAAGTCAACCTATATATTGGTCCTCATACTTCTCACAAACCTAAATGCAATGGGGCAAGATCTACTGGTTTTTATCAATGGCTACAGAGGCCCAAAGTACGATAGCGAGTTGCCAAACAATCAATTGAACTACAAAGATCCGACAGGTTATTGGTATCAACTTGACGACACCATCCGACAACGTTTTCCGAATGCCAAAGCGGTTTATTTTGATGCGCATCATCCGCTCAGTACTTCTACCCACTCGCGGTTTTCCAAAGCACTGCGGTCTTATGTTTTTTCCAGATTTTGTTGGTTTCGCAAAAAAAGCCATTGGGTCCTCAATAAGCAAATCAATGAGATTGGCTTTCAACAAAGAGTCGAAAACGGACGTCTTGCAGCATTGGCACTCCAGGAGTTACTAAAAGGTTCTGGAGTCGGAAAAATCCATTTTGTTTGTCACAGCATGGGCTACGCTTACATGCTGGGCATGATCGATGTCCTTGAGAATGAGGTCCAATTTGGAAAAGCGCTTATTTTATCGCCAGAAGGAGCAAACACACAGGGCAGAAATTGGGGCTTATTTGAAGAGGTTTGGCAATACGGTGCCCGTGCTGATGACAACCTTGCAGATCCTATTTGTTTCCAAGATGGGATTGCCCCTCAAATGCCCGTCGTTGGAATTGACCAATTACCTTCTGGCACCCGAGGGGGGCGTGTGTACATTCCAGAAATTTACCCAAGAAAAAAATTAGG
>CAZINO010000093.1:0-6160 GCA_964540625.1 uncultured Lishizhenia sp. | reverse complement strand
AAATAGCGTTTGTTCCTCTTTTTGTTTTTTAGGTAGTTTGGTATTTAGACCAACATCATCCTCAGTTCATTGAGCATCAATGCCGTAGCGCCCCAAACCATCTTTTCATTTAAGATAAAGCAAGGATGCGCCTCGAGTCGTTGGTTGTTGGGTAATAAGATATCTCTGTTCTGGATATTTTTTTCATCTAATAAATCAAGCACCTTGATGGTTTCAACATGAGCTACCTCTCTTTGATTAATTTGTAAGATGGGCTCTTGTTCGTGAACGATTACAAAAGGTGTAACGATGAATCCGGAAACGGGTATCCATACTGCGGTGAGTTGCTTGGCCGTAGTGCCGAGTTGCTGCTCGATGCCTAATTCTTCTTCACTTTCTCTTCTTGCCGTTCGTTCGAGGTGTTGGTCTGCTGGGTCTTTTTTTCCGCCAGGAAAAGCCATTTGACCGCTGTGTTGCCCGTCGTAGGTGCTGCGCTCAATTAAATAAAAATAACATTGTGCATTTCGCTCGAACAGATGTATACCCACCGCTGCTTCTCGGGCTTGTGTTTTGTCGGCTGCTTCAAAAGCACGCCTGTATTTCAAATACGGTGCATGGGCTTGCTCGCCGGGCAGCTCTTTTTGAAGTTGTGTCAGGAGCCAATTCAAGTGCATATGCAAATTTCTATATTTCATTTGAGAAAATAGATTTTTCAATATTTTTTAAATGAATGTTAATTTTTAGGGGGTATTGTTGAAAAAAGAGTAAAAAATTGAGCATCACCCCCTAAAAAATGAATACATTTGTAAAAAATTTATAAAAATGGCAACAAAACGACTAAACGCATACCAAGATGTATTGCACCGTGAACCCAAGCACATTGAGTACAATGGCAAGCTCTCGGATCTCTTCGGACAAAATGTTTTTCACCAAGATGTCATGCGGGAATACCTTCCTTCGGACACCTATAAATTTATGACAGAAGCCATTCAAAATGGCACGCGTTTAGACCGTAAATACGCCGATCAGGTAGCGAGCGCTATGAAAGATTGGGCTATTTCTAAAGGAGCCACCCACTACACCCACTGGTTTCAGCCCCTTACTGGCACTACCGCTGAAAAGCACGATGCCTTTTTAAAGCCAATTGGCCCAGGTAAAGCCATCGAGCGCTTTGATGGCGACATGCTTGTGCAACAAGAGCCCGATGCGTCTTCTTTCCCGAATGGAGGTATCCGCAATACTTTTGAAGCACGTGGTTACACCGCCTGGGATCCATCATCACCGGCTTTCGTGATCGGTAAAACCCTTTGTATTCCAACCATTTTTATCTCCTATACTGGTGAGTCTCTCGACTACAAAATGCCACTTTTAAAAGCGTTGCATGCTGTTGATCAAGCAGCGGTTGAAGTTTGTCAGTATTTCGACAAAAATGTCACAAAAGTGAACGCCACCCTCGGTTGGGAGCAAGAATATTTCTTGATCGACTCCGCTTTATTCAACGCGCGCCCTGACCTCATGCTTACTGGCCGCGCTTTGTTTGGCCATGCGCCTGCAAAAGGCCAGCAATTAGAAGACCACTATTTTGGTTCCATTCCTGAGCGAGTGAACGCGTTCATGCGCGAGTTCGAGGTCGAGTCTTTGTTGCTTGGCATTCCAGTGACCACGCGTCACAACGAGGTTGCACCCAATCAATTCGAGTGCGCGCCAATTTTCGAAGAGTGTAATTTGGCAAATGACCACAACCTCTTGCTCATGGACCTCATGGAGAAAATTGCGCGCAAGCATAACTTCCGCGTTTTATTACACGAAAAACCATTTGCAGGCGTCAACGGTTCAGGCAAGCACAATAACTGGTCTTTGAGTACCAATACGGGTGTTAACCTATTGGCACCAGGTAAGAATCCAAAATCCAATTTGCAATTCTTGACCTTCTTTGTCAATACGATTGCCGCTATCCATGACAACGCTGATTTGTTACGCGCTGCTATTGCCTCTGCAGGCAATGACCACCGTTTGGGTGCCAACGAAGCCCCACCAGCCATTATTTCGGCCTTTATCGGAACGCAGCTTTCGCAATTGCTCGACGACCTCGAGAAAAACATCAAGGCGGGTAAAATGACGCCCCAAGACAAAACAGAGCTCAAACTCAATATCGGTAAAATCCCGCAGATCTTACTAGACAATACCGACCGTAACCGTACCTCACCATTTGCTTTCACAGGTAATAAATTTGAATTCCGTGCGGTAGGCTCATCAGCCAACTGTGGTTCTGCCATGATTGTCCTCAATACCATTATGGCCAAGCAACTACGTTTATTCAAAATTGCGGTAGACAAGCGCATTGAGAAAGGCGAAGGCAAAGACGAAGCTATCCTTAAAGAATTGCAAGTGCTTATTAAAGCATCTAAGAAAATTCGTTTTGAAGGCAACGGCTATGGCGACGAATGGGTCAAAGAAGCAGAAAAACGCGGTCTTTCAAATCTCAAAGATACCCCGCGTGCATTGAAAGTATGGCACCATAAAAAAGTGGAGCAATTGTTCAACGAGATGGAAGTACTTACGCCAAGAGAACTCGAAGCGCGTGCAGAAATTGAATTTGAAAACTATATTCTCAAAATTCAAATTGAATCTCGCCTCATGGGAGACCTCGTTCAAAACTACTTCATTCCTGCGGCTGTTGAGTACCAAAACAAACTCATTCAAAACGTGCAAGGTCTTATCAGCGTATTAGGAGACAAACCTGGCAGAAGTGCCGCCAAAGCACAAATTGAATTACTCGAGAAAGTGTCTTTGCACATCAATAAAATGAAAGAAGCATCAGACGCTATGCTCGCACAGCGCAAGGTTGCCAATAAAATTGAAAGTGCCGAGCAAAAAGCCTTGGCTTACTGCGATCAAGTGAAGGTTCATTTTGATGAAATCCGTTACCATGCAGACAAATTAGAATTGCTCGTCGAAGACGAACTATGGCCTTTGCCGAAATTCAGAGAACTGCTCTTTATTCGATAGATAGGTTTAGTAATACTGAGTGGAGAAGCCCCGTTGTTCGCAGCGGGGTTTTTTGTTATTCAAGGGTGGTGCCAAGTAGCTTCAGAAATTCACCAGCAGCGAAGAAGTCTTTTTTGAGTTCCCAACGAATCGTTTGTTTTGCTGTACCTACTTTGGAGGTCCGGGCTGAAAAATCAGAAATGCCTCTATAAATGGGAAAGAGTTCGAGGATAGCGGCTGCCCAACCTGCATTATCTAATTTTGTGAGTAGGGTGGGGTCGCCACTAAAAACAATAGGAGAGGACACTTCTTGTTTGTCAATTGAGCCATTGCGAATGTGTTTTTTGGGACTACTACAGATAAAAAGCTGGTTTTTACCCTCGGGTTTGATCGCATAAACGGCATCATTGACCCTAACAAAATTAGCGTGCCAGTCCCAATCGGGAAAAACACCTCTTGCTCGCTTCACAAATTCCCGAGCCTGGTGCCACTTTTCAAAACTTATGAGTGCCTCAAATTCCAAAGCAAGCGCTTGTTTGGTATTTAGTTTGGCACCATAATAATTGATGGAACACGCGTTGATGTTTTCAAAGAAACGGTATTCGGCCGGTAAGTTGCTAAAGGCAATGGGGCAACTCACATGAAAACCTTTGGGGTTTAATATGGTTTTGGTATCCTGCACTTCCTGAGGTAATTCCAGTTGAAAGGCATGTTCTTCCCAACGTAGCGTATAGGTTGCGCCGCGTAATTCAAAATGATGCGCCCGTGCCTCGAAAGTTTGTTTTTTAAACTGCAAGTTTTGACATGTTTTGGCGAATGCTGATTTTTCCTTGGGCGTGAGGTCATTTGTGAACACGAACAGTCCTTGATCTACGCCAAAATAAGTTGCTGAAAGCCACCCGCGTTGAGGGATGGTCCCTGGAATAAAAAAGAAGGAAAGTTGTTTTTCTGGTTGGTCAACAAGGTAATAGGCAACCGCACCTTTTAAATCGAATTCAAAAGAGGAAAGGATGTTGTTGGGTTTACTTTTAAATTGCTGCGCAAAACGCTTGAGGGTTTCTTGTACGGCTGGATCTTGCGATTCAAGTTGTTGTTCGAGTACCCAACTTTGCACAACTTGCAGCGGAATCAGGGCAATTTGAAGTACTTGCCCCTTGAAAACAGGTATTTGAGCACTTTGTGTTTTTTGAAGATTCAAAAAAGGAATAAGGGCGTAACTTGCATACAATACAAGCACCAATAGCACCCCAATTAAACCTTCTTTGATCAGCTTCACGGTGTAAAGATAAATGAAAGATGAATTGTTTATCTTTAACCCATGAAGTTCGTAGCAAAATTTATTTTTTGGTTAATCGGCTGGAAAATCGATCCGAATCCGCCTGCTGGTATCAGCAAATGCGTGGTTGCTGTGGGCCCCCATACCTCTAATTGGGATTTTATTTTGGGGCGCTTGGCTTTTTATCAGTATGGCGTCAAAGGACGCTACCTCATGAAAAAAGAGCTTTTCTGGGGGCCATTGGGTTGGTTTTTGAAAGCCATTGGCGGCATTCCTGTAGACCGAAGCAAGAAAAATAACCTCACCGATACAGCAGTACGGTACTTTGAAGAAAATGAAACTATGTATATGGTATTTTCACCGGAAGGTACACGCAGCTACAACCCGAACTGGAAAAAAGGATTTTACTATGTAGCCGAAAAAGCAAAGGTGCCAATCTATGTAGCATATATTGATTTTCCGAGTAAAACCGGTGGTTTTCATAGTTTGGTGTGGCCCTCCGGAGATGCCGATGCCGACATCCAGAAAATAAAAGATATCCTTAAAAATTACAAAGGCCGTTTTCCAGAATTAGGAATCGATTAGTCTTTGGGGTACTCGGCTATCCGACCAGTTTTGGGGTCGTAACCATACGGGCAGTGTTTGCAACCACTTTTACAACAATAGCCGCGCTTGAGGTGGTATTGCTCAGTGAAAACAATAAAACCTTCTTCCGATAAATAGTAATCTTCGTCGTTTAAATGACTTTTTTTTGAAAATCCTGAAAAATCTTCGCTCATGAGTACTGATATGTGGCCGTGGTTTGCAAAGTTAAAAAGTCGTTCCGATTTAGAACGCTTCTACCTACCACACGCTAACAATAATGCAGTAGAATTGTTCGTCAAGCGCGACGATTTAATTGATCCTTTTATTTCGGGCAATAAATTGCGCAAATTAGAAGGCAATCTCAAAGCAGCAAAAGCGGCGGGTGTAGCGCAAATTTTAACCTTTGGAGGCGCGTTTTCAAACCATCTTTTAGCGAGTGCTGCCGCAGCAAATGCGCTTGATATACCAATAATTGGGAAGGTGAGGGGAGAAGAATTAAATGAGAAAAGTAACCCGATCTTACTGAAATGCCACCAATTGGGTATGGCGTTAAATTTTATCAATAGGTCAAATTTTAAAGAAAGCAAATACCAATCTGGCCGCTCTCCACACCAAGACAAACCCACGTGGTTTATTCCAGAAGGCGGCGCCAACCCGGAAGGTATGCTGGGTTGTACAGAAATTTACAAAGAAGCCGTCGCCCAAAACAACAACCAACATTTCGACGCTGTTTTCATAGCACAAGGCACCACCACTACCAGTTTGGGCATTTTGGCAAGCATTCCGCCCACAACCCAACTTTTTGTAGTACCAGTCCTCAAAGGCTTCAATTCCCTACAAGAAATGCAGGCCCTAGCAAAAAAAGCCAAACAAAACCCCAGCACCGCCCATCTGCACTTTCCTTTCGAGCAAGTCCAGGTCCTCGACACACACCACCACGGCGGCTACGCCCAAACCACCCCCGAATTAATGGATTTTATTAAATTATTTAATGACACCCAGCAATTCCCAATAGAACCCACCTACACAGGAAAAGCACTCCTTGCTTTAAACTCACAACTACCTCATCTTCAAGCAAAAAGCGTTCTTTTCATTCACACTGGCGGGGTGTAAACATTTTCTGATTTGTAGTTGTTATGCTTCTGAAAAAATTGTAATAAAAAATTTGCAATTTATTTCCTGAGTGTTATTTTTACACTAACTAAACCTGTATAACTATGAAAGCTAGAACGTTACACATTCGTTACGCACTATTTTGGAGTGCATTTTTCTTTGGGATTGTTGGGGTGAGTTGGGGGCAGAATTCTTTCAATTCAGGAGATGGTTGGGGTG
>CAZINO010000092.1:3455-6190 GCA_964540625.1 uncultured Lishizhenia sp. | reverse complement strand
CACCCATTGCCAATAAAAGCAGAATAAACGCGCCGAGAATGATTCGATACCAACCGAATGCGCGGAATCCTTTCTTTTGCAAAAAAGAAATAAAGGACTTGATGGCTAAGTATGCAACCGCAAATGCCACAATGTTTCCTACCAATAAAAGCAGCCATTCCCTGCCAGCAGAGGCAAGGAGGAGTTCTTTTTCATCGTACATGCTTTTGAGCGTAGCAGCAAACATGGTTGGGACTGCCAAGAAAAACGAAAATTCTGCGGCCGCCTTGCGGGTTAGTTTCTGACTCAAGCCACCAATAATTGTGGCTGCAGACCGAGAAACACCTGGAATCATAGCCAAACATTGTATGGTTCCGATCAGAAAAGCAGCTTTGAAGTCAAGGGGTTTTTCTTCAGTTTGAGTTTCGTTTGAAGCAAAAAAACGGTCTACAAAAAGCAACACGATTCCGCCTAGCAATAAAGACCAAGCCACTACCATTACATTTTCGAGAAGGGCATCGATGTGTTTTTTGGCTA
This sequence comes from uncultured Lishizhenia sp., assembly GCA_964540625.1. GTDB lineage: Bacteria > Bacteroidota > Bacteroidia > Flavobacteriales_D > Crocinitomicaceae > UBA952. The sequence continues at coordinate 5,674 of CAZINO010000092.1, read as the reverse complement.
ATAAACCGATAACAGCCGTAGGAATAAAAGCCGCACAGAGCAAGAGGTAAAAGCGAAACGACTGCAAGAATTTTTGGAAATAAACCAACACAACTGATAAGATGGCACCAAATTGAATCGCTACGGTAAATAGTTTCACAAAATCGTTGGAAGCATTGCCCATGAGCGTAGAGGCAATGATCATGTGGCCGGTAGACGATATAGGTAAAAACTCAGTGAGGCCTTCGATGATGGCCAAAATGATTGCATCCAGAAAAGTCATGGGCTAAGACTCTGTTTGGTCCTTTTTATTGCGCTTCATGATCGCGTAGAAAATCACGACATAGCCAGCTACAATAAGCATAGGGGCTATTGTGATGCGCACCGAACTAAAAAGTTCGTCAGCTTTGAACACATTGGGGTCTTCGGAACCACCGCCGATCATGAGTAAGAAGCCAAGAATATTGATAGCCAAGCCAATGTAAAGCCATTTGTAATTGGCAGGGTCAAAGCCAAAGTGTTTGATAGGGTCCTTCATAATTAATAAAGATCATCTAATTTCATACGAAGATACTTGTTTAAGGCAAACCAAGTAGAGATCATGGTAATAAAAACGCCAATGACGAAAAGCAATGCCACCAAAAGCAAGAAACTCTCTAAGGTGTAAGCAATCTGAATGGTTTCCAGTAAGTTGTTGATCCCGTAAAACACCGTAAGCAGTAAGGCCAACCCAATTAAGGAAGAGAACAAACCTTGAAAGAGCGCCTGACCTAGAAAGGGCTTGCGGATATACATGGCGGTGGCCCCGACAAGTTGCATGGTTTTAATCGTGAATCTTTTGGAATAGAGCGCCAAACGAATGGTGTTATTGATCATGGCCACTGCAATAACGATGAGCAACAATGCAACCGCTAAGAATAAAAGCGCAAATTGTTTAAAGCCCAAATTGACATTGGAAACACTGGCTTTATCGTAATTGACCTCATCGATTTCATCTGTAAAGCGCGTCAGTAATTTGCGCTTGATGGCTGCCATTCCGGCCTGACTGGCAAATTCCATTTTGGGTTTGATCCCGATTGTAGCAGGAAGCGGGTTTTCGGCGTCAAAAAGGGCGAGCACTTCTTTCTCGGCTTCACTTTCACCTGCAAATTCTTGAATAGCGCGTTCGGGAGAAATAAAAAAGACATCGGCAAATTCAGGCCAAGATTTGAGCTCTTCCTCTATTTGCTTGATATCAGCATCATTGAGCTCCGATTTAAAGAAGATATCGGCCTGCAGGTTTTCTTTTGCCTGTTTCTCAATACTGCGCAAGCCAAAAATGCCGCCTAAAACCAAGCCGATCATAAAGATGACGAGGGAGATTCCGATTACCGTTGAAACATAACCCGTACGGATTCCTCTTTTGCTGTAAATATCTGCCGTCTTTGCCATATTTCAAATTTAAGTGGAACCCCACAACAACTGACTGCCTTTCGTTTTTAGTTTTAAAGAATGAAATGTTTATTTATTGGTTTGGGTTCATTTTAGCGTTGATCGTCCAGCCGATAACAGCTGCACGCAGTTTGGCTTGGGTAGCTAGCTCCCCTTCAAATAATTCATCGATGGTTTGATTGAAGAGGGCCTTCCAACGCTCAAAATGTTCGGGTTTTAGCGGCATGTGTAGGTGTTTTTCGGTTACGTTTGTGGTATAACCAGATTCCGAAAGCAACGCAAAACGCCAAAATTGTTCCATTTTAGGCAAATGTGCTTTAAAATCGAGCCTTGAGAAAAAAGGAGCCAGCATGTCATCCTGAAGGACTTTGTCATAGAATGCCGATACGAGTTGGTGGATATCTTCGGCAGAGTTGAGTTGTTTCATAATCAAATTTACAGCGTTTTTTTACTTAATTTAGACACCAAATGCACAAAATTAGATTTTTCCTTTTCGTCGCTTTTGCGCTGCCTCAAGTGCTTTTTGCGCAAGCTTATACAGGGGCTCAAAAACCGCAGGTCAATACCCAAAGTAAAGGCGCCAACTGCCCGCCACCGACGCACACTACTTACTTAGAACTCAATAATGTTCGGGCCATGATCCATACGGCCGGTAATTTGTGGCAGCGGCCCAACCAAAACTTCTCGATGTACGAAGTGCCTAAAAACTCAGGAATCATGGCGCTTTTTACGGCAGCGCTATGGCTTGGTGGTACCGACGTCAATAACCAACTCAAATTAGCAGCGCTGCGTTACCGCAATGGCCAAGA
>CAZINO010000092.1:0-3355 GCA_964540625.1 uncultured Lishizhenia sp. | reverse complement strand
GATCTCAATTATTGGTGGGTCATGAACGACAAAGGAAATATCCATACCGAAACAGGGGCTGATCCAATAGGTATGGAAATCAGGGCGCAGGCTTTTGCCTTTGCTTCCAATGACGAAGTCAACAACATGACCTTTTACAACTATGAGCTCATCAACCGTGGAACCCAAACTTTATACAACACGTATTTCGGGTTCTTTACTGACGGTGCACTCGGCGACCCCTATGACGACTATGTAGGTTGCGATGTCAATAGAGGCTTGGGTTACTACTATAACGGAGATAATTTTGACGGAGACAACGCTGGCTTCAAAGGCTACGGCTACTCGCCGCCTGCGGTTGGGGTCGACTTTTTTGAAGGGCCGTATCAAGACAACGACGGACTCGACAACGCTTTTGGCATCTGGGAAAACGAAGCGCTCAATGGCATTGGTTACGGAGATGGCATTGTAGACAACGAACGCTTTGGTATGCGCCGGTTTTTGTATTACTCGAACACCACCAACGGCGCCAACCCGAACCAAACTGACCCTGTCAATGCTGGCGATTACTACAACTACTTGCGTGGTTTTTGGAAAGACGGCACCAAATTCGTTTATGGCGGCAGCGGGCATATCTCTGACCCAGAAGCCGATCCAAATACGCCCTGTGATTTTATGTTTCCAGGCAATACCGATCCGCTAGGTTGGGGAACCGGCGGCAATCCGCAACCCAACTGGACCGAACAAACCGCCAACAACACCCCAAATGACCGCCGTTTTGTACAATCGGCAGGCCCCTTCATTCTGAAGCCCGGTGCGGTAAATAACATCACTGTTGGGGTGGTTTGGGCCCGTTCGAGCAACGGAGATCCATTTGCTTCAGTAGAGACCCTGCGCCGTGCCGACGACAAAGCACAAGCCCTTTTTGAAAATTGTTTTAAAGTGCTCGACGGGCCGCATGCACCGGATGTACAAGCACAAGAATTGGCCAATGAGGTTATTTTAATGCTCTCCAATCCGGTCAATTCCAACAATTACAAAGAAGAATACGAAGAATTTGATCCGTTTATCGTTGCGGCCGACCCTAATGCCGATAAAACGTATAATTTCCAAGGCTACCAAATTTACCAGTTGGCCAATTCTAAAGTTTCTAGCTCAGAATTACAAGACCCCGACCAAGCGCGCTTGGTAGCCCAATGCGACATCAAAGACGGCATCGGTAAAATCATCAATTTTGAATTCAGCGACCAGCTCGGCGCCTCTATTCCGGTGCAGCGCGTTGACGGCGAAGACAAAGGCATTCAGCACAGTTTTAGAATTCAGACCGATCAATTTGCCCAAGGCGACAAAAAATTGGTCAATTTCAAGCGCTACTATTACATGGCCATAGCCTATGCGCACAACAATTACAAAGATTATTCTCCCAATGACCCACTTTCCTTAGACGGTCAAAAGAAACGCTATATTGCCAGTAGAAAAGCGGCAGTTGGCGAGGTCAAGCCCATTGAAGTGATTCCGCACAATCCGATGCCAGAAGCTGGTGGCACCGCACAGCTCATCGCCTACGGATCTTCTCCTCAAATTACGCGCTTAGATGGCTACGGCAACGGAAACCGCAGTTTGGAACTTACCAAAGCCAGTTTAAATACCATATTGTCCGATGGCTACCTTGCCAACCCCACCTACGACTACGGTGCTGGGCCCATCAACATCAAGGTCGTGGATCCGCTGAACTTGGCCAGCGGTTATTTCACTTGCAAATTCCGCGACTTCACAGCACCAACTATTGGCAATAGCGCCGATACCGCTAGTTGGACCATCTACCGCCATGTAAGCAAAGACGACCTCACTATTTTAGATTCGGTCAACTCCGAACGCACAATTAACCAAGATAATGAGCAAATTATCCCGCAATGGGGCATCTCTGTTCAGATTTTCCAAACGAAATACTATGGCGGTCAGGGTATCAATACCAAAAGGACTGACATGATCGATGCCAGCATGGAATTCGAAGACTCATCAAAGCGTTGGCTAACAGGCGTCAAAGACAACGATGCCTTTTTCCCAACCAATTGGATCCGTTCAGGAGATTTTAAATCAAACACTGACCCAGAAGATGATGCTTATGAATGTTTACCGAATGGTCAAAATTACCTAGATCCTTGTTTTTATGACGATGAAATTGGTGCAGACCCAACCCAAGCCTACGAAAAAGTACTAAATGGCATTATTGCACCACACCGTTTGGTGGGTTACCAAGCAGATTATATGCCTTTATGTTACTACGGTAGTTACACGGCTTCCAGTAGATTAAATGCATCCATCTCATTTTTACCCAGTGTAAATATTGTCATTACAAAAGACAAAAACCTCTGGACCCGTTGCCCCGTTATAGAGCTGGGCCGCAATGCCGGACTCAATGTTGGCGGCGCGCAACCTGGCGGGCTGCGCAAGAGCCCAAGTGTCGATAAAAATGGCAACCCTGATGGTTCGGGGACCGGAATGGGATGGTTCCCGGGCTACGCCGTTGATCTAGAATCGGGCGCACGTTTGTACATGGCCTTTGGTGAAAACTCTTTTCTAGGTGCTGAAAACGGTGCCGATATGATTTGGAACCCGACTGATCGTTTGGTGAGCAATGTCGGTACACCACTCATGGGCGGCATGCACCCAATTTATGTCTTTAGTTACAACCAAGCGAGCATCAATGGGTTTAGCAACGGGTTCGATTTCCCGGCATATCAGCCATCGAGTGCTGAATTTAATACAAACAATGTCGCCTACAACAAGTTTCTTGAGGTAATGGCCAATCCTAACCTTGCGACTCCAAAGCGTCAACTTTATGGATCACTATCTTGGATTGCCTATCCACTACTTGAACAGGGGCAAGAATTACTTTCTACGGACGTCACCATTCGTTTGCGTATCAACAAAGAATACAAAAACTTTGTGGCTACCGGACAAAACGGTGGCAAGCCTATGTATGGTTGGAGCATGGATCAGATCGCTACTCAGATTGGGTCGCAAGATATGCTCAAAGAAGCGCTCGACCTCATTAATGTGGTGCCGAATCCTTATTATGCTTTCTCAGAATACGAACGCAATAAACTCGATAACCGCATCAAGATTACCAACCTACCCGAAACCTGTTATATCCGAATTTATACAGCCAATGGCAAATTGGTCCGAAGCATTAAAAAAGACAACCCTGCTACTTATCAAGACTGGGATTTAACCAACCATGCCGGCATTCCGATTGCAGGTGGTATGTATTTGATTCATGTCGAGGTTCCTAATGTAGGTGAACGGGTGCTCAAGGCCTTCATTGCCATGCGCATGGTGGATTTACAGAATATTTAACGAGGCATTAACAAGC
>CAZINO010000091.1:0-6557 GCA_964540625.1 uncultured Lishizhenia sp. | reverse complement strand
ACCAAAAAACCATCGGTTTCTGGAGCGATTGCGTTGGGCAAGAAACCCAAGCGCCAAGTTTCTTTTAGGCGATCGTTGCCGCTGATGCCAGTGCTCAGGAAAAAATAGCCATTGCTGGCAAAACCCATGCAGCCTTTACGGGCACTTGCACTCAATGGGCTGAGTTGGTCGATTTGCAGTGTATTTAAATTAACCTTCATGAGTTCCGACGAAACCTGATCTGCGGGGTCAATGCCACCAAATACAAATAATAAAGAATCGCTCACCGCAGTGCTGATGTACATTTTAGAGCCAAAATCCAAATTACCTGAAGCTGTCCAAGCATCTGTGCTGAGTTCATAAGCCCAAGTTTGTGTATTCCAACCGGTTTGATTGTTTGCATTTGTTCTGCCACCCGCAAGATAGCCTGTATCGCCGGCAACAAAAGACATACCACGCCAACAACCTTCAAAAGGAAGGTTGTTTTTTTGTTCCCAGGTTTGGGTATCAAAATGAAAACACCACACTTCATTAAGGATACCGCTTGCATTTCTGCCACCAATTAAAAAGAAGTCAGTACCAATCATAAACGACTGGCATCCTGCTCGGCCCTCAGCAGGCAAGGCTGGCATTTGCTGCCATTGATTGCTGAGCGGGTCGTATTTCCAAAACGTATTGAAGTAAAAACCATTGCAATTCTCGCCTCCAACAAGATAACCATATTGACCAAAGCTAAAAGCACTTGCGTATTGTCTTTCTTGCCATTGTGGAAGGCCCGCAATTGGATACCATGTTTCTAAGTAAGCGTTATAGGCATAAAAATCACCAGTACAAGAGAAATCTATGCTGCGCCCGGTGCCTAAATAATGAATTTCACCGATGGTAAAAGAAGCGCCGTCGTCACGGGCACTACCAGGAAAATCACTGATTTGCTGCCAATTTTGCGCAACCAAATGGAAATCAAGGCTTAAGAATGCCAAGCTTAAAAAAAGAAATCGCATGGCTGAAAAACGCCGTATTTCGCGTTTTAGTATAACGGTGCTTAAAATGAAGGTGTTCCGGTAAAGCTTCGCTGCGATGGTCTTTGCATCAGGTGTAGCTTGTAGTTAAGTTGGAGACCGTAACGGAAATTAGAATTATTACTCAATAAACTCGGTTGGTTCAGATTGAAACTCAGCATGACTTGATGCGCATCCCCGAGTTGTCGGCCGTAAGCTAAATTTAGTTGTTGGAAACCATAACCCAACAGAAAGTGCTGGGCCTTGCGGTAATAGCTTGCCGAGGCAGCAATGGAGTTGAATCCTTGCATATTGTCATATAGAACCGTGGCCTCAATACGTTGAATGCTGTCTAATTGAAATGCTTTTTTTAGACCCAAGTGAAATGAAGGATAACTTGTAAAGTACACGGGAGTGCTGTCTCCGGGTAAAGTATGGTAATACTTGGTTGCATACAAAGAAGAAATACCAGTAAAAAGTTGCCAACTTTTATAACGAACTTGAAGGCCCGTATTCAGGTTTGATACGGGTATTTTTACTGCGCCAGCTTCAATATAAACGAGCTGAAACTGATTGAATTGCGCAGAAAGTGCGGGCCGAATACTCCAATTTCTATTTAAGGAAAAATCTCTACTTGCACTGAGCCCAATACTGGTGTTCTTGTAAAAGGAACCCAAATTTGAGGTGGTGGTTTGTACGCCAAATTTCCATTTGCCCATACTTTGTTGGAAGCGAAGTGCGCCATGAAAATAATTGGCATAAGATTGATTGAAACCGGTAAATGCGAGATTGGTGTTCAAGGTACTGGCCTGGTAACCCTTACCATGAACTTTCTCATCGGCATGATATGCTGGGTTCTTGAAATCAAGTTCGTCGGAAACATTGCTGAGTTGCGCCCAATTTACAATGGGTAGCATGAGTAGCAGGAAGGCAAAAAATAGATTTTTCATGTGTGTTTAGGTTTTGAATTGGATAGTTCTTGCCAAATTAAGACAAGCAGGGTCAGTGAAAAGTTACACTACACCTTTGCTCCACTTTTTACGTTAACTTAGTTTGTGCCAACGTTGCGCCTATGATTCAAGAACCACATGCTGACCAACTTAAAGCTGCTGCCGAAGGCGATCGCCGGGCGCAAATGGCTTTGTATCAGCTGTGTTACCCTGTTTTGATCCATGTGGCACGTCGTTACTATCAGAATACCGAAGACCAAATGACCGTTGTCAATAATGCTTTTGTTAAAGTGATTCAATACCTAGAAAATTACCAGACTGGGCGTTTTCTGAGCTGGGTCAAGCGCATTATTTCCAACGAAATCATCGATGAATACCGCCGCAATAAACGCTACCACGAGCTCTATCGCTTCGATGCGCCCGTCGAAGAGCGCGGCACCACCGATTTTCAGACCGACGCCGTTTTTACCCAAGAGCAACTGCAACAAATGCTGTTGTGTTTGTCTGAACCAGCAAGGTTGGTATTCAATTTATTTGCCATCGAAGGATACAGCCATAAAGAAATCGCCAAAATGTTGGGCGTCACTGAAGAAACTTCAAAGTGGCACACCAAAATGGCGCGCAAAAAATTACGTGAATTAATAGAAAATAGCCATGAACAAGCCAAGCAAAGATCCTTTGGATCAGCTATTTGAAACACTTGCAGAAGCGCGTTTTGAAACACCGCCAGCCTCGTTTTTACAAGATGTAGAAGCGCGCCTCGATGCGCAACAAAAGAAGCGCCGCAAGCCACTCGCCATTTGGTGGGTGTGGTCTGTATTTGGAGCCGTTGTTGTCATTGGTTCGATCTTTTTTTGGAAAGGGGCTCCTGTTGAACCTGTGTCGTCAGGCAAACAACAAGTTGCACCAAGAAAACAACGCGATTTATTGGCAAACAACACTATAAAACTTCCATCAACACCCAACAAGTTTGAGATTTCCGCTCCGCTTCTCTCTTTGCCCCAAACAAATGCTTTCCAACACATCTCAGGATTATCAACTCAAGAACCATTCATTTCCAATACCTATTCAATTTCAGCTTCCGATGTTCATTTCTCAGCACCAACCGTGCAATTAAGTAGTCAAGAAATCCCGAAAATAGAAAATCAAGAAGTGAAGGAAACGAAAACCGTTTCAATCGATAGCAATGGACTTGCCAAAATGAATTTAGAACCCACTTCAACAATTCCGAGTCATAAACAACAAAAAGTAACGCACGCCATTGGCTTGCAATTCGGCATTAGTGGTATTTTTTCAAGTTATGCGGTGCCCGAGGTAAATCCATTGATACCTGGTTATTCTGCCAAACAATTCAGAGAAGCCCGCGCCATGGGTGAGCGGCAAACTTCTAGTTGGGACTTCAACTTGCGTTATCAGTGTGGAATAGGTGCTTGGCAATTGCAAACTGGTATACATTACCTGGAGTGGGGAGAGCAACTTCAGTACGATGTTATTTCGGTAGAAGGCACCAACCGTTATAAATACATTCAGGTTCCGGTCATGCTCGGGCGTCAATTTCACTTCGGGAAAATCGGTCTGACGCCCTATTTAGGGGCAGCGTATGCGCATGGTTTGGCAACAAACGGCACTTACATTCAGCCTTTAAATAATGGCGTTTCATTAGTCAGTGCCAAAACCAACAATTGGAATGCGCTTGCACAACTAGAGCTCAGCTATCAAATTCAACCTGAATTGGTATTTACATTTACGCCATGTGTACGCCAAACTATCGGATTGCTTATCGATAATGGACTGATAATGAATCGCTACACCTCAATTGGTGTGCTTTCTGGATTCATCTATCGTTTTTAGCAACATTTTTATTTGGTTGTTAGTGTATTTTTTACACTAAGTATAAATTTCTGTTAACTTTACGTCCTAAACTGACGTAAACCATGAGTGCTAAACTACTTGGCGTGGGTAGTTACCTTCCTACCTTGCGCATGACCAACCAAGATTTCATTGCCCATCGCTTCTATAAGGACATCGATCAACCCTTCGATGATAGCAATGAAATCATTATTGAAAAATTCAAAGACATCACCGGAATTGAAGAGCGTCGTTATGCGCAAAAAGAACAAACCAATTCAGATTTGGGTATTATTGCAGCGCAAAAGGCCATCGACGCCTCGGGAATTGATCCAGAGCATATAGATTACATCATTTTTGCCCATAATTTTGGCGATGTGCGCTTTGCATCCAACCATCTTGATATGTTGCCAGCGCTGGCTTCCAGAGTGAAACATGCTTTGGGGATTGCCAATCCTAATTGTGTAGCTTACGACATGCTTTTTGGCTGCCCCGGATGGATCGAAGCGCTTATCCAAGCCAATTTATTCATAAAGGCTGGTGCTGCTAAAATTTGTTTGGTGATCGGCTCAGAGACGCTCAGTAGGGTAGTGGACCCCCATGACCGAGATTCGATGATTTTTGCCGACGGTGCGGGTGCTTGTATTTTGGCCGAGAATTTAGCCCAAGACGGCAGCGGCATTTTAGCACATGCCACTCAAACCTTTACCAAAGACGAAGCCTATTTTTTAAACAACGGACCCTCCTTAAATTCAAAGCATCATATCCACGAAAAGTACATCAAAATGCAAGGTCGTAAAATCTATGAATTTGCATTGACTAAAGTGCCTGCGGCTATGAAAATAGCCTTGGATAAAAGTGGTGTTGCTATTGATGAGGTGAAGAAAATATTTATCCATCAGGCCAACGAAAAAATGGATGAAGCCATTATTGATCGCTTTTACCGTTTGTACAAAGCAGCACGTCCGGAACACATCATGCCGATGAACATTCAATTTAATGGAAACAGTTCCGTCGCAACAGTACCCACCTTACTCGATGCGGTGGTGCGCGGCGAATATCCGGCGCATCAACTAAATGCAGGCGATGTGATTATTCTTGCTTCTGTTGGGGCAGGGATGAATATCAATGCTGTGGTATATCGTTGGTAAACTACTGATGCAAATGCGAAATGATGGGTGCTAAATCCGGAAAGCGACCGATGAGCTCTTGTTTGTCATAGAGCTGGAAGTCTAAAAAATCGAAGCCCGGCGCCACCATACAAGAAGACAGTGAAAACGCATCGTCTCCGAGCACCTCTGCACCAAAAATAGTTTGGGCTGCAATACAAATTTGCGGTTGCTCGCCGTTTTCCAGATCTAAACCTAACTTGGCAGTTTGATAGTTTCCATTTTGGTCAATCATATGGATCAAAAGTGGCGCACCGGCTTGGTAAATCCAGATTTCGTCCGATTCAATTTTGTGAAACTTTGAATATTTACCAGAAGGTAATAAGAAATAAATCAAGGTTGCTAAAGATCTTTTGTTGCCGTTTTCCAAAATATGTTCGGTGACACTACGGTAAGTTTCTTTAAAAAAACCGCCTTCAATGTGCGGCGTAAGTTCGAGGTGTTCAATGAAGGCTTGCATCGTTTTCATGGTGTAAAAATAGAATATGTTCTAGTAAGAATCACCAAACATTTGCGTAAATTGCTTGTTATTCAACGACTAAACCAAACCTCACCTTATGAAAAAACTAGGACTCCTTCTCTTTTCGTCGCTTCAACTTTCAATATGGGCGCAAACGCCAATGCTCTATGGGTTAATACGCACTTCTAATCCAGTAGGGGTGAAACTCGGAACACTCGATTTATTGTCTGGAAATTTTTCGGCCCTTGGTTCAAGTAACGTGGCATCTGTAACCAACCTAACAGGTGCGGCCCTTGATTTGAATACCAATCATTATTTTTTTCTTTCACAAGGTGGTACGAACGGAACGGCACTTACGGTTGGTATGAACGATGGTATACTGTACAATCAAGTACCACTTACCAATCCAATCGCTCCGAGTTCTTTTAATAATTTCCGCTTCAATACTTCCGACTCCACTTTGTATGGTTTAGCAGGTCGTTACATTCCCGGCGCAGGTCCAGGGCAGGGCACTGGTGAGCTCTATTTTGCTTCTATGGACCCACTAACAGGAATCATTACTCAAATATCACCACAATCAATCTTAGATGCCTATTCACTTTCTGGTAGTGCAATTGATCCACATCAAATGCTTTATTATTTTTCTAAAGGGACCCAGTTTTATGGAATAGATATGTACAATGGCCAAGTCTATACATCTCAAACACTGAGTTTCCCTGAAGGAGGGTCAAATTTCGGCAATTACACCTACAACTGTGCTGACACCACCATTTACGGTATCATTGGTGTCAACACAACACCGCCTCTAACTGCCTACCTTGGAAAAATCGATGCAGCAACTGGTGTAGTGACGCGCATTTCGCAAACGCCCCTGCAGTATCCTATGTATTCTGTAAATGGCAGTTCAACCATCGATCCTGCCACCGGTATTTATTATTACGTAACGAGTACACCTCCAAACGGTGTTGCTGTCGTTGGCATTTCGCTAGCAACAGGAGCATTGGTAAGTATGCATCCTGTGAGTTTGTCGGGTGTCAGTACCTATTTTGACCTCATTCGACATCCTTCTGATTGTTATGCCGCAGAACCCGTGCGTCCGAGTACGATTGACGGAGGTGCAGGTTTGGTAACTACTTTTCTTTCTCAGACCAAA
>CAZINO010000090.1:0-6725 GCA_964540625.1 uncultured Lishizhenia sp. | reverse complement strand
CCATTTTGGTAAAACGATACCATTAACGGAAAACTAAAAAAAGATGCTTGTACTTGCTCGACATCGAAAAAAACTTGACCCGCATTTTCTCTAAACTTAACGGCAATAATTGGATGTCCTGGTTGATACAACCATTGATCGAAGAAAGCGCGGAGGTCAAGTTGGAAATCTCCGTCTAGTTGGGCTAGCATCACTTTACAAAAATCTTCGGTGGACGAATTTTTATGTTCATATAGTGTGTAATAGGCCTGGAGCCCTGCAAAAAAGGCACGATCGCCCATTTGTAGGCGCGTCATGTGCAATACCCATGCGCCTTTTTGATAGGCGTTCGGATTGAGTAGCGCATTCAAATCAGTAGTGAGTGAATCGACTAAAGGGCGCTTGAATTGTTGATAAAAGCGCAAGACTTTATTGCGATCTTGGGCAAGTTGGGCTTTGAAAGCGAGGTCGCCTTCGGATTCTCGAATGTATAAATTGGTTAAATAAGTGGCAAAGCCTTCGCTCAACCATAAATGAGGCCAATCTGACTCAGTAACGGCATTACCAAACCATTGATGCGCAATTTCGTGCGCTATCAGATGCGCGCTGCGCAAATCATTATTCAAAGCTTTTTCGTCGTAAAAAATACAAGCTGCGTTTTCCATGCCACCGTACTTTGTCGTGGACTGCACATTCATTAATTTTTGATAAGGATAAGGACCTATTTTTTGGTTGTAAAACCGAAGAATATTTGCAGCTACCTCAAAAGATGCCAAACCTTTTGTGCTGTCTTGCGGATACACATAAGCGCTCACTGGAACGCCATCAGTATTTCCAAATTCTTTTGCTACAAAATCCGCGATGCCAATTACTGCTACCTTCGTGGCTATGGGCTCTTCCATGCGGTAGGTCCACTCCATTAAACGACCATTTTCTTTTGGGATTTTTGAGGACAAAACACCATTGGCAACAACCGTATATTTTGGTGGGGTCAGGACTTTGAACTGATAGGTCGCTTTATCGGATGGGTGGTCATGACAAGCATACCAGTGGCGAGCCCTATTGGGCCAATTATCGGCAAAAATGGTGGGCTCATTGAATTTATTTTCTCCAATGATAAGACCATCTTGGGGTTCGCCGTTCAACTTAATGAAAAGTTGAATGTCTCCGTTTTGCAATTGAACTGGTAAATCGATGATCAAATGCGTAGCGGTTTGACTCCATTTTACATTTTGATAAGGTGCTGTAACGCTGGTAACGGTCATGCCTGGCATTTGATCATGCGGGGCAATTAAGTCTAATTTCAATTCCGAAGTAGGTTCCAAAAGCCTAATTTGCAGCGCTTCGATTACCGTAATTTGCTTTTCATCAGGACTTAAAATAAGCTGTAAATCATAGTGCCTGACATCAATGTTGGACTGACCTAAAAAAGTAGCGGTCCATAAAATAAAAAACAATGCACAGGAAGTTCTCATAGGCCAAATAAGACGCCTTCTTTTAAAGAATATGGCGAGATGTAAATTTGTTGGATTTTTGCCTGTTGCATGACCCAGCGGGTTTTAATGGCGGCTAGTGGGGCCATGCGTTTGCGAATCGGTATGATATGCACATTGAGGTCGCGCTCGGCTTGCGTAGAAGCTATAATACGCTCGAGCATTTGTTCAAAGCGAAGTTGATCAACATAAATGGCATTGCCCTCCGCTTGAAAAATTTTTTCTTCGATCAATTCGTAAAAAGTCTCAAAACTGCCAGAAGCGCCAATTAAAACCCTTGGTATAGCTTGATTAAAAAAAGAGCCGCATTTTTGCTGTAAATAAGCCTCTATTTTAGCGATATCCTCTCGTGAAAAAGGATCTTGGCAATCAAAAAGTTGAAACATTCGAGAAACACCAATATCGAAGGACTGCGCTAATATAGGCCCATTGGCATTTGCAGCAATGAATTCCGTAGAACCGCCGCCAATATCCATAATTAAAGCTGGCGTTGTAAATTCATGGGTCAATTTTACCCCGTTATAAATGAATTGTGCTTCTTGCAGGCCAGAAATAATTTCAATTTCAATATTTAATTCTTTAGCAACCTTCATGACGAACTCAGCTGAATTGGTGGCATCTCGGAGTGCGGATGTCCCGATTGCACGTATGAAATCGACTTCCCATTGAACGCATAATTGCTTGAAATATTGGAGGGCTGCAAAGGCCCGTGTCATGGCGGCATCGCCAATCCGATTTTCATTGATGCCGTCCATACCGAGGGCAACACCTTCTTTGGTCTGAAAAAGCACACGGCGCGTTGCTATTTCAGCGATGAGCAAATTAAAGGTATTGGTGCCCAAATCGATGACGGCCCGGCGCATATTCTTTAGAATTTAAGAATTGATTTACGGTACCAGCGCGCTGCCAGACCCAAAAGTGCAAATGCACAAAATAGCAATAACAATAAACTCAATAAAACCTTTGTGTAGGCCGCAAGACTTAAGCCTTTCGCCAAAGAGATCAGCGCCAAAACCGGCGAACTAAATGGTAAAAATCCGAGTATTTCGGTAAGGGTACTTGCTGGGAAATAAATGGCAAAAATCCCTGAAAAGAGGCCAAAACTGACCAAAAACAGCAAAGGGAATAAAAACTGTTGGCCATCGGCTTCGGCACTACTGCGTGCGCCCAAGACAGCAAACAAAGCACCATAAAATAAAAAACTTGCTACAAAAAAGAGCAAGAAATGTACAATCAAAGTTGCGAAGGGTAGCTGTTCAAAAACCAAAGAAGACAACGGATTGAGGCGTTGAGGTGCGTTTTGCCCCCAATTGCTGGGGTCAAAGATGTCCACAAAAATGGTTTCTTGCAAAAACCAAAACCCCAGTGCTAATAATAAAATCCAACCCAACATTTGAAGCAGGGCTACAAAGCCAATACCAAGAATTTTGCTAAGCATGAGCTGCCCTGGCTTCACACTCGCTAGTAAAACTTCTACGATACGGTTGCTTTTTTCACGTACGGTTGCCCGAAAAATGGTCATGCTGTACAACGCAACGAAAAAGAGCACAAAAGCACCGAGAACAAAACCGGCCCACGAATTGGCTTCTTTTGACTCATTTTTAGGGTCTTTTAGATCCCGAAAATCAAAGATAAATCCTTGTTTAATTTGACGAAAAGCTTGTTCGGTAAGGTTGGAGTGCTGGGCAGCAATAAGTTCTTCCATGCGGCGCTCTACTTGAAATTTAAGCTGCATTCGGGCATCGAGGCCGAGCTGGTCTCGAAAAAAAACAAAACATTTTTTATTGTTGAGCACTTTCTCATTGAGTTCTAGTAGCACGTCAAATTCTTGGTAAGCTTTACCTTTTTGAAATTCCGTTAGTTCTAAGTAATCATCGATAAAAAAATAGTGAATTTGTTGCTCTTCTTGGGCCATGAGGCGATGAGACATGATTTGGCCTGGATCTGCGATGAGTACATTGAGCTCTTGTTTACCTTGATCTGCTGCTTTGAGTAAACCGATCAATAAGAGAAGCACCACAATAGGACCCAAAATAAGCATGTACCAAAACCCTTTTTGACTCAGTCTTTCTTGGATTTCTCTTTTGGTGAGTAGGAATAAATTAGACATTTTGGGCCGCTTTTTGGGAAATCAAATCAATAAATACTTCCTGCATGGAAGGCTGTACCTGAGACAAATGCTCGACTTGTACTTGTTCTTGCAAGCTGCGCATGAGGTCGTTGAGCTTCCGCCCACCTCTGCTTTGAAGGGTACATTCAAAAAGGCCTTCTTCGAGTTCTTTTTGAGTGAGTAGCGTGAAGTCGGTCCAGAGGGCATTGGCAAAACTGAGCATATTTCCCTTAAACCGCACTTCAATAAGACCTTTGGAATGCGCGCGTCGTAACTGTTGAACCGCATCTTGAGCCAAAACCTGACCGTTGTGTAAGAGCGCGGCGTAATCACAGACTTCGTCGACGCTTTTCATGTTGTGCGTGGACAAAATAATGGTGGTGCCCTGTTCTTTGAGCGCCTTGATCTCGTTCATGATGAGCTCAACATTGAGCGGATCAAAACCAGATAAGGGTTCATCTAGGATAAGTAATTTAGGCTGATGAACTAAAGCTGCAATGAATTGTACTTTTTGAGCCATCCCCTTGGAAAGCATTGCAATGCGTTTGTGCTGCCAACTTTGTATTTCGAAATGTTGCAGCCAGTGGTCGACATTTCTTGCAGCCGCTGTTTGACTCAGGCCTCTGAGTTGGGCAAGAAAGAGTAAATGCCCGCGTACGGACATAGTTTTGTATAAACCGCGCTCTTCGGGTAGATAACCAATTTGGCGAAGATGAGCAGGTTCTAAAGGCTTTCCTTCGAAGTAAACCTGACCGCTATCTGGATTTAGAATTTGATTGAGGATGCGAATAAGCGTGGTTTTGCCAGCGCCATTGGGACCCAACAAGCCAAAAATGTGACCTTTGTTGACCTCCATACTAACCGCATCTAGGACCAACTTACGGTTATAGGATTTACTAACTTCAGCGATTTGAATCATGAGTTAAAGCTAAGAAAAATCCGAACTAGCGCAACGACTTGAGCGGTTTCCAGCCTAATTTTTTAGCAAGCACAAAATACAGAAAAGCAAAAGTGAGTGCGCCTGAAAGTAATTGCACTGTTAAATTGCCCGGTGGACGTTCATCGATAAATAACGCATCGGTCCGAAAAACATGCCAGCCACTTGTGAGCACCAAAACACCAAAAAGGTTGTTAAAAACATGAAAAGCAATGGCCAACTCTGCGCCTTCATCTTGGATACTGATCAGGGCCATGAATACACCTGCCATAAAATAGTAGAGAAGAATTCCAGGGCCGAGTGCGTTTACTTCAGGGTTAGAAATGTGCATAAACGCAAACATCAATGAACTAATGGTCAAACTAATCCATGGATTATTGGTACGTAAATAGAGACCTTGAAGGGCATAAATTCTAAAAATCAATTCTTCGGCTGCGGCCTGAAAAGGCACCATTAAGAATGCCACTAATAGCAAGGGCCAAAAAGATGCCGCCTTGAAATTCCAAGTGAGTTGATCTGTTGCCCCAGAGATGACAAGGTCGAGAAAAGTATATGCACCAAAAAAAACGAGTAAAAAAGCACTGAACCCCAAAAAACGTTTCCAACGAAATCTGGGTGCCGATGTAAAAATACTTTTTAGACCTCTTTTGTGGGCGTACATTAAGTACAAAACCAAGCCAAAAAAAACGAGTATAAAAGGAATGAGCATACCGATGAGTAAGCGCAATGAACCGTATGCAGCTATGAAGTCAGTTTGCGCTGGATCGAAAAGCGTGCCTGGGAAGTTGTATTTGACATCGAGCAACATTGGGATGTTGCCGAGTATGTACAACGAGATGATCAGGGCAATACCACCTAAATAAAGGCCAGTCGAATTGCGCCCCTCTTTAACCAGTTCTAGAAATTTCATTAACTAAAGATGTCGCGCATGCGGCTAAAAAAGCCTTTGTCTTTTTGCGCTTTATAGGGATCGAAGTTTTCGGAATCGCGGAGTTTTTCGAGGAGCTCTTTTTCTTCCTTACTGACGCTCGTTGGAGTGTACACATGTAAGTGAACGAAAAGATCGCCGGTGCCATAACGCTGTACACTTGGCAATCCTTTGCCGCGCAAACGCAGTACCTTTCCACTTTGGGTACCAGCATCGACTTTTATTTTGACCTTGCCCCCTACTGTTGGCACTTCAATGGAGGCACCCAGCACGGCATCTGTGAAGTGCAAGAAGGCATCATAATGAAGATTTTCACCCTCGCGTCGCAGTTCGTCGTGGGCCACCTCTTCAATGACTACAATGAGATCGCCAGGGGCACCATTGAAAGGCCCTGCGTTTCCTTTTCCACGAACACTGAGTTGCATGCCGTCTTCGACACCAGCTGGAATTTCAATCTCGATGATTTCTTCTTGTTTGCGCAATCCTTGTGCATCGGCGTCAGCAGGCTTGGTATCGATGCTTTTTCCGGCACCCTGACAGACATGACACGCAGATTGTGTTTGCATGGCACCTAAAAAGGTTTGTGCTACGCGTGTAATACGGCCAGTACCCTGACACGTTGGGCAACTCTTGAAAGTAACGCCGTCGGCTTGCACCAATTTGTTGACTTTGATTTTTTTCTTGACCCCTTGCGCAATTTCTTCGAGATTGAGTTTCATTTTAACCCGAAGATTGGTACCCTTCACAACGCGTGAACCGCCGCGGCTGCCGCCAAAACTACCGCCAAAAGCGCCGCCAAAGATATCGCCAAACTGAGAGAAAATGTCGTCCATGTTCATGCCGCCACCAAAACCACCGGCGCCTCCCATTCCGGCGTGTCCGAAGCGGTCGTATTGTGCTTTTTTCTCAGGGTTGCTCAGGACTTCGTAAGCCTCGGCAGCCTCTTTGAATTTTTCTTCGGCACTGGCGTCGTCGGGGTTTTTATCGGGATGGTATTTCAAGGCCAATTTTCGGTAAGCCTTTTTGATTTCGGATTCGTCAGCATTTTTGCTAACGCCCAACACTTCGTAGTAATCGCGCTTGTTACTCATGGTTTATTTATTGTCCAACGACAACCTTTGCAAAACGCAAAACTTTGTCATTGAGGTAATATCCTTTTTCTACATCATCTATAACTTTGCCTTTTTGATCCTCAGTTGGCGCTGGAATATTCGCTATTGCTTCGTGCAAATCGGCGTCAAAAGGTTGGTCTTTCGCCTCCATTTCTTTGAGGCCTTT
>CAZINO010000089.1:0-6742 GCA_964540625.1 uncultured Lishizhenia sp. | reverse complement strand
TCAACAGTAATTTCGATTTTTTTCATTGTAGATTTATTTAATTCCGGCTTGTTTACAAGTCAGATTAGCATAAAGGTAAATTATTTTTAACTTTTTTTAATTTCTTTACCGCTTTATCTTTTGGGGAATCATGACAAAAGCACGCATGATAGTAATATTCATTTGTATGGCTTTTTTACTTTTTAACAAGGATGACATCATCGCAACGCCTTGTTCGGTAAAAGCAAATGGAGGATGTCTATGACCGCCCCAACTTGATATCACAAATTGTGATGTCAAGTTTGACCATTCTTCTTTTGTCAATTGAAACATAAAATCCTCTGGAAACCCAACACAAAAGGCGGCCTGCGGCCGCCTTTTGGATCGTTTGGTTGGTGGGTGCTATTTAGGGCAATACCACGAGGTCGTTGATTTCCACTTCGGTGACGAAGCGCCGCTGGCCGCCGAAGCGATAGAAGCGGCCAACGAGTTTGCCCTCGATGGCGAGGTGCACGCCTTTGGCACCGAATTCTTCGACCACCTTGGCCCAGCGGCCCCAGGCAGTGAGGAGGTGCCATTGGCTGCGCTGGCGCATGATGCCGTCGGCGTCGAGGAATTGTTCTTTGGTGGCGAGCGTGAAACGCATGAGTTGCTTGCCGTCTTCGAGCTGCACATGGCGCGCCTCGGCGGTCATGTAGCCGATGAGGTTGACGTGGTTCATGTGCAGGTTCGGGTTAGCCGACATGCGCGGTAGCTTAGGCTGCGTTTTCGGTGCTGGCTGCTTCATGATTTGTTTTTTTGGGCTGAACCATAATGAAGTCATAGAGCTCAATAATAGTCGCAAAACGCTTCTCGCCGGCTTTATTTTCATATTGCTGATTGACGAGCTTCCCTTCGACAACTACCTCCATGCCTTTCTCGAGTTTCTCGCCCACTTTTTCGGCAATTTTACCCCAAGCATTAATGGTGTGCCACTGTGTAAAATCATGCCACTCGCCGTTTTTGTCTTTGAAGTTTTCATGGGTAGCTAAAGAAAAGCGGGCAAGTAAACGCCCTGAATCAAATTTGACCAACTCTGGTTGGCCACCCAAACGCCCCATAAGGCTCACTTTGTTTTTAAATGCATTCATAACTAAAAATTTAAATGGTGAGCACCAAAGTTCTGATGAGCGAAGGCACATAGTCGGTAGCTAAGTACTTAATGTCGGATAAATTGGATTATGAAAGGAAAAGTTCGCTTTGGAGCTGATTTACAAAAGGATTTGCAACCCAATCCAATATAATGTCGTCCTTTACGTTTGTAGCAAAAAAACACGACCATGTCTAAAATCAAAAACAATCTTTATTTCAAAATTGGCGGTATTGTCCTGATCGCCTTGCTTTTACTCATCCCAACAGGCATGATTAAAAGTATCATTTACGAACGCGAACAAACCCAAAGAGAAGCTATTGACGAAGTCAGCGAAAAATGGGGCGGCGAGCAAACCCTTCAAGGGCCTGTTTTGACCATTCCTTACACCCGTTATGTCAAGGAAATTGACAAAGCAACAGGTAAAGAAACACTTGTGCAAATTACAGAAAGACTGCATGTTTTGCCCAGTAAACTCGACATCCAAGCAAGTGTGAAGCCCGATCGCCGCCACCGTGGGGTGTATGAAATTGTAGTGTATAATTCATCATTGCATGTGAGTGGTGAATTCACCAAATTGGATTTCAAAGACCTCGAAACAAAAGGCCATATTTTCAAATTCAATGAAGCAACTCTTAATGCAGGAATTGACGATTTGCGTGGCATCGAAAAACAAATTGACCTCAATTGGGAAGGAAAAAAACTACCGTTCAACCCAGGGGTGAGCAACCAAGATATTTTTTACTCAGGCATCAACTCCAAAGTAACGATTTCACCAACAGACGACCACCTATATCGCTTTAGTTTTGATGTCGAACTCAAAGGCAGCCAACAATTGTACTTTACGCCTGTCGGCAAAGAAACCGATGTGGTTTTGAACTCTGATTGGCAAACGCCCAAGTTTGATGGTGCTTTTTTACCAGACCAACACAAAACAGACAAAGCTGGCTTTAAAGCGCACTGGAATGTCTTGAACCTCAACCGCAATTACCCGCAAAGTTGGACAGGTTCTTCTTATAAATTGCGCGACTCTTCATTTGGTGTCGATTTAAAATTACCTGTAGACAACTACCAGAAAGCGCACCGCAGTATCCATTACGCGCTCTTATTTATCGGCCTCACATTTTTGGTCTTTTTCTTTATTGAGATTTTCCAGTCCTCGGGGATTCACCCTATTCAGTATATCTTAGTTGGCATTGCATTGGTCGTTTTCTACACCCTATTGCTTTCCATTTCTGAACATATTCAGTTCAACAGCGCCTTCTTGCTATCTGCGCTGGCTACGGTCATACTGATCAGTACTTATGTGCGCGCTATTTTGAAATCCTTAAAAATGAGCTTATTCATTGCAGGGCTATTGTCAATGCTCTACATTTTCATATTTGTGATCATTCAGCTAGAAGATTTAGCGCTTTTGATTGGCAGTATTGGGGTCTTCATTATTCTAGGGCTCGTGATGTATTTCTCTAGAAAGATTGACTGGTACAACCTCAATCAGCAAAACCCAGAAGCTTAACGCGACCAGATTTCATAACTCTTCAAAGCTTGGTGCTGCAACATGGACAAACCGTTCATGACTGCAGCACCTTGTTTTTTAGCGCGTTTCATCAGTTCGGTTTCTGCCGGATTATACACCAAATCAATCACCAAATGGGCAGGCGTGAGGTGCTCAAATGGCAGCTCGATGCAGTCCGATATATTTGGGAAAGTGCCTATTGGTGTACAATTGACAAGTACTTTACACGCCTGAAGCATGTGGCTATTGATATCTTCATAGGTAAAAACCCCATTCGCTTGATGGCCATTTCTCGAAATATAAAACACATCGAGTCCTATTTGTTTGAATACATGCGCCACCGCTTTGGAAGCGCCGCCAGTGCCAAAAATGAGGGCGCGCTCGTGCTCAAAAGTCAAAAAGGGCTTGATGCTCTGGGCAAAGCCGTAGGCATCGGTGTTGTAACCCACTTTCTCACCATTTTCAAAGGCAATGACATTGACAGCTCCAATTTGCTCAGCGCTTTCATCCAAACGGTCTAGATAGGGAATGACACTTTCTTTGTAAGGAAAGGTGACGTTGAGGCCGGATAAGTTTTGCTCGAAAATAGAAGAGATTTCTTCTACATCATTCAATTCGAAATTGCTGTACCTTGCATCTATATTGTTCTTCTCAAAGTAATCTTTGAAAAAAGAAGCCGAAAAGGAATGTGCTAAGGTTTTGCCGATGAGGCCGTAGTGCTGTATCATTATTGAATCGAGAAAATAATCGGTAAACGAACAAAGGTTTCTGTTGGCTTACCATCTCTTAAGGCAGGATGCCATTTGGGCATGCTCTTCACCACCCGAAGCGCTTCTTTATTGCACGGCGGGCAGTAAGCGCCAGCTTTTTCAATTTGAGCATCCTCAATGTTGCCTTCTTCATTGACAACAAACCTTACAATAATTTTATTGTGCATCCCGTCTTTGGCATATGCATACATCTCTTCGGTTATTTGAACGTTTTGAAATAAGAATTTTCTCAAAGCATCAAACTCTCCTGGAAAATACGCTTCTGGCTCGTCGGATAAAATTTGCAAAGAATCAGGTGTCATTGTTGGCACTTGGCCAAATGCAAATGCACTTAGACCGAATAGAAAAAGGAGGATGTAAACTTGTTTCATCAGAAGCTTAGAATGATAGAGACACGCACATAACAGCGGACAGGTTGCCCTGCATTTTTAGCTGGTTGCCATTTGGGCATGCTTTCGAGCATGCGAATAGCTTCCGAATGACATGGCGGACAGTAAAGTCCTGCTTTTTCGATCTTGATATTTGTTATACTGCCATCTTTTTCAACCACAAAGCGTACGATCAACCGGTCCGTCGTCTTTTTCTTGAATTGGTAGTCAGGCCCAATATTCTTATAGTTATAATGGTCTGAAATATATTTTGTGAGTGCTTCGAATCCGCCAGGAAATTCGGCATCTTGTTCTACCATTTCGAAGATTTGACTGGTATCGGTTGTTGCCATTGGCTCTTGCGCCCATGAAATGGAGCTAAAAGTCAATAAAAAGAAGAGCGCAAAGGTTGTTTTCATTGTACAAACATACAAATGTTTACCTTTACAACATGCAAGGATTGATCTTGAAATCTACTGGCAAATGGTACCAAGTTTTGTTGGCAGATGGCCAGCAAGTTCAGGCCAGTATAAGAGGCAAATTGCGCTTAGAAGGCCTTAAAACCACCAACCCGATTGCCGCTGGTGACCGCGTTCAAATGGAACCCGGTTCTGATGAGGGCTGGGCTATAACCAGCATTTTGCCGCGTCACAATTACATTGTTCGAAAGGCCACCAACCTCAGCAAGCAGATGCAAATTTTGGCGGCCAATGTAGACCGTGCGTATTTGGTCGTGACTTTAAAATCTCCGGTGACTCAAATTGCCTTTATTGATCGATTTTTAGTTGCAGCAGAATCTTTTCGGATACCGACTACCCTGCTATTTAACAAGATAGACCTCTACGACCAAGATGACCAAGCCTATTTCGAAGCATTGAAATATATTTATGAAAATATAGGTTATGCCTGTTTTGGGATTTCCGCTGAAGACCCGAGCTCCATCGCCTTTCTTCGCGCTGAAATAGCCGGTCAACAGGTCATGATTTCTGGTAATTCTGGCGTCGGAAAAACGACTTT
The DNA here is from genome assembly GCA_964540625.1 of uncultured Lishizhenia sp. Taxonomy (GTDB): domain Bacteria; phylum Bacteroidota; class Bacteroidia; order Flavobacteriales_D; family Crocinitomicaceae; genus UBA952. The sequence goes on along the minus strand of CAZINO010000089.1, from coordinate 1,963 downwards.
AGTGAATGCCCTCGACCCCAATCTAGACTTGCGTACCGGCGAGATTTCAAAGGCCCACGAACAGGGCAAGCACACCACCACTTTTGCCGAAATGCATGCACTTAGTTCTGGCGGTTACATCATTGACACACCCGGCATCCGCGCTTTTGGTTTGGTTGACTTAGAAAAAGAACATTACGCCCATTATTTTCCTGAAATGCGCGCGCTGCTCGGCGAGTGCCGCTTCAATAACTGCAAGCACCTCAATGAACCGCACTGTGCTGTGAAAGCTGCTGTTGAAGAAGAACGCATTGCGGCCCACCGCTATCAGACCTATTTGCAACTCATGCACGAGGACGCTTCTGATCCTTACCGCAGAAGCGAATTTTAAATTTGACGCCATGAGAATAGTGATCCAAAGGGTAAGTGAAGCAGCGGTAAAAATCGATGGTGTCGTGGTGGGTGAAATCCAACAAGGACTGCTCATTTTGCTAGGCATCGAGCAAGAGGATACCCCAACAGATGCCGCTTACCTTGTTCAAAAAGTTAGCAACCTGCGGATTTTCTCTGATGCAGACGGCAAAATGAACCTTAGTATTCAAGATATCGGCGGCCAATTTTTAGTCGTGAGTCAGTTTACTTTGCACGCCGCAACCCGCAAAGGCAATAGGCCAAGTTATATCAGGGCCGCTCGCCCCGAACAAGCCATTCCGCTCTACGAATACTTTGTGGCAGAACTTCAGCGAACAACCAGTAGCACCATTCAAACGGGCCGTTTCGGGGCCGATATGCAAGTAGGTTTGGTCAACGATGGGCCGGTCACTATTATCATGGATTCCAAGGAAGATATTTAATAGCTTGCCGGATATTCAAACTGAAAAATAATAGGGATTCTAACCCAAACACGCTCGCGTTCTTTGCCTTTTTTTGCCGGCTTCCATTTGGGCATGCTTTTGACCAACCGAATGACTTCCCTATTACAGGGCGGACAATATTGCGTAGCGGATTCGACATGTATATTTGAAAGGCTTCCGTCTTTTTCTACGGTAAATTTGACCATTACCCTGTTATCTAATGGCTGCTTTCTATAATCTGTCCATTGCTGAACTTCTTCTTGTCTCAAATTTTTAACGATAAATTTCGCTAGCTTATCAAAACCACCTTTGAATTCAGCATCGGTCTCTACTGAATCTGGATGTGCCACTTTGATGGTATCGGTCCTCAAGCTGTCTTTCTCTATATTTTGCGGCACTTGCCCAAAAGCTATACTTGCAGTATTCAACAATATAATTAAAAAGATGATTTTCATAGGTAGCTGGTAACGGCTAAAATTAGTTAAATTAGGTTTTGGTCCGTATTTTTACTTTGTTAAAAAGCGATTTGTACGTATTTTTGTTTTATAATTTATACGTATGAACACCAAGCTCACTCTATCTATTGAAGAAAGTATCATCCTGAAAGCCAAAGCTTACGCGAAAGAAAATGGCAAAAGCTTATCACAGCTTGTTGAAAATTACCTAAGCTCATTGGTTCACTCTAAAAGTCAACACCTTGAAGAACCTTCTGTTTTATATCAGTTAAAAGGTGCGTTCAAAGACCATGAAATTGGCGACTACAAAGAAGAATTAGCCAAGGCACTTGCTAAAAAATACCTTTCTGAATGAAATCAATACTAATAGATTCGGATGTCTTGTTAGATTTTTATTTAGATCGTAAGCCATTTTCTGACGACAGTCTTCAACTTTTACTCAAATGTGAACAAAAACAAGTTCGTGCGTTTGTTACCCCCGTCATTGTCGCGAATACTTATTACATTCTGCGCAGAAATGCATCGCATCATTATGTTGTCGAAAGACTACAAATATTATTGAACACCATTTCAATTTTAGCAATAGACCAAAAACAAGTATTGGCAGCTTTGGATTCCAAATTCACCGATTTTGAAGATGCGCTTCAGTATTATTCTGCTATTCAAAGCAATAAA
>CAZINO010000088.1:0-6850 GCA_964540625.1 uncultured Lishizhenia sp. | reverse complement strand
GATATTCCATTTATTATCAAGTACCAAAAGAAAGAATATTTCATCGATGAAATTTCAGCCACTTACAATGCGGTATCTCAGGGCGAACGCGTCGCTATATTCAATAGCGCTGGGCGTCTAGAAATCGCAATTAACCGCGGAGCCAATGAAGGATTTGGTGGCGCTAGCAAACTTTTTGGAATGCGCATCGGAGACCCCGTTCATGTCGAGTTTACACCACAAGGTTCCAAAGAAAATATCCAATCCTTATTCTGATGCTCACAAGAGTTGTACAAATGGAGTTTGAGCCCGACAAACTCGAGGCCTTTTTAACTCATTTTGAAACCGTCAAATGGAAAGTTGCCCGTTTCGAGGGTTGTAGAGGCATGCAACTCATGCAAGATATACACAATCCTTGTATCGTTTTTACCTACTCAATTTGGGATTCTGAGCAAGATTTAGACAATTACCGCCGCTCAGATTTATTTTTATCCATTTGGCCGCAAATCAAGCCCTGGTTTGCACATAAGGCTCAGGCATGGAGCCTAAACACAACTTTTAATGGATTTATTTCAGAAAAATAGTGTAAAACTCAAATAGGTCCTTACCTTTACTGAAATTAATATTTTTATAATGAGTAAAGGACATGTAAAATTTTTCAACGAAACCAAAGGTTTTGGATTCATCGTTGAAGAAGACACGAACAAAGAATATTTTGTTCATGTTACCGGTTTGGTAGACAAAATCAAAGAAAATGACGCAGTTGAATTCGAATTGCAAGAAGGTCGTAAAGGTCTGAATGCTGTGAATGTCAAACAAGCATAATTAAGATTGAGTGTATCTAAAATTCCCGCCCCACAAGGCGGGAATTTTCGTTTATAGATATTTGTTAATTTTGACAACTCAACTTTTACTATGCGCGCCTTATTCTTAAAAGAAATTTCGAGCTTCCTGAGTTCCATCATTGGATATGTCTTCATTCTGATTTACCTCATCGCCTGCGGACTCTTCCATTGGATACTCTCCTACAATACCAATCTCCTTGAGGGTTCTACCGCTGACCTCATTCCTTTTTTCAATATGTCTCCGGTTATCTTTTTGATCCTCATTCCGGCAATCACGATGCGCTCAATAGCAGAAGAGCGCAGAACAGGCACCATTGAACTCTTATTAACGCGTCCTATCTCTGACTTTCAACTCATTTTTGCTAAATACTTGGCAGGCGTAGCGCTGGTTTTTGTCGCTATTTTACCAACCGTCGTTTATTTGGTCAGTATGTACTTCTTGGGCAAACCCATCGGAAACATTGACCTTGGTGCTACTTTCACCTCTTATGTTGGCTTATTATTGCTCGGCGCGGCTTTTGTTGCGATCGGCATGTTTGCCTCTGCGCTCACCAACAGCCAAATTGTTGCGTTTATATTGGCAATGTTCTTATGTTGGGTATTTTACGACGGATTTGAGCTACTTGGTAACTTTAGCCAAATTGGTGGCCTCGATTACCTCATCAAATATATTGGTATTGCTTTTCATTACGAAGCCATTAAAAAAGGCGTCATTGACACCAGCGACCTACTCTACTTCCTGAGCCTCAATGCACTCTTTTTGGTTGCTTCGCTCACCGTACTCAAATCGCTAAAAAAGTAACGCATGAAACGCTATTTCACCAAAGGTCTCTACAACTGGACTGTCCTTGCGCTTTTAGCAGCCGTTCTGATCCTGATCAACTTTATTGGCTCGATGCTTTACCTCAAGCTCGACATGACCAAAGACCAACGCTATTCATTGGCCAAAAGTACCGTCACCTATCTTTCGGACAAAAAAAACTTTGAGAACCGCATCAGTATCCAAATCTATTTGGATGGCAACATGCCTTCGGAACTCAAAAATTTCCAAAACGCCCTCAAAGACAAACTCAAAGACTTCAAGCGCATTGCCGGTGCCCGAATTGAGTTTTTATTCACAGACCCGAATGTGGGTACCGAAGACGAAATCAATGCCTTGCGTGCCCAGCTCTACGACCGCGGAAAAGGCATCATGCCTCTAGAAATTCTATATCAAAAAGACGGCACCCAAAGCCAAATGTTGTTGTTCCCTGGCGCTTTGCTTTCATACAGTGTAAATGGCATCACCAAAGAAGGCGTGGTGCAATTTCTACCTGGCACGCAACCCGGGCGGCCTTATGCACTCGAACAAATGAGTGAAATCATCGAGAACGCGCTCAACAACCTTGAATACAATTTGCTCTCAGCCATGCGCCGCCTGACGCAAACCAGCAAACCAACCATTGCCTTTTTACAAGGCCACGGTGAGCTCAGTTATGCCCAAACGATGCGCGCCCGTGCCCTCATTGCCCCGTACTATAACCTCAAAGACGTCCAGCTCAATGACAGCATAGCGGCGCTTAAAGATGTAGATGGCCTCATCATTGCCGATCCACAAACGCCTTTCTCACAAAAAGACCTCTACCTGATCGATCAATTTGTCATGCGCGGCGGCAAATTGCTTTGCTTCATGAATACATTGGCGCTCAACGAAGACACGCTCAACGCCACGGGCATGACGCACACCACCCGTAAAAACCTACTACTCGATCGGCTTTTGTTTGATTACGGCATCAAAATCAAAGAAAACTATGTATTAGATGCCAATTGCGCGCCTAAAATTGTGCCGTTTGCCGAAACGACATTTCTGCCTTGGTTTTACCACATGTTAGCTACGCCAAGTTTGCATCCGATTACACGCAATGTGGATCCAATTTCTTTAAAATATGCCAACGAAATCGAGTTTGTACAACTGCCAAAGGCGCAACTGACACCCATACTGACGAGTTCAAGCAACGCTATTCCGAGCGGTCTACAACCACTCGTCAATTTGGCATTGCCATTAAACTACGGCAAGAACCCCAAACTAGTTGAAAACCCTGAAGACGACATCAATAAATTGTGTGTCGCGGGGCTCTCAGAAGGATTTTATCAATCGCATTTTAAAAATAGAATTGTAGCCGAATTTGCCAACAGCAAAGACGCCAATTATCTGGAAGAAAGCCAAAAAGAAACCAAAATCTTGGTCGTGGGCAATGGAACATTCATTCGCAATTCCTACGACTCCATCCTAGACCCCAAAAAAGTCAATAGTTATCTATATAGACCCATTGCCATCAATGAACTCAAGGTAGATGCCGAACTGGCTCAGCGCCGCATACCGCTGATCTTTGGCAACCAAGAACTCTTTCAGAACATGGTAGACTACCTGATGGGAGACAACTCGGTGCTCGATATCCGCAGTCGCCAAATCGATATCAAAGAAATCGATAAGGAAAAGATCAAGTCGGCATCCTTGTTTTACAAAAGTGTAAATATGCTAGCGCCGCTACTACTCATTCTTATTTTTGCATTTATCATGTACAAAATCAGACAAAAACGTTACACCCGTTAACCCGCACGCATGAATAAAAAAGGACTCATTATCGGTATTTTAGTGGTTGTTTTGGGCGCACTCACCTGGTTTGCACTCGATCTTCAAGGCAATCAAAAAGCATCAGATGCGCGCGCATTCAATTTCAAAATTGAAGATACCAATACCATCACCAAAATCAATATCACAGACGCCTTTGGCCAACAATTTACCTTGCTAAAAAAAGATGACGTCTGGACCGATGCACAAGGTGGCTGTGTTTCTCAAAACAATGTCTCTTTGATTTTAGAGGCACTCCACAAAATCGAATTCAAGGGCTATCTACCTAAAAAATCGGAGGCCCGATTCACGGAGCTTATGGCTACCTCGAACATCAAAGTAGAGATATTTCAGGATGGCGAATGGACAAAAACTTGGTACCTAGGGCCCGCCACCCCTGACCACTACGGTCAAATCATGCTTTTGGAAACAGCCGACGACGGCAAAAGTGCTGCGCCGGTTATGATGAAACTCGCTGGCATGAATGGCCTTATTGATCCGCGCTTTTTTGCCGACCCGCGCCAATGGGCCTGTACTGAAATCATGGCCTTGCAAATGGAAGACATCCAAGGGGTAAAGGCGAAATTCTTCAACGAACCCTACCGCAATTTTGAAATACAGAAAAAAGGCAGTAAATACAGTGTCACACGCAATGGACAACGCCTTTCTTTTGTCGACACCACCAACGTTTATCGATACCTTCAAGGCTTTCAGAAAATACACTTTGAACAGAAGAATTTTACGCTTTCAGACAAACAGGTGGATAGCGTTAAAAGAAGCCAAGCGTTTTGCAGTTTTGAAGTCAAAACCAAACACGAACGCATTGCACTCAAACTATTTCGCATCAAAAGTAAAGAGGAACAGCGCAACGAATTTGGCCAGCTGGTCAATATGGATATGAACAGCTTTTGGTGCCTTTTACCCGATGGCGAACTCGTGCGTTGCCAATATTTTGTTTTCAATCCGCTGCTGCTCGGGCATGTCTATTTTCCTGCCATGGAGAATAAATTTCCAGACTCTTTAAAAACAGGTACGGTCCAATAAGCAACTTTGAAGGTCATTTTTACGTTACTAACGTTATGACCAACCTACTGCGTATTTTCGCTGCTTTTTTTGCTGTGCTCTGCAGTCAGGTTTTTGCACAAAGCCCCGTCGCCAATTTTACGGCCAATCCACTTACGGTTTGTGTAGGGCAAAATGTCTCTTTCACCAATACATCGAGCCCAAATGGGGGGCCTGCTATCAGTACCTATCAATGGGACTTCGGAGATGGTAATTCGGCCACTACCACCAACGCAACACACGCATTCAGTACAGCAGGTACCTTTACCATTACGCTTGTCGCAACCAATGCAAACGGCGTTGCAGACGCAGAAATTAAATCCGCTTACATCACGGTAAATCCGCTGCCCAATGTAAACTTTACTGCAAATGGCTTGGGTTGCACCGTGCCGCTTACCCTCTCGTTTACAAACACTTCTTCGCAAGGCGCTAATTTTACGCAAGCCTGGAATTTTGGCAACAGCCAAACTTCAAGTCAGTATACACCACCAAGTATAACCTACAACGCTCAAGGAACTTATCAAGTCGTATTGACTGTCACCAATACAAATACGGGCTGTATCAACAGCCAAACGCAGCCCATCGTTGTCTCTAATTTTCAGGCGGGCATTACCGCACCGAGCATTGGCTGCGTCGGACAACCCATTCCTGTTCAGGACAATTCAACTGCCGGGGCCAATGTTTGGAACTGGAATTTTGGCAGCGCCGGACAAAGCAATGCAGAGAACCCTACGGTTACCTATAATTCTCCGGGAACCTACACCATTTCATTAAACGCCCAAAATACCAATTCTGGTTGCACAGCCAATACTTCTCAACAAATTACCATTCAAGCCAATACGGTGCCTACCTTTTATGCCAATCCTACGGCTAATTGTGCACCGGGAAGCATTCAATTTTTCAATACGACCAATTTAAGCGGAACCTATGTCTGGAACTTCGGCGACGGTCAGACCTATACCGGTACCAATCCGCCAGCACATATTTACCAACAAAGTGGGCTGTATGATGTCAGCCTGACCTTTACATCGAGTGCAGGTTGTAGCGGAACCCAAACCCTTCAAGATTATATCGAAATGACCCCGGTTGAGGCCGGTTTTTATGCAATCGATACAGGTGCTTGTGCACCTTTTACCGTGCAATTTATCGATACCTCGGTAACGCCGAGTAACCCGATTGTTTCGTGGCAATGGAATTTTGGGAATGGTCAAACTTTCAATGGGCAAATTCCGCCCCCGCAAACCTATGGCGTAGGTTTATATAATGTTTCTTTGATCATTACCACCGCTTCTGGCTGCACAGATACCATCATTAAAACACCATATATTACCGTCGGAAGCATTGATTCTATCGATTTCAGCTGGGATCCCAACATTACTTGTGCGAACACTGACGTTGAGTTTGAATCTGAATTTTATATTTCTGTCCCTTACGACTCCACTGAAATCTCCTATCTCTGGGACTTTTCTCAGGGCATCAGTACCCAAGACGACCCTACTTTTCAGTTTTCTCAGGATACAGGTTGGGTAGATGTCACACTCTATGTCAATTTTCGGGGCTGCATTGACTCGCTGACCAAAGATTCAGTACTTTATGTGCTGGCGCCAATTGCGCAATTCAACCCGAATACTTCTTTGGTTTGTAATCCTGCTAGTTTTCCAGTGAGTATCCAATTTCAAAATACGGCCCTCGACGGAGAACTTACCGACAGCGTTGCACTTCATTATGAATGGAATGACGGCTCTCCGAATACCTACTTTAATAATGCCCAACTTGATTTACCCAACGGGGGTAATACCAGCCATAGTTTTGCCAATTATGGCACCTATCAGATAGAGCAAGTGGTGCACAATTACACAACAGGGTGTTCCGATAGCATAACACTAGCCATCACCATTTCACAACTGCAATCCAATTTTTTACTCCCGGACGACACCATTTGCAAAGGCGATGCCATTAGTCTGTTTAATCAAAGTACAACCTGGTCAGCGCACCCGGTCAATACTTGGATTTATACCTTTGGTAATGGCCAACAAATTAATAATGGGCCAAATGTGAATTATGTCTATCCGGCTAGTGGTCAATATAATATTTCCTTGTTAGTTTTCAATTCTGCCGGATGCACCTCAACGAGTAGTCAAGCTATTTTTGTTGCCAATAAACCCGTCGCAGGTATAATTGCGCCAAACTACGCCGGTTGTTCACCCTTTCCAGTCAGTTTTACCAATACCAGTTACAGCATAACAAACGGACTGCCATTGGCTAGTTTCAATACCACATTTTCTGACAACAACACCAGCTTAACTACAACCAATGTGAATCAAGCCATCAATCATACTTTTGTAGGAAACGG
>CAZINO010000087.1:0-6934 GCA_964540625.1 uncultured Lishizhenia sp. | reverse complement strand
GCACCGAGCGCTGGCCAAGACGGAAGTATCACTGTTTGCCTCAATGAGCCGTTTGATTTACTGATGGGTCTTGGCGGCAATGTAGATCTAGACGGGACTTGGTACAACCCGAGCAACCAGGCTATGCCATCAAACCTCGATACATCGGGTACGCTAGCCGGTCAATACAACTATGATTATGTAGTAACAAGTACAATTTGTCCAAACGACACATCAAATGTCATTGTAATTGTCGATGGCTCTTGCGATTATACAGCTATTGTTGAAGAGTTGAACGGTCAATGGAATGTATATCCCAACCCGGCTGTCAATAGCCTAACAGTAGAGAATAACACTGGCCTAATGCTCAATTCAATAGAGATATTGGATATGAATAGCAAAGTTATCCGCGTAGTCAAAGTAAATAGTTCAATTTACAATCAAATTGAATTAAATGAGCTACAGATCGGGATGTACTTTCTGAAAATGAAACTCGAAGGTCAGGAATTGACCAAAAGGTTTGTTAAACACTAGGACATAAATAAAATATATGGTGTTCATAAGGGGGCTTAGGCCCCCTTTTTTTGTATTTGAAAAAATAGTACATTTGAGATGTCTAAAACTATAAATTCTTAACTATGAAGAGAAAACTTTACCTCAAACTGTTCTTTCTCGTATTTTCAGCTCTCGGATCAAGCGCCTTTGCGCAATACTGCAGCCCCGCCTTTTTCAATGGTTGTACGTTCGGTGATCAGATCCTGAACTTTTACACCACAGGTGGAGTAAGCAACATTACCAACAATAATTCAGGTTGTAGTCCGGGCTCTTACCAATATTTTAGTGGCCAGTCTGTCTCGCAAATCCAAGGCCAAGATGTGACGCTCAACATGCAAGCGGGCCCAACTTGGGGACAAGGCTTCAAAGTTTGGGTTGACTGGAACAACAATTTTTCCTTTGCTGATGCGGGCGAGTTGGTTTACACCTCTCCTGGTTCTGGAGTTGCTCTCAATAGCGCTGTCGTTACTGTTCCTTTCTCTGCCAACACCGGTACATTGCGCATGCGCGTTTTATGTAACTATGCCGGCATACCTGCGGCAAACGACGGTTGTCCGGTAGGGCAAACATATGGAGAATGTGAAGATTATGATTTTGTCGTTTTAGGTGCCACTTCTTGTAGTGGAATGCCTACAGCAGGAACAGCGGTTTCTTCAGCTACTGCAATTTGCCCAAGTGTAAACTACACGCTTTCACTTTCTGGAGCTACTATGGCAGCAGGCCTTACTTATCAGTGGCAATCTGCCCCAAGCGCAACAGGCCCTTGGACAAACATCCCTACAGGCACAACCCCAAGCTTCATCACTTCACAAACAGTTAATACCTGGTATCAGTGTATCGTGACCTGCTCTGGTCAAAGCGCCACATCTTCAGTGGTGGGTGTAACTACGAATTCTTTCTTAGCTTGTTACTGTACCAGTACAGCTACCTCTACTTTCGATGAAGAGATTTTGAATGTCACTTTAAACACGCTAAACAATTCTTCAACTTGTGGTGTTGCCGCTCCCGGCCCTGGCTCTACGCCAAGCATGTATTCCAATTTCACTACACTTACACCAACCATCCTCTCTCCAGGTGTTGTTTATCCGTTGTCAGTAGAAATCGGAACTTGTAACGGAAATTATACAAACTGCACAAAGGTTTGGATTGACTTCAACCAAAACGGTTTGTTTACCGATCCAGGAGAAAATGTTTACACCTCAGCTGCTGCAGTTTCCGGCCCGCATTTTGAACTTGGAAACGTTACTATCCCAGCAAACGCGCCTTCAGGGAATACCATGATGCGTGTTGTCAACGTTGAAACTTGGGACCCTGCAAACATTAACCCTTGTGGAACTTATACTTGGGGAGAAACCGAAGACTACCTCGTTAATATTTCTGCGCCACCAACATGTCCGCAACCCACAAACTTCTCTTTGATTCAAGCAAACAACAGTAGTGCCCAATTAGAATGGGTTGCTGGTGGTTCTGAAACCCAATGGCAAATTGAATACGGTCTTCAAGGGTTTACACCAGGCACTGGTACTACCGTTATTGTAACGACTAACCCCTACACAATCACAGGTCTTACAACTAACTCCTTTTACACAGCATATATTCAAGGAATTTGTAGTCCTGGAGATACTTCATACATGACACCTCCAGTTTCTTGGAATACCTATAACCAAGGTCAGTTTGTTGATTGGGACAACGCTTGCCCAACCAATGGTTTTGAAGATATTTCAGGCTTTGCTACCAATGCCAATTTAAATGATGATGCCGAATTGGGTGTTACCATGCCATTTACCTTCCTTTATCAAGGCGCTTTGGTCAACACCATGACCATTGGAGACAACGGAGGCGTTTTACTTGGTACAACTTCAGGTCAAGTTGGTTATGCAATGCCTGGCGGTGGCAGCGGGTTGTATCCATATATTCAAGATTTATGGACTGGTGCCAATGCAGGACAAGCCATTTATTATGGTCAGGTAGGCAATGCGCCTACTGCTAAGTTTATCGTTCAATGGAGCAACGTTCCACACTATGGCTTCCCAGGGTCCACAAACGGAGCTACATTCCAACTTGTCATTGACCAAGCTACAAACGAGATTTATTATGTTTACGACGATGTCGAAATGGGCAATCCAGCTTGGGACAACGGCGCTGATGCAGAAATTGGTTTGCGTGGCCCAAACAACGTCAACGTGTCATTGAACAGCCCAAGTTATTTGGAAAATAACAGCTGTGTTCACTTCTATTATACCAACTGTCCAAAACCGACCAACTTTGCCACAAGTTATGTTGCCCCAGATGAAGCCATGCTTACTTGGAATGCAGGCGCTGCCGCAGAAACAAACTGGACGATTATCTATGGACCGGCAGGCTTCAATCCGGCAACTGGTGGAACAACCACCACGGCTACCACAAACAGTGTGGTTCTTACTGGGCTCTCTCAATTGACAGAATATGATGTTTACATCTATGCTGATTGTGCTGTAGGTCTTCAAAGTTTGGCCTTGGATGGTAACTTCACCACACCACCTTTCTGTGCCAACCCGACCAACTTATTTGCAAGTACAGCTGTTGACAGCCTCATGTCTTCTTGGTCTTGGACGCAGTATTCTGCACAATATCCATCCACCAGCTTTAACCTTCAAATGGTATTGCCAGGGGCACCGCTTTATTCAGGCACTATTTATAACCTTGATAACAATACCACAGACACCACCTATGACAACGAATTCATGGCGGGTCAAACTTTTGACATCTATGTTCAGGCCGTTTGTGGTCAAGACACTTCATTTTATGTAGGTCCGGTTAACATTGTTTTCCCACTTACAAATGATACCCTTTGTGGTGCTGAAATGATCCCGGTCAATGGGCAAATGTATATGTTTAACAATACTGGCGCTACTTTTGACGCTGCAGAACTTGCAATGGTGCCGCCTGCAACAGGTGCACAAACCACAACAGGTTGGGCCAATCAAAATTTAGAAATGACCACCTGGTTTAAGTTTATTGCGCCACCTACAGGAGCGGTTCGCATTAACTGTACAGGGGTTGCCTACAACGGTCAAATGGCAGTTTATGGCGCACCTGGTTGTAGTAACCTTGCTAGCTTCCAAATGATGGCTGCCAATGATGACGACCTCGGTGGCATGAACCAAGCGCCAAACTTTACGGTTTGTGGTATGACACCAGGTACTGAGTACTACATGATGCACGATGCTTTTGATTTCACCCCAGGCAACCATGCCATCACACTCTATGAAATTGACTTAGACGCCGGTGTTGAAGGTGAATTACTTGAGGTATGTTATGGTGATACCGTTAACCTTTTCTTGGGTATTGCAAATTACCAATTAGAAGGAACATGGTCTGAAACAACACCAACGCTTGGTCTGAATGACAACCTATTCAATACCAATGGTTTGGCATCAACTATGTACGAATTCACATACACAGTTCAAGATGGCTGTGCATCCGATGCTTCTAATGCGTATGTTCAAATTTATTCTGCGCCAAACCCAGGTGTAGGTGGCACACTCAACGTTTGTTTGAACGAGCCATTTAACTTGGTATCGGCAATCAGTGGTTTGGTAGATTTAGATGGTGTCTGGTATGAAAACGCTGTAGGCCAAAACTTACCAGGATCTGTTGATACTTCTGGAACAACTGGAGGCAACTTTACTTATACTTACACGGCAAGTAATGGCGTTTGTCCAGATGAATCCACTACAGTAACAGTTGTTGTAGATGCGGGTTGTGACTTTACTGCAGGCATAGAAGATTTGATGTCCTCTTTTGAAATGGTACCAAACCCGACAAACGGATTGGTGTCTATTTCTTGGACAAATACTTCAAATGCAGCCATTTTATTGACTGATCTAAATGGTAAAGTACTTCAAAGTAATGTAGTTGCCGGTCAAAATACAACCCTTGACTTAAGTAACTACACACCAGGAGTTTATTTGGTAACCCTGCAATTCGGCGAGCAAGTTCTTACTGAGCGCATCATCAAACAATAATCAAGGCTTAAACGCAATCTCATGAAAACTAAAATTCAATCATTACTCGCGGCTTTGTTGCTCCTGATAGGAGCAGCGAATAGCCAATGTCTGATGACAAGCCCATACGGTACTGCCACAGCACCAACTTCCGGCAGCATCAACATTTCTACTTGTTCATTTTTTGGTGAATATTCTACGATTAATTCAGTTCAAGCAGCAACAACCTATATTTGTTCGGTTGCCGGCACTGGTTACGTGACCATTACCCAAGGCTCGCCTACAGGCCCAATTATTGCATTCGGAGTTGGCCCGCTTACCTGGAGCTCAACAGTAGCCGGAACTTACTACGCACACTGGGCCATAGATGCCAATTGCGGAACGTCATTTGCTTGTCAAGTTTCTACTGTTGAATACGTTGGTCCGGCCTCGGCTTGTACCAATCCAGTGACTGCAGGTGCTGCACAATCTAGCCCGGCGTTGGCATGTCCGGGTCAAAACTTTAACCTGACATTAACAGGAGCCTCGTTAGGTTCAGGGCTTACTTACCAATGGCAAAGTGCTGCTACTTCTGGTGGCCCATGGACCAACATCGCCGGCGCTACAAACGGAAGTTATGCAACAACCCAAGCAGCCAACACTTATTACCGTTGTGAGGTAATTTGTAGTGGTGGCACACCTGCTTATTCATCAGAAGTATATGTAGCCATGAACTCTTTTATGAACTGCTATTGTACATCTGTGGCAAGCCAGGCACCATGGGATGAAGAAATCTATAATGTTACAGTTAACGGCGGTTCCACAGACCCACTTTATGCGAATGCTAACGGTTGTACAACCGTTGCTCCGGGCCCTGGATCGGTTCAAGGTGGCTATTCAAGCTTTACAACACTTGCTCCAATTACAACTGTTACAACAGGTCAAACTGTCGCATTTTCAGTCGAACAAGACGAGTGCGATGGCGCTCCTTATTATGCCAACGGTATCGGTATCTGGATTGACTTCAACCAAGATGGCACCTTCGACAACACGACTGAGTTGGTTTACATGGATCAAACTACCGTAATGGGTCCGCGCGTTGTCAATGGCTCTTTTACGATTCCACCAACTGCAACCACAGGTAATACCGTCATGCGCATCATTTGTGCTGAAGGCGCTTCTGCTACTGGCTGGACTATACTTACACCTTGCTTGGCCTACGGCTACGGCGAGACCGAAGACCACCTAATCAATATCATTGCAGCCACACCATGTGCCGGAACGCCAGATGCTGGTTCAGCCTTGGCTTCATTGCCAACGGCGTGTCCTACAACGCCGGTGAATTTATCTTTAGATAACGCTACTGTAGCTTCTGGAATTACTTACCAATGGTTGAGTGCAGCTAATGCCGCTGGTCCTTGGACAGCCATTACCGGTGCCAACAACGCCACATACAGCACAACAGTAAGTGCAGACACCTACTTTGCATGTGTATTAACTTGTACGGCTTCATCTGCAGCAGATACTTCTACGGCTGTTCAGGTATTATCCACACCGTTCTATCAGTGTTACTGTAATACTGTAAATGCCGGTGGTTTAGGTTCATTGATGAACAATGTTGCTTTCTCTTTTGGTGGTGCCAACTTCTGGAACAACAACACTTCTACAAGCAACCCAACGGCTAGTCCATATTATACGGCATTCACATCCGGACCATCTGTCATTCAAGGAATGGAATACGGAATGGGCGTTACTATTGACCCGCCACTTGCTTACACGGGTGCCATTGTATCAGTTTGGATCGACTACGACCACAGCGGCTCGTACGAACCGACTGAATGGACACAAGTGGGTACAAACATTCCAGGGAACACCACCGGAACTGTTAATATCACCATTCCTATGACCGCCTTAACAGGCAATACGGGTATGCGCGTTCGCTCTAGAGGCGCATTCAATCAAAACGGTGCAGGTGATGCCTGTACCAACATGGGTTCTGGCGAAACCGAAGACTACGTCATTAACATTTTGCCAGCACCAGATTGTGCCAACCCAACGAATATTACTGCTTCTTCTGCTGTTGACAGCATCTTTACCAACTGGAACTGGGCCCAAACCGTGTTGCCATTAACCGGATACAACTACCAGTTAGTAGAGGCAGGCATGCCGTTCTCTACCGGTACAACTTACACCATCGATGCCAATAGCAATGACACCCTTGTGGATCCTTCATTCATTGCTGGCCAGTCATTTGAAGTTTATCTTCAGGCGGTTTGTGGTCAAGACACCTCTTATTTCATAGGTCCAGTACCAGTTATGTTGCCAATGACCAACGACATGATGTGCGACGCAGCTGAAATCCCGGTAGACGGCCATGCCTATATTTTCAATAACACAGGTGCTACTGTTGACCCATCAGAAGTTGCAGTTGTGCC
>CAZINO010000086.1:1449-6957 GCA_964540625.1 uncultured Lishizhenia sp. | reverse complement strand
CTTACGATTCCAATTCAGTTAAGCGGTACGGCCACCAGTGGAATAGACTATTCAGGCATTCCCTCAAGTGTTACTTTTAGCCCAGGCCAAACGACTTTTAGCTTTACCATCAATTCTTTAACTGACGCACTATTAGAGGGCCTTGAAACCTTAACGCTGACCTTCCCAATTACAGACCCATGTGGTAACATCACACCGTTGGTTCTGGATTTATGGATTCAAGACAACCAACCTATGGAATTAAATCTGAGCACCTCGGCAGTCAGTTGTCCTGGAGATCCTGTTACGATTACTTCCCAGATTACCGGTGGCGTTCAACCTTACACTTATCAATGGAGCACGGGTCAGAATACGTCCAGCATTTCTTTTACACCGACTACAACACAAACCATTTGGCTAACAGTTACAGATGCTTGTTCAGGATTACCGGCTTACGACACCATCACCGTGAGCGTTCCTGTTTTTGCACCATTGCAATTACAAACGAGTGCAGATATTACGGAGATTTGCCCCTATATTGAAGCCATGATTGGTGTTAGCGCTTCAGGAGGATCCGGCCAATACAACTACCTCTGGACTACAAATGGTGTAATCAGTGGCACCACCGATTCTTTGCTCGTCAATCCAGGTTCAACCTCGACGTA
This sequence comes from uncultured Lishizhenia sp., assembly GCA_964540625.1. GTDB lineage: Bacteria > Bacteroidota > Bacteroidia > Flavobacteriales_D > Crocinitomicaceae > UBA952. The sequence continues at coordinate 6,313 of CAZINO010000086.1, read as the reverse complement.
TCAAATTTTGGTCACAGATAATTGTGGCAACACCATTCAAGATTCAATTATATACACCATTCTGAGTCCGCCATTGGTTGTCCAGACAAACGGCCCATTTGAAACTTGTCCAGGAGATAGTGTTTTACTCACCGTAACCGCGAGTGGTGGCTATGGCAACTATTATTATTTATGGTCTAATCAACAAACTACAGATCAAATTTGGGTCGCGCCGCAAGTATCATCCTCTTATTTTGTCCAAGTGAGTGATGAATGCCAAACATTTTCTGTAGTCGGGGTTGCTCAGGTTCAGGTAGTGAAGCCACTTGCTAATTTTTATATACTAAGTCAAAATCCAATGCAAGGTTTACCGGTCCAATTTGAAAATGCTTCGGCCAATGCGTGGTCCTATACATGGGCTTTTGGAGATGGAAACGGTTCGTTTTTAGTAAATCCAAGCCATACATTTACCCTACCTGGCGCCTACGAAATTACTTTGATAGCCACTGATCAAAAAGGTTGTGTGGACAGCATTTCTAAATGGATAAATATTGCCCCGGAACGCTATATCTACCTACCGAACTCATTTACACCAGATGGTGATGGCCTCAATGAATATTTTTATGGTCGTTTTATTGGCCTAATGAGTGCGCGCTTTTATATTTTCAATCGTTGGGGAGAACAAGTCTTCTTTTCGGACGAACTCAATTTTGTATGGGATGCCACTTACGAAGGCACACCAGTCCAAGACGGCACCTACACTTGGTATCTTATTTACGAGATAGAGAAAGGCATCTTTGAAGACCTATCAGGTCACGTCAACGTGATCCGTTAAAATCAAGTCAACTTATTCGTTGGAAATGATTTCGAACAACTCGTTGAGATTTGGTGAAATAATAATCTCGATGCGTCTGTTCTTGGCTTTGTCGGCCGGATCTACCGGATGATACTCACTTCTTCCGGCAGCCATGATTTGTGTTGGAGCCATATTTGAATTGGCGAGCATGAGTTCAACTACAGATGTTGCACGCAGTACAGACAATTCCCAATTGTTTTTTGGAGATACGCTGCTATTGAGTTTATCGGTATCAGTATGCCCTTCAACTACGATTTCTAAATCACGTTCGGTTTCAAGAACCCGCGCCAATTCTACTAATGCTTTTTTCCCTTCTTCTTCAACTTTTGTAGATCCTGATTGGAAGAGCAATTTAGCCTCAAGACTCACATAAATTTTGCCATTTTTTTGGACTACAGTAAGACCTTGGTTTTCAAAGTTTCGCAATGCATTGGCAACACGCGCTTTAAGTAATTGAATTTTCGCGTCTTTCTTCCGGATGGCCTCTTCGAGCTCATTGACTCGCTTTTCGCGCTCAACCAACAAGGCTTGTTTGGCTTGAAGCTCTTGATCTAGTTTGAGTAGTGCATCTTCTTTGCGCTGAAGTTCTTTGGTTTTTTGTTCGAGTTCCGTCTGAAGCGTAGCTGTTTCTTTGGCACTCAAATTCTTGAGTTTATCAAAAGAACTTTCGAGCGCTTCGTATTGCGCTTCAATCGTTTCTTGTTCGCGTTTGAGTAAGCGAATCTGATTGCCAAGGTTATTGGTGTCTCCTCTCAAACGGCTCACTTCTTTGGCTGCTAAATCATATTTAGTTTGAAGGTCTTTAGATAAGACTTCGTAGTCACTGCTGCTTTTTTTATACTTTGCTAGTTCTTCACTACACGCTTTTTCGCGTTCGAGTAATTCATTGTATTTTTTTGACGGCACGCAGGCTGTAATGAGGCCTGTAAGCAAGATAGAGCGGAAGAGCATTTGTTTCATAAGTGCAGCTTTTTTACAAAGTTGAGGTATTTAAGTGCAGACTTTAGGTATTTTTCTTGATTTTATAAACACTAAATATTGTATAAAGTAACACATTTGCTCAAATTATCGGCCATAGCGCTCGAATTGCTTACCTTTGTGACATGAGTGCTGCCAAGACCAATCAAAAAAAACTGCAAGAGGCTTTTGAACTTCTTGAGCGAAAGGACCACGCATCTTTAAGTGCTGCTTTAACTATTTACAAAGAATTCGGTAACCCATCTGTATTACCGACACTTTTTAACGCATTACTTGGTCGTGAGCGTTCACAGCAGCAACTTATTTTAGGCTTTTTGGCCGATGTCAACGATACCGATGCAATCGCTCTATTTGTAGACTACCTCCAAGATGAACCGGATTCAGAATTACGCAAACTTGTTCTATCTGCCATTTGGAATTCAAAATTGCCTTTTGATGCGCACTTGCCTTTTTTCGTCATGTTAGCCACCCAAGGAGATTATTTAGAAGCGCTAGATTGCCTGACGATCATTGAAAACATGGCAGGTCCATTTGAAGAGGCCCAATTGCTCGAATCTCAACTTTTACTGAAAGAATATATAGAAGAGCGTGCGCCACAAAGCGATCAAAAAGCCCAAATCATGAGCGAAATTGCTTGGTTTGTGAAAGAACAAAACGAAGGAATAGACGCTGACCTATTAATTGACAACGACTAAGCCATGAATTCAACCGCACTGCAATCCATGACCGGTTTTGGCAAAGCCAATGGCCATTTCCGCGATAAAAAAATAGCTGTAGAAGTACGCTCACTCAATTCTAAGGGACTCGACCTCAATTTAAAAATACCATCTCTATATCGCGACCTCGAGGCACCGATTCGTAAATTGATCACCGATCATTTACTTCGTGGAAAGATGGATTTGGGTATCTACATAGAAAGTCAAAATCAACAGCTTTCTGGTCAAATAAATGAACAAGTCGCCACTGCATATTTCGAAAAGTTCAAGTCGCTAAATGACAAATGGCAAACCAATACCCAAGATTATTTGGCGCTTGTTTTACGAATGCCCGATGTCTTGAGTAGTCAACAAGAAGAACTCGACGAAGCCGAAAGTCAGTTCATACTTAGTTTAGTTGCTCAGGCATGTGAGCAATTACAAAAATTCCGCCAACAAGAAGGCGCTTCACTTGCCACCGATTTACTATCTAATTTAGCTCAAATTCAGCAAGAACTTGGTGCAATTGTCCCCTTTGAGCAAGAGCGCGTACAACAGGTAAAAGAGCGCATTCAAAAAGGATTGGCCTCTATTGACGAAAACCGCCTTGATGCCAACCGTTTGGAACAAGAAATGATTTTTTACGTGGAGAAACTCGATATTTCAGAGGAAAAACAACGCCTCCAACAGCACCTAAACTATTTTACAGAAACACTACAGCAAGAGGCTTCGGGTAAAAAATTGGGTTTTATCGCTCAAGAAATGGGTCGGGAGATCAACACACTTGGTAGCAAGTGCAATCATTCAGAGATTCAACGCCGCGTAGTGATCATGAAAGACCACCTTGAAAAAATAAAAGAACAAGTTCTCAACGCGCTGTAATGAATAACAATCACAAAAGCATCGTTATTTCGGCACCTTCCGGCGCAGGTAAATCAACGATAGTTGGTGCGTTATTAGCCAAATTTCCACAGCTTGCATTTTCTATATCTGCTTGTTCAAGACCACCTCGGGGTCAAGAACAAGATGGCGTACATTATTATTTCTTAGGCCCTGAATCTTTTAAAAAACGGATCGAAGCAGGCGAATTTTTTGAATGGGAAGAAGTATATCCTGGCATGTATTACGGCACTTTAAATTCAGAATTAGAACGTCTGTGGTCTGCGGGCAAGGTTGTTGTTTTTGATGTCGATGTTATTGGCGGCCTGGAGATTAAATCCAAACTACAGCAAAATGCACTTTCGGTTTTTATTCAGCCACCGAGTATTGAAGAGTTAGAAAAAAGACTGCGCAGTAGGCAGACTGATTCAGAAGAAAAAATTCTGTTGCGTTTGTCCAAAGCTGCGCAAGAAATGAGCCATGCCCATCAATTTGATCATATTGTTGTCAATGATAATTTAGAGCGGGCTATTGAAGAGGTAGAACGACTATTTTTGAAATTCATAGCGTCATGAGGGTTGCATTGTATTTTGGCACCTTCAATCCAATTCATGTTGGGCACTTGATCATCGCAAATCATATGGCCCAACAAGACCAAATTGACCAAGTTTGGCTAGTTGTTACACCTCATAATCCGCTCAAGGATAAAACTACCTTATTATCGGATCAACTGAGACTTGATATGGTACGCGAGGCAATTTATGAGCACCCTAATCTCAAAGCCTGCGATGTGGAATTTCAGCTTCCAAAACCCAATTACACGATATCTACCTTGACCCACCTCCAAGAACAGTATCCAACTTACACATTTTCGTTAGTGATGGGCGCTGATAACTTAAGGTCTTTTCATAAGTGGTACAATTGGGAACAAATCTTGGCCCACCACTCCATTTTTGTTTATCCGCGAATTGCCGAGCAAATGGAGTCCACCGAACAAGAAAAGCAGTTGGGCAGCCATCCCAATATTTCAATGATCAAAGATGTGCCAATTTTGGGTATCAGTGCAAGTCAAATTCGAGCAAAATTAGCAGCAGGTCTAGATTGTTCCTTTTTACTTACTGAGCCCGTGCTGACTTATATTTCTAAGGGCGGTCTCTATCAATAAGAAAGACTATTCAATAAAAAAGGGGAGCATTGCTCCCCTTTTAAACGCGTTTGTATGGCATTAAAGCTTTACAAATTTTTGTTGTTGCGTGCCGAAAGCATCAGACAATTCAATGATATAAGTGCCCGAAGCGAGATTGTCGAGTTCAAAAGTGGCAGTAGTACCAGCAGTTTCAATGTGCTGTAATGTTTTTCCACTGAGGTCGCGGAGGCTCAAAGATGAGTTGCTTCCGCCAACCAAACCACTTACTTCGATAAATGAATGAGCTGGATTTGGTTGTAGGCTCATAGGGTTGATGATTTGTTCGATAGT
>CAZINO010000086.1:0-1349 GCA_964540625.1 uncultured Lishizhenia sp. | reverse complement strand
AATAAAGAAGAAAGTAATAGTTTTTTCATGGTGAATGATTAATGTTTAAAGTAAAAGTACAATTATTTTGTTTGAAATAACAACGTAAATTTCCGGACCGCTTTCAATTTTAGCTGCATTTCAATGCTTTGTCTACCTTTGTCATATGGTAATATATAATGTAACGGTTAGTATTGATCAGGCTGTAGCAAATGAATGGCTTAGTTGGATGCGTTCAAAACACATCCCGGATGTTCTTCAGACAGGTTGCTTTTTGGAATGTAGACTTTCTCGAGTAAATGGTGAAGAGGAGGGAGGAGAAACCTATTCAGTAATGTATTTAGCACCTGATCAAGCACATTTAGATAAGTACCAAGCACAATTCGCACCTGCGCTTCAGAAAGACCACACAGATCGCTACCTGGGGAAATTTGCGGCCTTCAGAACCACCCTTGATCTTATTGAAGCTTTTAAACCATGAGTGTTAAACCCAAAAAGCAACTCGGTCAGCACTTTCTCAAGGATGCAGGCACTTGTCAAAAGATTGCCAATCAGGTCATTTGGACGGATAACACCAGAAAAGTACTCGAAATAGGCCCCGGGATGGGCGCATTGAGCAAATACTTATGGGCTCTTCCCGAAATCGATTTGTGGCTGCTCGATGTGGATATTGAATCTATTGATTACCTCAGATCTAATTATCCTGAACAAGCAGAGCGCATTTTGTTTGGTGATTTTTTGCGGTTGAATCCAGCTGAGTTATTTGGTCAAGATCCGTTTATCGTAGTGGGGAATTTCCCCTATAATATTTCTTCTCAAATTCTATTCAAGTGTCTTGAGTACCGCAACCAAATCCCTCAGATAATGGGAATGTTCCAAAAAGAGGTAGCAGTCAGGGTAGCTCAAAAACCAGGTTCTAAAGAGTATGGAATTATCAGTGTATTGTTGCAAACCTTCTACGATATACACTACTGTTTTACCGTAGATGAACATGTGTTTATTCCGCCGCCAAAAGTTAAAAGTGGCGTCATCAGATGTGTGCGCAACCAAAGAAGCGCTTTACCCTGTGATGAAAAATTGTTTTTTCAAGTGGTGAAAGTAGCCTTCAATCAGCGTCGTAAAACATTGCGCAACTCGTTGCGCGTATTGCTCAAAGATGCGCCGTTACCTCAAAAATTTGAACAACAAAGGCCAGAAAGACTTAGTGTAGACGATTTTATCGAATTAACTTGTTTTATTGAACAACTTGCCAATCAAGGCTGAAAACCGTCTTGGCGTTCACCACTAATCTGTTGCCCGTTTTTAAAGATTTTTTTACTGACCAATTGACCATTTTCATTGTAGGCTAAAAACAAGCCGTCCTTGAGCCC
>CAZINO010000085.1:0-7127 GCA_964540625.1 uncultured Lishizhenia sp. | reverse complement strand
TGCAAAGATATGTACTCTTTTTGGTTTCGCAATGCTTTTTTGAAAGAAATTTTAATTTTTTTTTGCTCGAAAATCTAACTAATTGATTTTAAGCATTGTTTAAACGATCGCTAATACTTCGTTTTTAAAATACAAGACGGCTTCGTGTTTGAGCAGCGCAGGTAGATCACTTGCCTCAATTGGCGTGCTTGGTAAAGCAAAGCAAAGCGCTGGTTGTTTCTCAAGGTAATATGTAGCAGCTGCGGCTGCGCAAAAAACCCAATTTTGTTTGTTTTGATAGCCCTCTTGCCATGTGGCAAGAACAGCCAACACACCTACGCTGAAAATAGCCTTTGGAGACCATTCCCCTTTAAATTGAACCTCTGCTAAAAACAAACCGAGTTGATCGGTTAAAATGCGTTGATCGACGCTTGATAACTTATTGAACACCGGCAACATTTGCTTCAGCATAAATAAGTCGTTGGTCGTCAGCATGATGCGCTCTACTCTATTGTTGTTCGTGCGTGCGAGCGCGAACCATTTACGCAAAGCAACAAGCAATAATATCAAAACGGCGACACCGCTGAATTTTGCAAGTCCAATGAGATCCAAGCCTATAAAGACAGGGATTAAAATGAGTAAAACAGCAAAAAGGGGTAGCCAAAAAGAAAAACGATAACTACTCTGCAATCCATTTGTCATTGCGCATCTCTCCTTTTATAGTGACATTTTTGGTGCGAGCGTAGTCTTCGGCAGCTAAAAGCATTTGCTCTCGGGTATCTCTACGTATTAAAATTGCTGACGAACCTTGTGATTTTACTTCAATGTAAAATCCGTTGCGTAATCTGGCTGGTTTGGTTGGAGGTCTACCCATGATATGTTGTTAATTTTGATAAGAGTTTGACAATATAACTATTATAATCGAATTTTGTTGTGTTTTTAACAAAAATCATGCCTTAAAAACATTTACCCTAGAAACAATTAAATTTGCGGCATGATACAATTTGAGCGTCTTGGCTATTTCTTACCCCAAGGATATCTTTTTTCAAACGTAAGTCTTCAAATCAACAAAGGCGACCGTGTTGGCTTGGTGGGAAAAAATGGTGCTGGCAAATCTACCTTACTACGCATACTATCTGGCAGCATTAAACCCACAGAAGGTGCGGTGCATCATCCAAAGCAACTCAAGTTTGGTTTTTTGACACAAGATATTGTTATTGAATCAGAGCGGTCTGTATATGATTTTCTCTTCTTTTCGAACGAAGCGCTGAACGCCATTCGTACTCGGCTTGATCATATTAACGAAGAACTCACCATACGAACAGACTACGAGAGTGTGTCTTATTTATCCTTGTTGGATGAATTGAGCGAGCTCAATCACCGGTTTGCCCTTTTAGATGGGTATCAATGGGAAGAAAAAATCAAAGCTACTTTAGAGGGGCTCGGCTTTAGTGAACTCGACCAACAAAAATTAATTTCCCAATGTTCTGGCGGCTGGAAAATGCGAGCAGAACTAGCCCGAATTCTCGTCAACACGCCAGACATCCTATTACTCGACGAACCAACAAATCACCTGGACATCCTTTCCATTAGCTGGTTAGAAAGTTATTTACAGCGTTTTGAAGGCGCGGTTATTTTGATTTCACACGACCGTTTGTTTCTGGATAATGTCAGCACGCGAACGCTAGAAATCTCTAGACAGCAAATATTTGACTTTCCATACGCTTATTCTAAGTACAAAGAACTGCGCGCAGAAGAACTCGAACGTCTAGAGCAAGCCAAGAAGCAACAAGACAAAGATATAAAGCATACAGAGGAATTGATTGAAAAATTCCGAGCCAAAAAAAACAAAGCTGCTTTTGCGCAATCACTCATCAAAAAACTGGATAAGACCGAGCGTATCAGCGTAGAAAAAGACCAAATAGCCCGACTAAAATTGCGCTTTCCACTTGCTGTTCAACCCGGTAAATGGGTGCTGGAAGTTAATGGACTCGGAAAAAGCTATGAGGGACGCTGCTTGTTTAAGGAAGTTTCCATCACGGTAGGACGCGGAGAAAAAATTGCGTTACTCGGCCCAAATGGCGTAGGTAAATCTACCCTACTCAAAGCCATAATGGGATCCATTGATTTCGACGGACAAGTTCATCTAGGTCACAACGTACAGATATCTTATTTTGCGCAAGATCAGGCAGAAAAATTAAATCCAGAATACAGTATTTTTGAAACTGTTGACCTCATCGCTAAAGGAGATTTGCGCAAAGATCTCAGAAGCATTTTAGGTGCCTTTTTATTTTCGGGCGAAGACATCGACAAAAAAGTAGGTGTGCTGTCTGGCGGAGAACGCACGCGTCTTGCACTTTGTTGCCTACTCTTGAGCCCTTCCAACTTTTTAATTCTAGATGAGCCAACCAACCATCTCGACCTTCAAAGTAAGGAAGTCTTAAAGGAAGCACTGGTTCACTATGAAGGTACTTTTATCATTGTTTCGCACGACCGAGAATTTGTAGATGGCCTGAGTAACCGCATATGGGATATCGAAAATCAGGGTGTTCAAATTCACCACTTTAACCTCAACGAATACCTACAATACAAGACGCAAAAAAATAATCTAACCGGGGAAATCGTCAAGCAAAAGGAAGTGAAAAAAGAAAGCGTTGAAGTAGCGCACGTCAAGCCGCGGATCGATAAAAATCAACAAAAATTACAGCGCGAAATTCAACAGATAGAACAACAAATAGAAAAGCAAGAAAAAATAATTGCCGAGCTAGAGCAAGAATTAAGTGTTGTAGATTACCAAGACAAACAACAATATAATGGCATTCTCAACCGTTACGAACAAGAGAAAAATCAACTTGACTTGCTCTACAAAAGATGGGAAGAAAAAGCCGAGGCGCTACCGAGCGAATGAAAATAGTTAATTTTGACGTATGAAGAGTATTGTGCTTTTGTGTTTCGGTTTACTGTTACTCTCCTCTAAGTGTAACAACCTCAATCAGCATCCGGTGCCTTTTGTGCCCGTTGATGTCACAATCGATATTCAATTACCGAGCTATAGCGATTTACAAGGTGTTGGCGGATGGACCTACCTCAACGGCGGATCTAGAGGCATCATCGTTTACCGTAAAGGCATCGACGAGTTTGTCGCTTTTGACAGACACTCTCCTGCCGACCCAAATGCAAGTTGCCCGTTGGCCCTTTATCCAGACGACCAAAACTTTTTACAACTCCTCGATTCTTGCAACAGCGCTGTTTTTTCTTTGTACGACGGCTCTCCGGTTAGCGGCAGTATTTATGGCTTGCGTCAATACGCAACTCAATTCAACGGAAACAATCTTTTGCGTGTTTACAACTAAATCTTATGGCAGATATCAAAGTAACAATTATCGATAGAGAAGGAAACTCACATGAGCTCGAAGGTCCAACTGACATGAACATGAATATCATGGAGCTTTGTAAAGCTTATGAGCTTCCGGTAAAAGGCGAATGTGGCGGCATGGCAATGTGCGCTACTTGTCAGTGCTATTTGGAATCGGATACAGCGTTACCCGAGCAAAGTGATGCGGAACTAGATATGCTTGATCAAGCATTTTTTGTCAAGCCAAATAGCCGCTTGGGTTGTCAGATTCACCTCGAAGAAGCAATTGATGGTATTGTCCTTCGATTGGCTCCTGAGCAAGACTAATTGAGCCTTTCAGCAAATACCTTTCTAAATTTCTCCACTTTAGGCCGAACCACACTTTGGCAGTAAGGATTCCCAGGATTGTTTTCAAAATAGTTGTGGTGGTAATCCTCAGCCTCAAAATAATTGTTGATTTCAACAATTTGAGTCACGATCGGTGCATCCCATACTTTTTCTTCCTCTAGTTTTTGTAAGTATTTTTTAGCACTCACCATTTGAGCTGTATTGTGGTAAAAGATAACAGAGCGGTATTGCGTTCCGATGTCATTTCCTTGGCGATTGAGTTGCGTCGGGTCGTGAACAAACCAAAACACTTCCAGGAGCTCTTCGTAGGAAATAAGCGCTGGATCGAAAATCACTTGTGCCACTTCAGCATGGCCGGTCTGACCGGTGCACACCTCTTTATAAGTAGGACTTTGTTTATGACCGCCCGCATAACCGGGAACCACGGATATAACCCCTTTCAAATCTTTGAAACAGGCCTCAATACACCAAAAGCAACCGGCTCCAAAAGTGGCGAGTTCTCGAGAACCAGGGGTAATTTGTGCATTATTATTATTTTCTTGCATTTCTTTTTGACTGATAAAATTAAGCGCTTCAGAATTAATGCAATAACGCAATCCTGTTGGTTTAGGACCATCTTCAAAAACGTGGCCTAGATGCGCGTTGCAGTTATTGCAGCGCACCTCTGTGCGGATCATACCATGAGATCGGTCCATTATTTTCTTGACATTGCCTTGGGTCAAAACATCGTAAAAACTTGGCCAACCCGAACCACTTTCGTATTTGGTATGACTTTCGAAGAGTGGGGCATCACAAGCCACACAAATATACGTTCCTTCTTCGTGATGATCCCAGTATTTACCAGTGAAAGGGCGTTCGGTACCGCCGTTCACAACATAACATACATTTTCTGGCAGAGCACGGCCATTGAAAGAGTTATTTTGGTTGGTGTCTTGTGGGTCTTGCTGACCGCAGGCATTTAAACTTCCGAGCATAATTAACACAAATATACGTTTCATGTGCTTACAACAATCGGGAGTTGGTTTGGTTTAAGTACTTTTGCGCCCATGTTCAAACGCTATTCCAAAGATTTTTGGCTATTGAGTGCCAGTATGTTTTTTTTCATGCTGAGTTTTAACCTGATCTTGCCAGAAATGAATGGATACATTAGTCTTTTAGGCGGGCAAGATCTCAAAGGAAGTATTATTTTTTTATTTTCAATTGCGGCTGGAATTTCAAGACCATTCGCAGGAAAACTAGCGGATCTAATTGGCAGAAAAAGAAGTATTTATATTGGGCTATTTATTGCCATTGGCGTAAGTTTAAGTTATCCATTGAGTCAATTCCTTTTCTTTTTCTTATTGCTGCGTTTTTTGCATGGACTGAGCGCAGGCTTTGCTCCAACGGGCGCAACCGCATTGCTCACAGACACCTTGTCTTCAGACAGAAGAGGAGCCGCAATGGGGCTTTGGGGAACTTTTATCTCTTTGGGAATTGGTGTTGGACAAGCACTTGGATCATTTATTTTTGCACGTTCAAATTACGATGTGCTCTTTCTGTCGTCAGCACTTTTTGGTGTATTGGCACTTATACTCACGAGTCAAATTAAAGAGACACTGCCTGCTCCTCAGCAATTTAATCGCCGCCAATTGCTTGTGAGATGGGATGACATTATTGAACCTGCTGTCAAACCCGCAGCGTTAGTGATGTTGTTAACCGCCATTAGCTCCGGAGTGATTTTTGTTTTGACGCCAGATCTATCTGAATTTCTCAAGATTGAAAACAAGGGGTATTTCTTCGGCATTTATGTCCTTTCTACGATTGGTATCCGGCTTGCATTTTCATCACTTTCTGACCGTATCGGACGACAACAAACATTACTCATAGGTTGCTTTTTGCTCGTTTGTAGCATGCTCCTGTTGGGAGCAGCTTCCGAAATTTGGAGTTACTCCATTGCCGCCACTGTTTTTGGATTGGCAACCGGAATCTCGAGTCCAACGCTATTTGCCTGGACTGCAGACCTGAGTCCTTTGCAAAGAAGAGGCACTGGATCTGGCACCATGTTTATCGCATTAGAAATTGGTATTTTGATCGGTTCTGGACTCACATTTCTGTTTTACAAAAACACCATACAAAGTGCACGATACTGCATCTGGGCAGCGGCCGCTTTTGGAGTAATTGCTGGGCTTGCTCTTCTATGGCAACTTAATGCTGAGCAGGAGAAGAAACATGTGCGCCAAGGTAGCGACGCAGCAGATAATGACCCAAGTAAACAACAGGCGTAAGCCCTACGGCGATGCCTATTTTAAGGAGATAATTCGTAGGGGCAACCTCGAAATAGGTAGCCAAAGGCATCGCGCCTGGCAAAACAAAACCAATGTACAAAACAATATACGAATCGATCAATTGAGACAACAAAGTACTGCCTGTGCTGCGCAACCAGATAAAGCGATTCCCGGTACGCTTTTTAATTTGATCAAAGACATAAGCATCCAATAGTTGGGATACCAAAAAGGCGACAATACTCCCGACAATTACGGCTTGCGCTTGTCCAAATACCAAGTTATAGGCTTCGTTGGTTGCCAGCTTGGACCCTTTTATTTCGTGGGCCGGAATAGCCAATGATAAACCGACGATTAAAAAACAATAAGCGATGAGACCTGCGGTAATCCAAGACAAGCGCCTGACCGCTTTTTGGCCATAAAATTCATTGAGTAAATCAGTAAGCAGGAAAACTACTGGCCAAGGAAGTATGCCAACTATCGTTACAAAAGGACCTATTTTTTTTCCGAGAAAGAAGGCCTCGAAAGGAATTTGAATGAGTTTATTGCTGATGAGCTCGGCAGTAACTGCATTGGTTACAAACAACCCAGCGAGTGCGATAAATAACCATTGTCTGCGTTGATTGGGTTGATTGGTGTCCATGCAGCGAATTTAAAAAATTATGGCGTACCGTAATCTAGCCTCTTGGTTTTGATATAGCGCTGAATGTAGTATTGAGACGTTTTAAAATTGTCTATACGAACTCCTGTATTTGCCGAGTGAATGAATTTGATGGCATCTGGGGTAACCTCAACAACTAGTGCCACGTGTCCGACGGAGGTTGAGTTCACGTTACTCCCTTTGAAAAACATGAGGTCACCGGGTTGAATTTCAGACAGTTTAACAGTGGTTCCGAGTTCTGCCAAACCATAACTTGTGCGTACCAAATCGAATCCAAAATTACCAAAGATATAATTGATAAAACCAGAACAATCAAAACCCGAAGGCGTGGTGCCGCCGTAGCGATACGGAACACCTAGAAAACTTTTGGCATAATTGATAATGGCATCGACTTGAGGATCATTGGCAGGCAGTGTTTGGGACTTTACTTCAAAAGACCATAACAACAAGAAAAACAAGAAAGCTGTGCGAATAATTTTCATTTTCTGAAAGCCATTGCAAAAATAATAATTATTTTCGAATG
>CAZINO010000084.1:0-7365 GCA_964540625.1 uncultured Lishizhenia sp. | reverse complement strand
AGGCTCTACGGTGCCGTCGAGTAACTTACTGCTTTCAGCAGCCGGCAATTCTTCGACTTTGCGCAATTTAGACATGAGCTGATTGGTGCGGGTAGTGACCAATTTTTCGAGTTCGGAGTCGGCTTCACCAATTTTTTTGCGGGCTTTGTCCAGGACGACGCCAAATTTGGTGAATTCGGTCTTGACCGCGCCCAAAATTTGCCAAACCTCGCTGCTGCGCTTCTGAATGGCCAAGGTTTTGAAGCCCATTTGGAGGCTATTGAGCATAGCGGCCAAGGTGGTAGGGCCCGTTACAATGATTTTATACTCGCGTTGCAAAGTAGCCACCAGTTCTGGTTGGCGCACGACTTCGGCAAACAAGCCCTCGATGGGCAAGAACATAATACCAAAATCGGTGGTGTATGGTGGGTCGATGTATTTGTCGCGGATGTCTTTGGCAAACTTCTTAATGCTATTAGCGAGCGCTTTATTGGCGGCGTCGATGCCTGCGATGTCAGCGGCGTCGTAGGCGGTTTGCAGGCGCACGTAGTCTTCTTGTGGGAACTTGGCGTCTATGGGCAAGTATACTTCTTGGCCGAGGTCGTCTTTGCCTGGTAATTTGATGGCAAACTCGACGTGGTCATTGGAGCCTTTCTTGGTCTTGACGTTGGCAGCGTATTGCTCTGGGGCCATGATTTGCTCTAGGATATTGCCCAGCTGGATTTCTCCGAGTACGCCGCGGGTTTTGACGTTACTGAGTACTTTTTTAAGATCGCCAACACCACTGGCGAGGTTTTGCATTTCGCCGAGGCCTTTTTGAACGGCTTCTAGACGCTCCGAAACCAATTTAAATGACTGACCCAGGCGTTCTTCTAAGGTTTTGTGTAGTTTTTCGTCGACGGTTTCGCGCATTTTCTCGAGCTTTTCTTCTGTTGATTTCAAGAGCTCGCCTTGCTTTGAAGACATGGTTTCAGAAAAGTTTTTGAGGGCCAACGTGAGTTCGTCGCGGTTGTCTTTGACGTTTTTGCTGAGTTCTTCGCGGTTCTGGCGCAGCGCGGAGGCCAATTCTTCGCGGTTTTCTTTGAACTGGGCCCCCAGCATTTCTTTGATGAGCTGTTCGGTGTTGGTGCGCGATTGCGCCGACACTTTCGTGTAGATGGCTATCAATAAGAGAAGCACGAGTGCCAATAAACCCAGTGTGATGTAGAAGATCATGTTTGAAAGATTTTTACGAAGGTAGCGCAGAAGCACGTAAATTTTTTACGTTCACAAAAAAAAACAGCGCGGTTGCCCGCGCTGCTTCTCTTCTATAATATGATTTTCCTTCAAAAATCATATACGACAGCCAGTTCGTTGTCTACTTCATTGACCCCTGGCGCATTCCAGGCCAATCGTGTTGCCTCGTCCTTCTCGAAAAGAGATTCTACAGCACCACGCAAGACAACTTTATTGCCCTTCACTTTCACTTGGATATTGTGATCGTCGATCATCCAGCTTCGTGAAAGGGCCTTCTCGATCGCCTCCTGCTCTACCAAATCAGCAGATAAGGAATTGACCTTAATGTTGTTAATGACACCTTTGACCCCAATTAAATCTGCTGCGCAATTTTTAGCTGCATCGCGTTGGTAATTCCATTCAACTGCGCCATCGAGGGTCACCCAACCATCTTCGACCTTTACTTTAACTTTGTCGTTCGGAACAGACCAATTCCATTTCATGCCACTGAGCACTTCATTGGCCAAATCCAAATCGGTTTTTTCGAGGTCATTGGCGAATTTCACATGGATATCTTCCACAACCGCCTTGACACCCAAAACGCCTTTTGCTGCTTTTTCGGCTTCGAGTTTTTTGGTAAAACTGCTCACGATACCCGTCAAGGATACCACGCCATCTTTGGCTGTTACACCGATTTCAGCAGCTTGTAGCAAAGGTTGCCATTTGATGGCATCTAGCACGTCTCTTTGTAATTGTTCGTTTGTTTTCATGTTTTTTTAATTTAGACTGCAACGGCATTGTTACCTTTCAAAATTCTACAATTCTACCTGCTATTGACTTATAAAAAAATGCCTATCATTTACAAGATTTCTTGCCTTGGGTGCATTAAAAAAGCCGCTCCGAAGAGCGGCTTTCACGTACATCTTATAGTTCGAGCTATTTGATGACAGTGAGTTTTTTAGTCAGTACTTCAGTGCCTATTTGGCAACGAACCAAATAAGTTCCTGCCGTGAAGTCCTGCAATGGAAGCGTGAGTTGCGCTGTTGCTTGATGAGCTTTCCAGACAAGTTGACCTTGAAGGTTGTATACCTCTACGCCATCGAGCATTGCACCATTGGCTGAAATGTGCGCGCTTTCTGAGGCAGGGTTTGGATACAATTCCAATGAAATCGACTCAGCGGCGTCTACACCTGCTGTGCTGTTGATCTGAAAAGTAGTTGCCAGCGAACAGCCGTTGTCGTCGGTAATGGTAATCAAATAGACACCCACACCAATTGCCGTTAAGTCTTCTTGGGTTGCGCTAGTAGACCACATGTAGGTGTACGGCGCTGTTCCGCCCGTAATGGACAAATCAATGGCACCATCAAGGGCACTCAAAGAACTGGCATTGGTGATTGTCGCATTGACCACAATGGGTGCTGTTGGTGCAAGAATCGTGAAATCCATTTGGCCGTTGCAACCGTTGAGATCCGTTACTTGTACGCTTATTGGGCCCGCAGCTAAATTGCCGATCTGAGCTGCTTCACTTTGATCAGACCACAAATAGGTGTAAGGGCTTGTACCACCGCTCACATTTAAACTTAAGGCGCCGTTGTTTCCACCAAAACAAGAAACATTAGTCTGGATATACGCTACCTGAATGAGGGAAGGCTCATTGATGAATCGATAAGCAGTCACCAAACAGTTGTTGGAATCGCGTACATGCACCTCGTAAATGAGGTCGCCTGGCAAACTGTCAAAATTGGCAGCAGCAGTAAACGGCATGGCATTGAGGCTATACAAATAAGGTGTTACCCCTCCGCTGGCCGTCACGTTGATGGCACCATCGTTGGCGCCATAACACGTGACATTCAGCGAAGACGTATGGATCTGAATTGGGCTTGGTTCGGTCACTACGAAAGTATGTGCGGCCATACAATTGGCTGCATCTTTAATCAAGACCGTATAATTGCCTGCATACAAATTCAAGAAACTAGAACCCGATTGGTAATTGAGTCCGTTATTGAGGCTGTAGGCAAAGAAGCCAGCGCCACCAGCCGCCAAAACCTGAACAGATCCGGCTGCCGTACCGTGACACAATACATTGGTCACATTGGTCTGTACCACAAAAGCATTTGGTTGCAAAATGGTTTTGACCATAGTATCCAAACAGCCATTGGCGTCTTTTACATACATGATGTAGTTGCCAGCAGCTAATGCCGAAAACAACGGATTGACCTGAAAATTGACACCATTTTTACTATACAACAGTGCTCCAGTACCGCCAGTGACATTTTGTACCTGAATGCTGCCATCCTGACCTCCATGACAAGAAACGTTTTGTGCACTCAGGCTACCGATTACGGGGCCTCCGGCAGAGGTAATAACACCAGAAACCATATTCTGACATAGATTGGCATCGCGCAAGACGATAAAATACGTTCCCGCTGCCAAATTATTGAACAAACCGGTGCTGCTGAACGTGCTGCCATCTAGGCTATACTGGTATCCTGTACCAGCGCCACCCGAGGCCATTGCCATAATGGAGCCATTGCTCGTGGTACAAGTCGCGTTGGTGGTATTGATCACAGCCGTTAGTGGTGTAGGTTGGGTGATGATAAACGTCGTGTTTAACTGGCAGTTATTGGCATCTTTTACCCGCAACAAAAAGGTATCGGCCGGAAGATTATTAAAAGCGGAGCCTGTTTGGTACGAAATACCATCCAGACTGAACAAGTAAGCCGGTGTACCGCCACTTACCGCTGCTGTAAGGGTGCCTGTAGACCCACCATAACAGGTGGCAGCCAGCGTGCTGAGTGTGTTGGTCAATTGTGTAGGTTGAAGCACCGAAACACTAGCTGTTTTGATACAGCCTGTTACGTCTTTCACGTAAACGGTATAGGTACCCGCATACAAGCCCGTAAAGAGGCCGATGGATTGGTAATTGACCCCATTTAAACTGTAAATATGCGTTCCGGTACCGCCAAAAGAGGCGACCTGAATGCTGCCATTATTGCCGCCAAAACAACTGACTGTGGCGGTGCTCAGTTGCATGCTCAGTGCGGTTCCTTGCGTGATGGTCGCCACTGCAAAACTGGTGCAGCCAGCGTTGTCCTTGACCACACAAGTGTAATTACCCGCAGTAAGTCCTGTAAATAAATTGGCCGTTTGAAAAGTTACGCCATTATTGATGCTGTATTGCACAGCGCCCGTTCCGCCACTAGAGGCCAAACTAATAGAGCCATCATTGCCATTGAAGCAACTCACTTGATTCACATTCGGTGCGGCCAAAACTGGGGCCGCATTGGCATTGATCAATACATTACTGGTGTTGGTACAGCCATTGGCATCTTTTACCGTAAGTAAGTATGCACCTGCTGCAAGCGCGCTAAAAGTTCCCGAACTTTGATAACTGCCGCTATTGATTTTGTATTGCAAAGTGCCATTGCCGCCGGTAGCCGCGCAAGTAAAGGCGCCGTTAGCTAAACCACAAGCGCTGTTGGTCACCAGGATATTATTCAAGGAAATACCGAGTGGCTGGGTGATACTAAAAGGCGCCGAACCCAAACAACCCTTGGCATCTTTAACATGCAGCGTATAACTACCCGGAGCAAGATTGTTAAAAGCTGCCATTGCTTGCCAAGGGCCGTTATTGAGGTTGTATTGATAAGGTGTTGCACCAAATTGACCAAGTGCTGTAATAGCGCCATTGGCCGCACCGTTGCAGGTCACATTGCTCAGGGCACTGGCCGCAACAGCAAGGCCAACAGAGACCTGTTTGGTATAGGTTTGCGTACAGGTATTGTTCCAACCCTCAATGGTGCTGGTAAGCGTCACTGTATAGGCGCCACCTGTCGCAAAAGTATGACTCGGGTGCTGTGCATGTGAGACAGCCGAACCATCGCCAAAATTCCATGTATATAGAAAATTGGGTCCTGCATAATTACCCGCACCTATCTTGTTGAACATGCTATCGGTCGTGAGCAAAGAAGTGTTGTTAAATACGGTAGCCGTGTTCGTCGCCAAACAATCACTGGACAAATCAAAGGAAGGTGCATTGTTATTGGACATCGTCGGAACGATATAAAAATCACCGTTGCTTCCAAAACTGGTCATGGCACTGGTCCAGTTATTACCGGTAGAGGTTCCCGACAAGGACGCCAAATCTTGGTTCAGCCCCTCTCCATTGCCCGTGTATTTCAGGTTGAACGTCGTGCCAAAAGGTGCCGCATTCAACAATTCTACGGTCAGTGCAAAATCATTGCTTACACTTACCCCACCCGGAAAGTTGAGCTGGATGTAACCCGTAATGTTATCCGGATAAGACCACCACACATGTTGCACACTGGCAATAGTGGTTGTGGGCTTTCCGCTGGCATCTACGTTCGTGACACTAATTCTGAGCGGTACGCCTGAGAACGAGGTGGTTTGGTGGGTGCCATAAACCCGGACACTCAGCACCTTGCCGGCTCCGTTGAAAGAATAGGTCTGAGCTGCCCGCTCCTCAAAACCACTTTTAAGCTGGTAGCTGCTTGTTGAGCCCACATTCTTACTGGCCACAAACCCGTTGGGGTCGCTGGAACAGGAGAACTGCGCCTGGGCAGATCCGTACCACAAAAGCAGTGCGGAGCTTAGCATTGTAATTTTTCTTTTCATGATTGAAATTTTAGTGAATAAACAGCTACAAAATTGCTACAGACATGAGGGCAAACGCTTACAAAAGATTCGAAAAGACTTGCGAAAATCTATCGGTTTAATTATCTTTCTAAATACTTTGAGTACCTTTAGGATATGAACATAATACGGTTTGGAATTGTACTTGGTGTTTTGATTGCCATTGCCCCTCGGGCAACGCATGCCCAAACTTTTGCCCGCAGTTGGGATGCCTGGTTTGGGCAGTTGCAAGTAGGCGCCGCAACCGGCATGCAACAAACCGCCACAAGCTACACCCTTGGGCTCTATAAATCTGACCAAAACCATGGCTACGGTCTGGACTTCGGTGGCGTCAGTCTCGCTGACTCCAAGCTACTTTATGGAAACCTCACGCTCAGCCAAGACCTCTTGCGCATTACCCGTAACCGCCGCACGCCCCTTTATCTCTACGGCTCTGTGGGCCTCGGCCTGACCCACCTGCGCAACGCTCAACTCCAAGATCAATTTTTATTGCGCGGCGACGACATGCTGCATATGCAAGTGGGCCTTAGCCCTACCTATTTTTTTTCGCGCGATTTCGCTTTGCAATTAGCAGCCAAGTACCAAAAACAAATCCTCATTGACTACCAACTCGACCGACTTTGGAGTATCCAGTTGGGAATGTTTTTTTTGATCCCCAATTTCAAACCATTCTAGTTTGCGCTTGTTGTAAAGGCAAACAATACTTATGTCATTGATCCGAATAGACCGTTCCGAAATCCAAAAAATGGGCCGCATTGAGCGCCTGAACCTCATCAATAGTTGCACCGGCTATAAATCTGCCAACCTCATTGCCACCATCTCCAACGAAGGCAAAACCAACGTGGCGGTATTCTCGAGTATCACACACCTCGGCAGTGACCCTGCACTAATCGGTTTTATTTTGCGCCCCACTACCGTACCGCGACATACCTATAAAAATATTAAAGAATACGGTTATTTTTCAGTCAACCACATTAGCTCGGACCAAATAGCAGACGCGCATCATACTTCAGCGAATTATCCAGAAGAAATCAGCGAATTTGACGTCACCGACCTCGAACCCGTTTACCACGGTGGTTGCCCCGTGCCTTTTGTAAAAGGGAGCCCCATCAAATTGCTTTGCAAATACGTCAACGAATACCTCATTGAAGAAAACGGCTGTATTCATGTCATTGCCAGTATAGAAGCTTTGTTCTATGAAGAAGAATTGCTGGGCCCAGACAACTGGCTACAACTCGATAAAGGCAAGGTTGTTGCCATTAATGGCCTCGACGGCTATGCACTTCCGCAACTTTTGGAACGATTTTCGTATGCAAGACCAAAAAAATAAGCACGCATGAAAAAATTATTTCTACTTCTCCTTTCGACCTATCTCCTCGTTTCTTGTGTTTCAGTACAAGAAGCACAAAATGTAGTAGAACTGACCCAAAGCCATAACCGAATTGCTATATTACCCATTCAGGCAATGGTTGAGCGCAAAATCTGGATGAACCAAGAAAAATACGATGAGCTCTGCCG
>CAZINO010000083.1:3217-7806 GCA_964540625.1 uncultured Lishizhenia sp. | reverse complement strand
TACAAGGTCGCCCAATCAATGAGCCTGTTGTGCAACATGGCCCGTTTGTCATGAATACCAAAGAAGAAATCTACCAAGCCTTCCAAGATTATCAAACCACCCAATTTGGTGGTTGGCCCTGGCCGCGTTATGACCAAGTCCACGACCCCAAACTCGGCCGCTTTGCCAAACACGCTGACGGCAGGGTAGAAGAGCCGAAAGCTTAGTGGCATCGCAACGAGCTCCAAGAGCCATGAGATTCGTAGTTGTCTTATTGTCGTTATTGTTTTTTAGTAATTGTCAGCTAAAAAGCAAAAGAGGCATGGCACTTACTAAAAAGGACATTGAAATGGATACCATCAAATTAAACTGGGAACAACGCCCCGAATTGGATGTTCATTTCGGTGACATACATGGAAATCCCAAGGATATTGTTAAAGGAGATACTTTGTACATGAAGATTTCAGTAAGTCATTTAATGAAGGCATTGAGGTCAAATTCGAAAATTATTGTTAATCAATACTTGAATAAAAATTGTAAAACCCTACAGTTAAATGATAATTTGGTTAGAATTATTGTAGCAGAGAAACCAAAAGGATCAATGATAACTTTTGATCTGATGTTATTCAGACCGAATACCGTATTTCAACTGCCCAATGGCGATGCAAAAAATAAGGAAAGCATATTTTACAGAGATTCTCTTGGTATTTGCGCTTTTACTTATAAAATAAAATAATGCGATAACTACACTTTGAAGCTTGACTTATGCCAAAACCATGCTACAATAGCCTGAAAGCCTATTACAACCGCAGCTAACCAATTAGTAGATCCATCAAAAGGCCATAAAAAAGTCAAGAGTTCACTTGTGTTGTCTTTAATGTCGCATATAATTGGTAGGGCGAAATAAACAAGTGCGTAATACACAGCTATGCTGATTAATTTGAATCGAAATGTGCTTGTATATAACAAGGTTCTACTCACCCAAATATCCCGAAGTACCAATCCGATTATTGCGATATAATTCCAAATGTATTGTCCTTTGGCATCAATGATGTCGAGTTCTCCCCACAAAAGAATAGGAGCTTTATGTGCAGACCAACCCAAAAAGCGCAACCCAAATAAGATCAATAACCCAGCTGTAAGAAATAGAAATGCGCTTAGCCATAATGGCGCTTTTTGCCAACTTAATTTTAGTTCGCCCCTACGTAACGCTCGTCTGAAAATAGTATAGTCATTTTCTGCCTGCCTTTCAAAAAGCAATAAAAATTGGGTAATAAAAAATAAGATGAAAGTGACGAGATGCAAATGATAATAGATGATTTCAAATCCTTTTATGTCTGGTGCAATTAGCCGAAAATCGTCGTAGGTTTCTGGATTCCAAATGACTTGGTTAAACGTGAATCCTGCAAAATAGCAAACGACGAAAAGAAGAAATACCAGCCAGTAAGTTGGTTTGTTCAGGTACTGCAGTTCTTTGCGCATATTTTGATGAATGCCAATGACCGCCCAAATAATGAATATGAGCATCGACAGAAAAATAGTCACTTCGTTCCAATTCATGCCAAACCACTGAACAGCGCCTTCTTCTTTGCCAATTCCGAAAGTATAGAGGTTAAGGAATCCAACAGAAACGAGTGCCAAAATAAAGTACAAGGTGGTATTGACTTTAGAATGGCTGTATGCGGACTGTGAACTACCCGTAATGCTCAGTAAACTGAATAACAAAGCGGAAAGGTTGCAAAGCAGGGCAAAACCGATATGTAATAAACCCAGTAGGAAATTATGAGCTGGGGTTTTACTATAAAGTGCAGCAATAAAATAAAATAGCATGGCAAACAGCCCCCCAAACCATTGCAGGATATTCGGGCCAAAGATTTTGCCAATGGCAAGTGACCATGGTTTTTGACCACTCATGCGCTGGCGGTCCCAGGTTTTCTGATTGATTTCTTCAGCCACAGCATCAGCAGCATTTTTACTTCCCCAAACCCCTGTAATGAGGTAAAATAAAACTGCAGCGGTGTTTGCAACCGTTTCATCTACAGGGCTGTATTGATTGATAGCCACAAACAAAAGCAAGACAAAAGAAATTAGACTAATTAAAGATATGACCCGATTGGGACGCAATTCAATGAGTGCGTTACGTTTGAATTCCGGGTTTTTAAAAAGGGCTTGAAACATTTTGTACGTTTTGAATGGTTTTTAAATAGGCAACTTGAATGTTGATTTGGTGCGCACCAAAAGCACGAATTTCCAGTCCGTTGTTTAGTAAATATTGCAAAACTTGATGGGGTTGATACGCTGCAGCAATGGATATAATTGCAGTATGTTCTTTTTGCTCAACGATTTGAAATAAGCCGTTTGAAGCAACTTGTAGGATGTCAACAGCATTGGTTGCCTCAATAAAAAAATTGTTTTGGATTTGTTGTGCGGCAGAATTGAAGAAGTCTGTTTGTACAAGTTGTCCATTTTTAAGGACAATGAGGTTGTTGGCATACTGATCGAGTTCGGCAAGAATGTGCGAGGAAACCAGTAAGGTAATTCCTGCTTCATTGAGTTCTTTGAATAAAGCTGCTAGTTCGATGCGGGCCTCCGGATCTAAACCAGAGGCGGGCTCGTCGAGGATTAAATATTTGGGCATGTGTATGATTGCCTGAGCAATCCCAACGCGTTGGCGCATACCGCGCGATAAATTTTTAATCAGTTCGTCCTTTTTGCCTAACAAGTTGACTTGTGTCAATACTTCAGTGATCCTTTCTACATTGACCCCATGGGCTTCGGCAAAATAAGCCAGTGACTCCGTGACTGTCAATTCTTCATACAGCCCGAAATTATCGGCAAGAAAACCAAGCAGCTTGTGGCAAGCGTGTGGATCAATAGTTGTGTCAATTCCGTCAATTAATATTTGTCCGCTACTCGGGTGGGCCAAAGCGCTCATGCAGCGCATAAGGGTTGTTTTTCCAGCACCATTCGGGCCAACAAGTGCTGTAATGCTTCCTTCAGGAATAGAAAGGGTCAGTTCGCTCAGGGCTTGGTGCTTTGCAAAGTGAAAATTAAGCTGCTTGATTTCAATCATTTCTAGGCTTTTGAAATAGTGAAGTTAAGATAAATCCGCTTTAGACTTTTTATAAATACAAGGGTTAAAACCCGTTTTCGTCAAAAACAATCAATATAATTGCTGCGGCTGCGTTAGAGCAAGCAAATTTGTTTGCTATGAACTTGAAAAATAATTACTTGTGGTTTGGCCTTTTACTTTTTATTTTGCTTTCCAGCTGTGTTAAAAAAGGCTGTACAGATCCAACTGCCCTTAATTACAATTCCGAAGCTAAAAAAAACAACGGAACATGTATTTATGAGCCAGGCATCAAATTAATTGGTGCCGATACCGTTTGTGTCCCGCTCAAGGGTTCTTATACGGACGAAGGTGCGAGCGCTATCGATACCGATGGGACCAAGCCAATGCTTACAGTAGATAATCAAGTCAATACCGCTAAAAAAGGAAATTACCAGGTGCGTTATTCAGCTGAGCTTCAATCGGGAGTTGTAGAAGTCACAAGAAAGGTAATTGTAGCCATTGACCGCTCCAATTGGGTAGGAACATGGAAAACAAAAAATGACTGTGGCCAAATTTTTTGGCCAGATTCCATGGTGACATTTGTAATTGGAGACCAAGAAGGTTTAATTAAAACAACCGATATGTTTGATATTCATTCTCCCAATCAACCCATTCGACTTGCTGTTCATGGTGAGTATATTATCCTCCCCAAACAATTTACCTATGCAGTTGGTCTCTGGACAACTGAATTATCTGCCGCTGGTCATATGAATGACGAGGCCGATGAATTTAAAATCAAATTTTCTTACCATAACATGAATGGTAATTCAGCATTCGGTATTCCTGGAACTTGTATTTTGAAATATGAGAAAGTGGAGTAGGTGATCGGGTTAATCTAAGATTAACGGATTAAAGTAACATGCCCGGTAAGGGTAGTTGTGTCGGTTCCTACTGGCTTGTAATGAACAAGATAAGTGTAAACGCCGTCAGGTGCTTTGTAAGCGCCAAAAGTGCCATCCCACTGTGCATCTATATTCGTACTTTCAAATATGAGTTCTCCCCAACGGTTGAATAGCAATAGTTCGAAGCTTTCGAAGTCACAGTCGTGCGCCACTTTGAAGGTCTGGTTATTCTCGTTGTCATCTGGTGTAAAGCAATTTGGAATGTATAGGTTGCAATAGCAATTTTCAGCAGTAACCTCAATTGAATCGCTCGAAGCACCACAAGTGTTTTCGACGGTTAAAATGTAAGTGCCTGGCGTTAGAATTGAAATATTGGGGCCTAGATCTCCGTTGTTCCAGTTATAGTTGTAATTCGGATTGAAATCACTTGAGCTCAATTCAATAGCCTCGTTTTCACAAATATTTTGTACTCCGTTGATTTCTGCAAATGGTAGGCTTAGTACGTAAAGTTGGATGAGTGTAATGCTGTCGCAGCCATGTATGCTCGTGTTGCTAATGGTATAATTCTCATTGTTGACAATGTTTAAATGAGTTGTGCCGTCGGGGAAAGTATAGTTCGCACCAGCGCAAATAGTGTCGTTTATGATGTTATCATA
>CAZINO010000083.1:0-3207 GCA_964540625.1 uncultured Lishizhenia sp. | reverse complement strand
TTATCATAATTTTGAGATACAAACACATGTGTATAAATTGTACTGTCACAACCGACTAATGATTGAAGGGTTGAAATATGTGTTGAATTTCCAGTGACCTGCTGGTTAGCACCGTCGGGAAAAGTAATTGTTTCATTAAAACAAACGGCAATTGTATCGTGCTCTACAAAAATAGGAAATACACTAACGTTAGTTGTAACAATACTATCGCAGCCATTTTGGGATATTAAATTTGAAATATAACTACTTGCCGATACGATCACTTGACTTGTTCCATCTGGAAAAATATAATTCTCGTTTTGACATACGCTTGCTGACTCAGTGGTGTTGAATACTTGATTGCAACAGGTTGAATCTACCGTAATATTTACAGATTTTGAACCAATACAGCCTTGTGCATCTGTAATTGAAACCACATAAGTTTGAGAAGCTAAAGGACTTGCAATAACGGTAGCCGTATTTGTTGAATTGAGCCCTGTAGCAGGAGTCCAAATATAACTTGTTCCTCCAGTGCAACTTAATGTAACACTCTCATTTATACAGATAGTCGTGTCATTCGATATCGCATAAGTGGATGAATTGATGGTTGGAATCATGTTGGGAAGTCCAACTTTTGAGGCAGTACCAGAGGCTAAGGTTAATCCGTTTGCCGCAAATGTTGCTCCCATGAAGCTATTCGGATTGGTAATTACGCCCAGATAAGGTTGATTTAAACTAGACATATTTGTTGCAGCATCTCGACCCATGTAAATAGTGCTGTTTGGCGCTAATTGTAATGCGCCGTATATATTATTGACATTTGGACCGTTAATGGTTCCTATTGCAAGATTTGAACCGCTGGCTATTTCATACTTGAAGAGGTTCGTTAAAAGGTCTGTGTAGTATAATATTGCGCTATTTGGTGAGAATTCTACACCGTAGTAATTTTGGCTAGATCCGGTTGCTACTGTAACTGGGTTAGTTATAAGTCCGGTACTTGGATTGAAATCGAATAAGTTTACACTCGTTTTTCGAACACAAAAGGCAAGTTTTCTATTATCTGGAGAAATTTTCATGTGGCAGGCTGCGTTGATATTTCCAGAAATGGAGGTGGCAATCGGACCAACAGATGAAATCACCGGTGCCATTATTCCTGCATTGGTTAGTTGGTAAGCTTTGAACTTATTGTTTCCGATTTCATGTGTAATGATCCAAAAATCAATACCATTGCAGTGTCGGGCAACAGTTATACTCTCCGTTGTATGCTGAGCTGTATTGTGATCTGGAAGCGTAAGGTTAAGATTTCCAGGATTAATCACTGGAATACCAGCATTTACATCCACAATCGTATATCTAGCTCTTTCTGAGGCTAATTCAGGAATAGAGAAAATATAATATCGATTCGAAAAACTATTCACAGTGTTGCCAGGCTCTGGAACGATAATCCCGCATTGCGCTGACGACCAGTGTCCCATTAGGCCTGTTTGAATGATATTGTTGGTACTATTATAAACGGTTATTCCGTCTGTATAAAACAATAAATTTCCAAAAGCATCTGAGATACTTGCAGAGCCTTCGTAGGAGCTAATAGCAGAGCTACCAACATTCGGCGGATTGTTGCCATTCACGAAATCTAGGCGTGCACTGACACCAAAAGTCCAAACATTATTTATTTGCGCCTGACATCCAATCGAAAGTAAAGCAAGGATGATCGTTAGAGAAACAGGAGAGACGATCTTCATGCATGTAAAATTACATTTTTCATTTCGTCGTTGTCCATTTTTTTAATGGCAATTTATGAGCCTCTTTTTATTGTTTCAATATCTTTCCTGTTGAGATTTTACCAGCGCTATTTTTGAATTCGTAGTAGTATATACCATTTAAAAGGTCCTCCGTATTTATAAGTATTGAATTCGTAAATGAATGTTGTGAAATTTGTTGTCCAATAAGGTTGTAAAATGTAATTATAGATTGTTCATTATTGAGGTATTGAAGTTGAAGTTGATCAGCAAAGGGATTCGGAAAGATTGATAATTTTTTATCATTCGTATGCGCATCAATACTGGCGTTGTTAAAAATCAAAGGGCATGCTGCTATATCTTGAATTTGACTTCCAACGTTTAGAATTCCAATCTGAGAAAAAGATACCACATTTCCGTTAATCGTCCCTCTCATTAATGCGTTTGTTATGGGCAACTGAAGGACTGCATAAAATGTGTTGTTCAATAATGCGAGCCCTGGTTGAATCAAATTTGCAGGAAGTCCATTAACCTGTAAGGTATCAATAGGATTCCCTATTGAATCAAACTTATACAAAACGTTTGCATCTGTGGCTAATACATAAAAATTATCGACACTATCTGAAGCAACATCATAAATGCTGCTAGGGGAGGTAAATAATACAACATTGACAGCGTTAGAGTTTCCATTGTAACTGTAGATACTTCCAGATGTTCCTCGATGATTATAAATATGATTAACACCGCCTCCTAAATTACCGGCATTTGTTGATGTAGCATGATTGGTGCTGAGCCATCCAGTTTCTTCTCTGTAATAATAGGTATCCTGAATTGTGGTATAAAATGTTGGAGAATAAATGCCACCATTGAGATTGTTACTTATTGTCAAACCTCTCGGATTAACCGCTGGGATTGAGTCAATAAAAACAGGGAAAGAAGGAATTGAATTTACATTATCAATCTTGTAGATTAAATTACTAGAAGTTAAAACATAAATTGAATTTATCCCATTCACTGAACAATCAGGTTTGTTTTGTCCAAAATCTGTCAATGAAATAAACGTAAATAACCAAAGTGTAATTAAAGATCTCATAAATGTAATTTTAGTAATAGTCGTTTAATGGTTTTACTTTATCGGTTGGTAAACAGTAGCTAACGAGAGATGCACATTTTTGGCGTTTAAGTACCCAAAACAAAAAATGATGAGAATTGTATTTATTGCCTTCATAAATTTTTATTTGGTAATCAAGTTTTGTTTGTGACTGCTGTCTGTGTTGCTAGCTGAAAAAAGGAATAGACGATTTTCATGAAAGTAAAATTACGTTTTTTGAATAGGCACAATTGTAGAACAAGTTCTATAATTGTGCTAAATAAGACGAATCGAATACCATAAAGCTATTGAACTTGAATTATATTGGTATTCTTAATACATATTTTCAATTTTAGACGGTAAGTTGCGTTGGGCATGGAATAACGACGGCAACTGTAA
>CAZINO010000082.1:0-9329 GCA_964540625.1 uncultured Lishizhenia sp. | reverse complement strand
ACTCATTTGTCCATCGTAAAGCACACTATCCGAACCATTGAAGGTACCTTTTTGAACTGTTAATGCATTTGTTAACCAAGTTTGATAAACCGTTGCTCCGATTGTTGTGTTTTTTACAATTTCATATTGTAAACCAAGTTCCCCGTTATAAGCATATTCTGGGATCAAGTTTGGATTTGGGACAATAACATTACCAGGAACTGATTCAAAAACCTTAGTGAGGTCATCTACGTTAGGCGCTCTAAAAGCTGTTGAACCATTCACCACCATGCGCAGCTTACTTGTAGGCATGTAAATCAAACCTAAATTTCCATTTAATGCAAGGTGATTTTGTCGGATCTGATTAAACGGAAATGGAAAAAATGTTTGGTCAATGAACTGCGCATTCAAGGCAACTTGAGAAAGACGGATTCCATCGTTTATGATGAGTTTATCGGAAACTTCATAAGTATGCGAGGCATAAATTGCTGCTCCTTGCATGCGAGAGCCTCCATCAGGGTAGCGTGTATCCAATGGGGTTTGTTCTCCTGTGGTGATATTCTTGGTATAGGCTGTTGAATTCACCAAATTCAAGTATGCTTCAGCGCCATAGCGCAACTCATGAGCACCTTTTTTCTTCATGAAATCTGCATTGAAAGTATAAATATCGAGTTGTTCTATGCGGTGATTCAAGCCTGACTTGTTGAACCTTCTATCCATGCGGCTTTCTTCAATTCCCTGGTATGCAAAAATAAGCCGTGCGTTGTCATAAAACTTTGTTGCATTTGATAATTCTAAAGTATATGCCGCAAGAAGTCGGAATTGAGGCCCATAGTACCACTCTGCAAATTTTGGTTTAGATCCTGACATTTGGGTTAGACGGTCATAGCGGTCAATGTTGCTCGAATTGGACAACTGCAG
This sequence comes from uncultured Lishizhenia sp., assembly GCA_964540625.1. Classification (GTDB taxonomy): domain Bacteria; phylum Bacteroidota; class Bacteroidia; order Flavobacteriales_D; family Crocinitomicaceae; genus UBA952. The sequence continues at coordinate 8,429 of CAZINO010000082.1, read as the reverse complement.
ATTGAGATGATGACTAAGCCCTTGTTTTTGCTTAAAGCTAAACTTTTGTAAAATATCATATTGGCTATACCCGGAACCAACTTGCAAACTGCTATCCGCATTTACGACCATACTATCTACGCCGTTAATGCGAGCGACATACCAAGGACGATAACCTAAATTACCGATTGCTGCCGACCGCTTAGACCCTTGACGTAAATCGCCATAGCTCGCATAGGAAATGGAAGTGAGTGAAGCAAAACGCTGATTAGCCACATTTACTTGGGCATTGGCTGCGTAGCCTGCTCCCGCAGAAAACGCGCGTACATAAGCACCACTTTTAACGAGCGTTTGGTCGGTTGAACTAAAAATGGGTTTTTTAGTCTGAAAGCTCATGACGCCACCAATGGCATCCGAACCATACATGACTGAACCAGGTCCAAATACGAGTTCTACACGATCCATATTTGCTTGATCAAGGGTAAGGCAATTTTGGAGGTGCCCGCCTCTGTATATGGCATTGTTCATTCGAATGCCATCTACCACAAGCAATACTTTATTTGTTTCAAAGCCGCGAATTATTGGACTCCCTCCTCCTAACTGGCTTTTCTGAACGAAAACAGACCCAGAATTAGCCAAAACGTCGGCCATAGACGTTTGTTGTTGAAACTGCATTTCCGAAGACCTGAGCACTTGGATTTTCTGAGCAACATCTTTGCGTTTTTCCAAAGACCTATTGGCCGAAACGACGGTTTCATTCTCTGTTTGGGTATTTGGCACAAGATAAATCGTGACTTCAGCTGCTCCATTGCCTGGAAATTGAAAAGTGTACTTTTCATAATCGGGGTGCAGAATTTCAACGGCGTTGTTCCCGGAACCCTCTAGTTGATAAGTTGAATTTGAAATTTGCTTCACTTTTGCCTTCGACTGAATAGTCAGCCCATTTACCAGTTCAAAAGTGTAGGCGTCGCGCACTTCAAAAGTTTGTTGTCCAAAACTGAAGATAGGCGCAAAAAGCAGGCCTATTAGTATTAGATATATTGATTTCATGAAATATAATTTAAATAATGAGAATGTCATCTATCGATGACCTACAATAGAAAAAAGTATCCAATTACGTGTAATGGATAATTAGAAAAGACTCAATAGAAGCCTTTTATATTTAAATTATATTTTTTGGAGGTGGGCCAAGTACCAAAGAAAAAGGATGCTTCAGATTTGGGCTCTGGTAAAAATAATTTTGGGCTTGAAAGCCATTTACATGGATCAAAAGCGGTTTTAGTATTTGTACCGGCTCCATGGGCTCATTGATCAGTTTGATCCAGCCGTGTACCGGATGTTGATCGGGGCTATTGACCAGATTATCAGCAGTTGCAAAGGCCAGTTTTTCGAACAAGACCGTCTCTTGTATGTCATCAATACATTTAAAATGCCAAACGCCATTGATTTTCTTTTTGTGGACGACATCGTAGAAGCGGCCGTTTAATCTGAATTCATGGGGCTTGACCCAGTTTAATTTTTGACTTTCCTTTTGGGTAAAATGAAAATGAATCAGTTGATTTTCGGGTACCGCTTGTTTGATTGCCCTTTTGATCTCTTTGCGAATTAAATAATGTTCGATTTCAATAAAGGTAAAAAAACCTATAATTTGATAGCAGAGCAGCGCAAGGAAACCGATGAGCACAAATTTTCGCACCTTCAAATATAGTGCTAATTTTACGTACAATTAATTTACAGTCATGAAGTTTCTTTCTTTCATTATTGCTTTCTTTTTTGCAAGTATATTGTTTTCTCAAACGCCTGGCAGTCTAGATCCTAGTTTTGCGGGTACGGGCTTTGCAAGCTACGGGCCCGTGGCAAGTAATTTCATGGATAACGCCCAAGATATTGTTGTCTTACCCAATGGGAAAATGGTTTATTGTGGCACTTCCGGAATGACTTCAAGTCTCGGAATGGTTGTAGTGCGCCTCAATTGCGACGGCACCATTGATAATACTTTTGGTACTAACGGATATTACCTTTACAATGCCCCAGGGGGATCTAGCTTTGCCTACGATATGGAATTACTGCCAAGTGGGCAAATCCTAGTAGCAGGTGCAACCAGCATTACGGCCGCCAATCCACAATTCACAATGTTGCGCTTGAATAGCAATGGCACCCTTGACCAATCGTTTGGAATAAATGGTTTTTTCAATAATGACATCGGATCAAGTGAAGATTACGCTCGTAAGATCCTGATTCAAAACAACAAAATTATTTTAGTTGGCTCTTCTAAGCTTCCTGGATTTAGCACCAATCGCTTGGCACTCACACAATGTGATTTGAACGGACAAATAGACCCTACATTCGGAACAAACGGCACAACTGTTTTTCAAAATGCAACCGGAAGCTCTTGCTTTGGACAAAGTGCAGTCATTGGCAGCAATAACGATATATTTATTTGCGGCGATGCTTATATCAACAATGTTTATTACCCATTGTTGGCAAAGGTTTCTGCAACCGGTGCGCCCTATACAGCCTTCGGTAGCAATGGTGTGCTTATTCCGATGAACTTTAATGCGCGCTTTTTTGATATTGAATTCGATGGCACCAAACTTATAATGGCAGGGCAAAATGGCGTGGGCCCCTGGGATTTTATCTTACAAGCACGCAATACTAGCGACGGAGGACTTGTAACGACTTTTGGCCCTGGCGTCTTTCCGAGCACCCCAGGCACTTCAATTATAGATGTTGCAGGAATGGATTGCTCATATGAATTATTGATACATCCTGATGGTTCTTTGCTAACCTGTGGAACTACCGGCCCTAGCTCTTTTGTAAGAGATTTTATCGTATCAAAGTACTCATCCAATGGGATACTAGATTCAGGATTCGGCACAAATGGTCACACGGTAACTTCTTTGGGTACCAGTTGGGACGACGCTTACGGAATGGCCCTCTATCCTGGTAATAAAATTGTGGTTGCTGGATTTAGTGCACAATCGAATACACAACATGCTATTGCACGCTATGCTTATGGACCAACTACTCCTGTATATGGTTGTACTGACCCACTTTCCTGTAATTACAATTGTTTGGCAACTGTTAATGACGGCAGTTGTTTGTATCCAAACACGGCCTGTGACGATGGCAACCCCAATACCATCAACGACAGCACAGATGCCAACTGTAATTGTACAGGGCAACTCTTTACGCCTATTCCAGGCTGCATGAATCCAGCTGCGTGTAATTACAATCCGTTGGCAAACGTTGAGGATAATAGTTGTTTGTTTCCAGGATCTCCTTGTAACGATGGCAATCCCAACACCATGAACGACTCCATTAATCCGGATTGTATTTGTGCAGGAATTCTTATCGTAGAGGGTTGCATGGATCCGAATTCTTGTACTTATGACTCCTTGGCAAATGTGGACAACAACACTTGTATTTATCCGGACACGCCATGCGATGACAACAATCCAGATACTTTCAACGATGTCCTTGATTCACTCTGCAATTGTGTGGGCACACTTTATGTGAGTGGGTGTATGGATCCGAATGCATGTAATTACAATCCATTAGCCAATATTGACGATCAAACTTGTATTCTTCCAGGAAGCCCCTGCGACGACAACAATGTCATGACGATCAATGATTCCATAGATGTCAATTGTAATTGTGTTGGCATAGATATCACAGGACTTAACCCTACTCATTTTGAATTTTCAATTGTACCTAATCCTGCCAAAGACCTCATTACAATAGAAGTTGGTACTGCCGGATTAAAAACAATCAAAGTCTTTGATTTACAAGGCAAAGTTCTTCTATTGAAATCTTTCCAAGGTTTCACTGAATTACTTGACTGTTCGCAGCTGGCAAACGGCAGCTATATTGTGGAGCTAAGTAATAATGACGGTAAAAAAATCAAGAAATTGCTCGTCCAACGCTGATGATTGAACAGCATCTTACTTTTAGTCAAACGCGGCGCTATTATCAAAATGACCTGAAGGGCAAAAAAAAGATCCTTATTGCCTTACATGGCTATGGCCAACTCGCGCAGTTTTTCTTCCGAAAATTCAATTTTTTGAATGACCATTGGGGCGTTGTGGTTCCAGAAGGCCCGCATCGATTTTATTTAAACGGAAGCTCAGGGAGGGTTGGTGCCTCTTGGATGACCAAAGAATGGCGCGAACAAGACATCTTGGAAAATAACGCCTATCTTCAAGAATTACTTGTCAAAATCCTTGAAGAAAACCCGCATGCAAAAATCCATTTATTGGGTTTTTCTCAGGGTGGCGCTACGGCAGCAAGGTTCTATCAAAGCCATCCTAAATACTTTCAACAACTGATTTTATGGGCTAGTGTTTTTCCTCCGGATATCGATAAAAATGAATTTCCAAAGGGCGCAGCGTTGCATTTTGCCATTGGAGAAAATGACCCTTACTTCGACAAAGAAGGGATTCATTTCACTTCAGAAACCTATCAACATGTTGGTTTTAAAGTAAGTCTTTTTGAGGGTCATCATGACCTCCATACCCCCACCTTACGCTCCATTCTCACCGACGAATAAGGAAGCCTTTTTTTCTTCCCACTTACCAACGACCGCAGTAGCAACAGAATTACCCAATACATTAGTTGCACTTCGGAACATATCGCAGAAGTGATCTATCGGCAAGATCAAAGCAATGCCTTCAATCGGGATATTAAACATGCCACAGGTGGCGGCCACCACGACTAAACTCGCTCTGGGTACACCAGCAATACCTTTACTAGTCAACATCAAAACAAGCAACATGGTCAATTGACTACCACCATCCAGGTGTACGCCGAAGACTTGAGCAATGAAAATACTTGCAAATGTCATATACATCATGCTGCCGTCTAAATTGAAGGAGTAGCCGAGTGGAAGCATGAAAGAAACAATGCGATCCTTGATCCCAAAACGCTCAAGTTCTTCTGTTAATTTCGGGAAAACCGCCTCACTGCTGGTCGTTCCAAACGCAATAACTAATGGACTTACAATGCGCTTGAGCAATGTTTTCAAGTGGCGCCCTAAAAAGAGATACCCTATGAGTAAGAGGAAGACCCATAACGAGGCTATCCCAACTAAGAAAGAGCTAAAAAACTTGGTATAGGTCAACATTAAATCAGAGACATCCTTCACGGCAAAAACACCAGCCATAGCACCAAAGACACCAATTGGGGCAAATTTCATGACGAAATTCACCATTTTGAGGATGATATGGGACGTTTTGTCAAGTGCATTGATAACTGGCTTTACATTTTCGCCAATGGATGCAGCCGCCAAACCAAAGAATATAGCGAAAATCACGATTTGCAATATTTCATTAGTTGCCATCGCTTCAAAAACGGATTTGGGTATGATGTGCTCTACAAAATGTTGTACCGAAAAGTCTTGGGTTTTAGCGGTAACCTCGGTAGCAGTGGTGGTATCTACACTCGATAAATTGACACCATAGCCAGGTTGTAAAAAATTTACCCAAAACAATCCAATTAATAATGAAATAAATGACGCACTAAAAAACCAAGCAAGTGCCCTACCCCCAATTCTTCCAACCGATTTAATATCTCCAAGTTTAGCAATACCGACCACTAATGTTGTGAGTACGAGTGGTGCAATGATCATCTGAACCAAACGAATAAATATAGTCGCCAAGAGTTTGATATACGTGCTGAACTGCTCAGCAGTTTTGACATTACAACTATTGTGAATGATGGCTCCCAAAATACCGCCAAGCAGCATGGCAACCAATATGTATAGCGTGAGTCTGTTTTTTTGAGGTTTCGCTGCTGTAGTTTGATGTGAATCTTTGTTTGACATACTGGGACTATATTATTTGAATGCATGAAAATAGGAAAAAGACCAAACATGGCAAGGGAAGATTACATTTCGTATATTTGAAACCCAATCAACACATGGCAACAACACAACAACTCGACTTCAATTTTAACGAAGATCAAATGCGGCTCAAAATCAGAGCGCTCGAACAAACGTTAGAAAAAATTCACCTTGGTGGCGGTCAAGCACGCATCGACAAACAGCACCAAAGTGGTAAACTCACTGCCAGAGAACGCATCGAAGCGCTACTTGACCCGAACACTGAGCGCATAGAAATTGGTGCGTTGGCTGGCCACAACATGTACGCTGAACACGGCGGATGCCCTGCCGGAGGCGTCGTTGTTGTAATAGGCTATGTTTCTCAAAGACAGTGTATTGTAGTTGCAAACGACGCAACCGTTAAAGCTGGCGCTTGGTTCCCTATTACAGGTAAAAAAAACCTGAGGGCTCAAGAAATTGCCATGGATAACCATCTCCCTATCATTTATCTCGTCGATTCAGCCGGTGTATATTTACCGATGCAAGAAGATATTTTTGCCGACAAAGAACACTTCGGAAGAATTTTTAGAAATAACGCCAAGATGTCAGCTATGGGTATCACCCAAATTGCAGCCGTAATGGGTAGCTGCGTGGCTGGAGGTGCGTATTTACCAATTATGTCGGACGAATCACTTATCGTGGACAAAACAGGTACAATCTTCTTAGCTGGCTCTTATTTAGTTAAAGCCGCCATTGGCGAAAATATTGATAACGAAACGCTTGGCGGTGCAACTACCCAAACAGAAATCTCGGGGGTATGTGACTACAAAGTAGCCAACGATCAGGAGTGCTTACTTAAAATCCGCGATTTGATGTCGCGTATCGGACAACAAGACAAAGTTGGCTTTGACCGTGCGCCAAGTATTGCGCCATCTAAAAATCAGCAAGATGCTTACGGAATTATACCATCTGACCGTTCAAAACCCTACCTTACCAAAGATTTGCTTGAAACTATTGTTGATGCCGGATCTTTAAGTGAATATAAACCTGACTTCGGTAAAACACTTATTACTACCTATGCGCGAATAGATGGCTGGAGTGTCGGTATCATCGCCAATAACAGAACTGTCGTCAAAAATGCGAAAGGTGAAATGCAATTTGGCGGTGTCATTTATTCGGATAGTGCTGATAAAGCCGCACGTTTCATTATGCTTTGCAACCAAAAAAAGATTCCACTCGTTTTTTTACATGACGTAACTGGATTTATGGTTGGCTCCAAAAGTGAGCATGGGGGTATAATTAAAGACGGCGCAAAAATGGTTAATGCCATGGCCAATAGTGTTGTGCCTAAATTTTCTATTGTCGTCGGAAACTCTTACGGTGCCGGTAATTATGCCATGTGCGGAAAAGCGTATGACCCCAGAATGATTGTTGCATGGCCAACTGCTGAAATTGCCGTTATGTCTGGTGCTGCAGCTGCAAAAACCTTGCTTCAAATAGAGGTCGCCAAACTGAAAGCGAAAGGTGAAGTTATTGACCCTGAGAAAGAAAAGGCGCTACTCGAAGAAATAAAAGCCAAATACGATGCCCAAATTTCGCCATATTACGCAGCAAGCAAATTATGGATTGATGCGATAATTGATCCTGTAGATACAAGAAAAGTGATATCCATGGGGATTGAAATGGCCGCTCATCAAGGTTCACTAGCTCCTTATAAAGTTGGCGTTATCCAAACTTAATCTTCTTCGACACTACTCTTTTTACCATTGAAATAATAAGTGTAGCCGAAACCTACACTTAAAAATGCTGAATTTTGTTCGAATTCGGCTGGGTCGTAGCCCATATTTCCCTCTATACCAATTAATTGTGGAGAAAACGACAAAGCATAAAATGGATATCCTATCGTGAGTCTAAAACTCTGGTTCACATCAGAAGTTAAAATAAGACTCACATTTGGTTCCCAATAAATTCCTTCGCGTATTTGTGGTGCAGCATTCTGAGTGCTAAGCGCATCAGAAGAAATATAGCTTCTGGCCCATCCGGCTCTAATACCTATGTCGGTACCAAAACGCTCAGACCAAAATTTTTCATGACCAGTTTTGATAAAAACAGCGCCAGAATGAATTCCGCCATATACTTTGGGGGTTACCCTGAATTCATTTATGGCGAAATAACTATAATGCACCCCTGCTCCTAGATAAAAGCCTGGCTTCCAAGCATATTGATAATGGGTACTTGCATGAACCAATCCCTGCATAATATTACGAAAAGCCAAATTCGCGGTAGGATTTGGTAAACTTAAGTCAAAAGTGAACGAATCATCAGGCGTTATTTCCTGAGCTTTAACTTGAAGAGCTCCTGTTATATAAAAAAGGAAAACGATACGAATAAAAAATTGGTGTTTAGTCATAGTCTTTTGATAATCTGACACTCCTCTGCATTCTTATAACAATTTGAACGCTTAAAATGTTACAATTTGCAATGTTTCCTTCACTCATATTTACATCAAAAAAAAAGCCTCACATTACTGTGAGGCTTTTAAAAAACGGCATCGACTTACTCTCCCACGATCAAAATCGCAGTACCATCAGCGCAAGCAGGCTTAACTTCTCTGTTCGAAATGGGAAGAGGT
>CAZINO010000081.1:4176-9361 GCA_964540625.1 uncultured Lishizhenia sp. | reverse complement strand
GCTCTCATGCCGATAACCTCATCGATATCCAAGAATTTATGGTCATGCCATTTGGCGCCAAAAGTTTTTCAGAAGGTTTGCGTTGGGGAACCGAAATTTTCCATCACTTAAAGGCAGTTCTAAAGGCCAGAGGCATGTCCACGAATGTTGGCGATGAAGGTGGATTTGCACCCAATTTAGGTTCCAACGAAGAGGCACTTGAAGTCGTGATGGAGGCCATTACAAAAGCAGGTTTTACACCTGGAAAAGATATATTTATTGCTTTGGACGCTGCAGCTTCTGAATTTTATGATGAAGCTTCCAAAAAATACAATTTTGCCTCTACCGGAGAATCCAGAACTTCCGAAGAAATGGTTGCTTTTTGGGCCGATTGGTGCAATCGCTACCCCATCATTTCCATCGAAGACGGCCTTGCCGAAGATGACTGGGCAGGCTGGAAACTCGCTACCGAAACGCTTGGCAACAAAATTCAATTAGTCGGTGACGACCTTTTTGTTACAAATACCAAAAGACTACAACAAGGTATTACACAAGGGGTAGCCAATTCTATTTTAGTAAAAGTGAATCAGATTGGTACCCTTACCGAAACCATTGAGGCCGTCAATTTAGCAACGCGCAACGGTTACACGTCTGTCATGAGTCACCGCAGCGGTGAAACCGAAGACAACACCATTGCTGATCTTGCTGTTGCACTCAACTGTGGGCAAATTAAAACAGGTTCAGCTTCTAGATCAGACAGAATGTCCAAATACAACCAACTACTGCGCATCGAAGAAGAGCTCGAAGAAGCAGCGGTTTATCCAGGCATGAATTTCAAGTACATCCGCTAATTGGCGCGCTTTAACCTTAGAGTTTACGCATTAATTACCAATGAATTCAACGAAATTCTCATTTCGGATGAATTCCGTTTTGGTCAATTTTTCAGTAAGTTTCCGGGTGGCGGTGTCGAGGCAAATGAAGGAATTAAAGCCGCTTTGTTTAGAGAACTAAAGGAAGAAATCCAACTAGACATAAACAGTGCAGCGCTCTTTTATTTCAATGAGTTTCATCAAGCTTCTGCTTTTGACGACAGTAATTTAGTTGCTTTTTATTACCGAGTATCTATTAAAAAGGAGGAACTACTCGTTGGGGCTGAGCAATATGAAATCCCATTTTTTGAAGAACAAGAAAAACAACGCTGGGTTGCGCTTCAAGACCTCGACGTCTCCGATCTTACTTTTCCGATAGATCGAATTGCACTCGAAAAATTGCAAAAAGAACTTGGCTCTCTTGATAAGAGGAGCTTTTAATAGAATATTAATAAAATATTTTATTCTTATTTCTTAAAATTCGAAGCGACTACCAAGTCTTTGGTGCCATGGGTCCAAGAATAGAATCCTTCTCCGCTCTTTACACCTTTTTTACCAGCTGTTACCATATTGACCAACAACGGACAAGGCGCATATTTTGGATTGCCAAAGCCGTCGTGTAATACTTCTAAAATAGCCAAACAAACATCTAAACCTATGAAATCTGCCAATTGAAGCGGACCCATTGGGTGCGCCATTCCGAGTTTCATTACTGTATCGATTTCTTCAACACCAGCAACACCTTCAAAAAGTGTGTAGATGGCTTCATTGATCATGGGCATCAGGATGCGGTTGGCCACAAAACCCGGATAATCGTTGACTTCAACTGGCACCTTGGCTAAACTGCGCGAAGTCTCCATAATGCGATTTGTTACTTCGTCAGAGGTAGAGTAGCCGCGTATGATCTCAACGAGTTTCATGACTGGCACTGGATTCATGAAGTGCATGCCGATTACTTGTGCCGGGCGATTGGTTACCGCTGCAATTTTGGTAATCGAGATGGAAGATGTATTTGTAGCAAGGATTACCTCAGGGGCTGTTAGGGCATCGAGGTCTTTGAAGATTTTAAGCTTTAAATCGACGTTTTCTGTAGCGGCCTCAACAACTAATTCTACGCCTTTTACACCCGCAGCCATATCGGAATACGTGGAGAGATTGGCCAGCGTTTGGCTTTTTTGTTCTTCTGTGAGACTTCCTTTGGCAACTTGACGGTCGAGGTTTTTGGTAATGGTTCCTACAGCGCGTTCGAGCGCAGCGTCAGAAACATCTATTAAATTTACATTGTATCCAAATTGAGCAAAGACATGTGCAATGCCATTTCCCATCGTGCCGGCGCCAATAACTGCTACGTTTTTCATATCGAATAAAGTTTGCACAAATATAGCGCTAGTTACCAAGACACCCCAAAAAATGAAAGCATTTTGATTTGATTATCTTTGTAAATAAACCCGAGGTATGATCAAAGGCCTGATCCAACGTTTTTCAAAAGCCGGATTGCTGCGCAACTCCACCACACTCATCGTTGGAACCATTGTTGCCCAGCTCATACCCATCCTATTTCAGCCCTTGCTTCGGCGCATGTATTCTCCTGAAGAATTCGGTACAGCGGCACTTTTTGTGACAGCCGTTGGTATGCTTGTAGCACTTGCTAATTTCAAATACGAAAGCGCTGTTGTCTTGCCAGAAAAAGATGAAGATGCACATTTTATTATTGGAGGAGGCGTGTTGATCAGTTTGTTATTTGCCCTGGTCATTTGGGTCTTCATTTTCTATTTTGAAGCAACCATTAGGCAGCATTTTGAATTGAAACAAAGCGAAGTCAATTACTTATTTTTAATTCCACTTAGTGTATTTTTTGTAAGTAGTTACCAGTGTTTCAACTTTTACCTGATTCGAAAAAAGGCCTACAAGGCTTCAGCACGGAACAAAGTGTACCGTCGTGGTTCTGAGGCGGTTGTTCAGAGCGCAACGGGTTGGCTTCGTTACAACCAAGGACTTCTATTTGGTAGTTTAATCGGCGATTTTGTGAATTTTATTGGTGCTTTTCTACAAATCAAAAACCAAGGTTTTCGTATTCAAAAAGACCTCCAACAACTCAAATACATCCTAAAACAATATTGGCAATTTCCCATTTTTCATGCTTTTCCATCTTTTTTGAATACCATTTCACTCACACTTCCCGTATTTATTGTTCATGCGGCATTTGGCAAGGCAGAAACGGGCCAATTCGACTTAAGTAGGCTTGTGTTGTCGTTGCCAATGGCACTGATTTCTACTGCGCTGTCCCAAGTTTATTTGCAGCATCAGGCCGAAAAAATCCGAAACAAACAAAGTGTTGCTTCCGATTTTTGGAGCGTTAGCAAAGCGTTATTTTGGATGAGTATTCCGCTTGCCCTCATTTTGTTTCTTTTTGCAACGCCCCTATTCTCTTTTATCTTTGGCAGTCAATGGGCTTTAGCAGGAAAACTTACTGCTGTGTTGATTTTTGGCCAAGCCATAAAATTTATTGTGTCGCCCATGAGCTCGACGCTTGTTGCCCTCAAAGAGGTGCGCTTCAGTGCCATTTGGCAACTTCTTTATTTTGGGGCCATGGCGTGGCTTTATGCAAACCCCGGAAGCGATATTTTTGACTTTGCGCTGCGATACTGCTACATCGACTTTGCAGCATACGCTTTATATTATGCGCTCATTTACAAAATTGTACAACGCTACGAAAAAGCCCGTGTATGAAAGGACTCATAGCACTTTTACGAGCACACCCCTACTTCTCAAGTTATTTATTGGTATATGGCTTATTGCAAATCGGACTGCTACAAAGCACTGGTTTACAATATGCGCCTGCGCTCTTCTTCCTATTTTTTGTGCCGTTCTGTCTTTTTTACATCCTCACGAACTTGCTGCCTGAATTTCGAATAACGATGGGTTCGGTACGCTTGAACACCTCAAAATTAGAATGGATACTGCTCTGTATTGGGGTCTTTGTTGTGCTCATTCATTTAATTTGGCTTGGAAAAATACCACTTCTAGAAGCTTGGCAAGCCAATAAATTATCAGCAGCCAACTTAATTAGAAAAAACAGTTCAGCTGGCCTACCTAGTTGGTTGCGTTATGCGAGTACCTGGACTGTCAGAGCCATTCTACCGACAGTAACATTGCTCTTTTTAAAGAAAAAAAATAACGTTGGCTTTGTATTTAGTTTGCTATTTGGCTCGTTGTACGGTCTTGCGCTGCTCCAAAAAAGTTTGGTACTCTGGACAACCATTCCAGTGCTGGTTTATTTCATTCTATCAAAAAAGTGGCTCGCAACGCTTGCCCTGAGCACTACTACAGGTTTACTCTTTGTTTTGGCGGTTTTTGCCAATAATCCACAGCTCCATGGCGGAGAACACGACCTGAAAACAATAAATGTAAATTCGCCAAAAACCGCACAAGTATCTGAAGGCATCTTCAAAAGAATTTTTATTGTTCCCGGTAAAACGCTTGGCCTTTGGTTTGAGCACGTTCCTAAAGACAAGCCTTTTTTATTTGGTCAAGATTTTGGCCCGTATGCCAAGTTGATTGGTCAACCAACTAAAGACTACAACCTGGAATTGTATCCGCTATTTTACCCAACCTATGCCAAACAAGGCATCAATGGAAGTGTGAATACCGCTCATTTTATGCGGGGCTATGCCAACTTTGGATGGTGGGGCCTTCCGCTATCGGCGTTTATACTTGCCATTTTTTTTTGGTTTTTAAACAATTTACATAGGAAAACACAGCCAGCTATGGCCTTTAGTCTTCAGATTTTCCCCTTACTTTTGTTGAGTTCCGGTTCTTTACTCACGCTACTATTTAGCGGTGGGTGGGGCTTCATTCTATTCATTCTCTTCTTACGACAAAAATCGTAAAACTACTATGTCCAAGCCGCTTCGCATCTGCCACCTTACAAGCGTTCATCTCGATGGCGATATCCGGATCTTTCACAAGATGGCAAAAACGATGGCAAGCGAATTTGAGGTGCATGTAGTGGTTCCCAATACCCAAACGCGCCTTCAAGACGGTGTTCATATTCACAGTTTTGAAGCCAATACCAAACAGCGTCGCATCCGAATGCGGCAAACTGTCGACCTCGTTTTCAAAGAAGCGTTGCGTGTGAATGCAGCTATCTATCAATTGCACGACCCAGAGTTATTGCGTTTGGTCAAACCCCTCCAGGCAACAGGTGCCAAAGTGATTTTCGATGCTCACGAAGACGTACCTAAGCAAATCATGGATAAATACTGGATTCCATGGTTATTTAGAAAAATGATTTCGTTGGTTTATGCCCTTTACGAAAAACGTATAAGCCGCCGACT
>CAZINO010000081.1:0-4076 GCA_964540625.1 uncultured Lishizhenia sp. | reverse complement strand
ATTCTACAAGCCGAACTCGAAGCAAGCAACGCCTGGAAAAAAGTAACTTATTACGGTCAAGTAGACCGAGCCCAGATTCAAAAAATTCTACAAATAAGTTCTGTAGGAATTGTTACCCTCCACCCCACACCGAGTTATAAAGAGGCCTATCCAATCAAAATGTTTGAATATATGGCCGCTGGTTGTGCTGTATTGGCCAGTGATTTCCCGCTGTATAGAAAATTACTTTCAGAGGAAACCTGTGGCTGCTTTGTCGATCCGGAAAGCGAATTGGACATTGCTCACGCCCTCCAAGATTTTGTTGCCAAGCCACAACATACGCTTCAACTCGGGCAAAATGCAAGAATGCAATTCGAAAACAACTACAACTGGTCTTGTGAAGCAGAAAAACTGCGTACTTTTTATCTCACAGTTTAAATGTCGCCAACAGAACGCATATATCATTTAATACTCATTGCCTTTTGTGGCTTATGGCTCTTGTTCAAAGAACTTGTTGGGCCTATGATTTTATTGTTGTTGCTCATCACCTTTATTGGACTACGTCGCAAAGAAAACCGCCTTAAGTTTTCAAATCAGCCTATTTTGTGGATTTTTCTGTTTATCCTTTTTGCGCTTTCACTCACATGGTCAGTGACACCTGACGCCCCGGCGCTTGAGCGAAAATTGGCATTTATTGCTTTTCCGGTGCTCTTTTCTTTTCAATGGAAAAACCCACTTCCAATGGCTAAAATGTGGCTGGCGCACACACTTGCCTGTCTCGTTTTAATCGGAATTGCCTACTACGATGCACTCATGTGTCAGTTAACTTTAGGCACAAGTGTGCGCTGTTTTAGTACAACCTATTTCTCTCAAGTACATCATCCGACTTATTTTTCAGCATTTTTGATATTCAGCATTCTAGGATTGTTGTATAAAAAAATTGCTTGGTTTTCGGACAAGTCACGTTGGATATCTTGGGCCCTCATTGTATTATTTTCGTGCATGCATATACATTTAGGTACCCTCGCTGGTATTTTAGCACTTCTTCTTGTTTTTGTGGTATACATCAGTCGTATCCTTTATCATGCATGGGGGGGGCTTCGCAGTTTAGTTGCTGGAATTTCTTTCTTTATTTTTGGCATCTTACTTTCATTACAAAGCCCTGAAATAAAGGCAGACGTCGCTAATGCACTTGGTTTCACTCAGCACTATCTCAAAGATTCTAATACTTTTGTGCGCTCTAGAAAAGAACCGCTACAAGGCAATGAACTCCGCCTCATACTCTGGACTGCCAGTATTGAAGAAGCTTGTGCGCATCCGTTCGGCCTCGGTTTGGGTGGCATGGAGACTGCACTCAAAGAGAAGCTACTCATTTGGGGTTACCCTAAACAAGCAAAAAAAGCGTTCAATCCCCACAATCAATTCCTACAGGTATGGAATGAAATCGGCATCATTGGCTTTATACTTTTATGTGCAATTGTGGTGCTATTTATTCGAAAAGCATTTGCTCAAAAAGAACTTGCAACATTGCTTTTTATGCTCGTATTTGTCATTTTCTGTCTATTTGAAAGTGTACTTCAGCGTGAGTCTGGCATCGTCTTTTTCTTGTGTTGGTTTAGCGCTATTCAATCCGTCTGGAAATCTCACTCTTTATCCAAATTGATGATATGAGGATTCTCTTCTTGACCCAATATTATCCACCTGAGATTGGCGCGCCGCAAAACAGGCTCCACGAGTTAGCCATTCGACTTAAAGCCTATGGGGCTCACATTGAAGTACTCACCGCATTGCCGAATTATCCCCAAATGGTAATTCAACAAGCTTATCGGAACGGTCAAAATCGGGAAGAACAAATTGAGGGTATAGCCGTGCACCGTTCTTGGATTTATATCTCGAGCTCAAAGGGCATTATTGCCCGCTTATTGAATTACTTCAGCTTTGTATGGTCTTCGTATTGGCGCGGAAGAAAACTCGAACAATTCGATTTTCTTTTAGTGGAAAGCCCGCCCCTATTTTTGGGCTACAGCGCCATGGCTTTGGCAAAAAAACTCGGCGCTAAACTCATCTTTAATGTGAGTGATCTCTGGCCGGAAAGTGCAGAAAAGCTCGGCATTGTAAACAACAAAACGATGCTCAATTTGGCTTATCAACTAGAGGCAAAATGCTATCAAAAAGCGGCGCTCATTACAGGGCAAACACAAGGTATCACCAACGATATCACGACCCGTTTTGCGCACAAAGCGGTATACTGGCTACCGAATGGTGTCAATATCAATTTTTACAACCCAGAAAATTTCGAAGCAGGTGCTTTTCGCAGCAAAAATGGATTTAGCGAACAAGACGTTTTGTTCTTTTATGGCGGCATTATTGGCTATGCGCAGGGTTTGGAAGTGATTTTACACGCAGCGCATGAAGTCAGAAATATACCGAGATTGAAATTCATCATCCAAGGAGTTGGTCCAGAAAAATCCAAATTACTACAGCTTCAAAAAGACCTTGAACTCACCAATGTTTATTTTCTAGATCCTGTTCCAAAAACGCAAATGCCTTCCGTCTTGAAAGACATCGATGTAGCACTTGTTCCACTAAAAAAATTAGCCATATTTGAAGGCGCTATTCCATCTAAAGTCTTTGAAGCGCTCTCCATGGAGGTCCCTTTATTGCTTGGCGTAGACGGTGAGGCCCGACAACATTTTATTGAAAAAGCAGAGGCTGGGTGGTATTTTGAACCAGAAAATGTCCGAGCGCTCGTCGAGTTACTCCTTAAACTCGCTGCAAATACCAACGCCATTGAGGTGGCCGGTCGAAATGGACGTGCCTATGTCAGCAAACACTTCAATCGTGACCAAATTGCCGCTTCTTTTTACAAACATCTAACATCGATCTCATGATTCCGTTTTCTCCACCTAGAATTGACCAACCAGTTATAGACGAGGTGACCGCAGCACTCAAAAGCGGCTGGATTACTACTGGACCTAGAACCAAACAATTCGAAAAAGAAATAAGTGCGTATTGCGGCGCCAAAACCACCATTGCTGTTAGCGCTTGGACCACCGGAATGGAAGTTCTGCTGCGCTGGTGGGGTGTCGGGCCAGGTGACGAAGTGATTATTCCGGCTTACACTTATTGTGCCAGTGCCAACGTGGTGTTGCATACCGGCGCCACACCAGTAATGGTAGATGTGAATGCCGCTGACTTCAATATGTCCCTGAATCAAGTCGCAGCTAAAATAACTGCCAAAACGAAAGTGATCATGCCTGTTGATATCGGGGGTTTTCCTTGCGATTATGACGCGCTATTTCAACTCGTTTCCGAGAAAAAACACCTATTTAATCCTAGTTCAGCACAACAAGCACAACTCGGACGCATTTTGATTGCGGCAGATGCAGCGCATAGTTTTGGTGCTTTTTACAACAAGCAACGCGTGGGCAGCATCGCTGACATTACAGTATTTTCTTTCCATGCGGTTAAAAACCTGACCACCGCAGAGGGTGGGGCTATTTCATTTAACTTGCCCGAAGGCTTTGACCACGAAGAGATTTACAAAACCTTTAATATCAAAATCTTGCACGGACAATCCAAAGATGCCTTGGCTAAAACCCAAAAAGGTGCATGGCGCTACGATGTCTTGGAGCCCGGATTTAAATGCAATATGACCGATATTCAAGCCGCTATTGGACTCATTGAATTAAATCGTTACCAAGAAAATTTAGATCGACGCGAGGCCATTTTTGAAAAATATAACCGTGCTTTTGCCCTTTATTCTTGGGCACAGTTGCCGCCTTCAAAAAACGAAAATAAGATCAGCTCCTTCCATCTCTATCAATTGAGAATAAACAATTGTACCGAAGCACAACGAGATGCCATTATTCAAGAAATTTTTGAACACGATGTAGCGGTTAATGTACATTTTCAACCCTTACCTCTACTCACGGCTTACAAGAATTTAGGCTATCAAATTGCTGATTTCCCTGTGGCCTACTCCCACTACGCCACCGAAATTTCGTTACCGGTATATTACAACCTCACTGATGAACAGGTAAATACTGTTATAAACGCCGTGCTTGCATCAGTCGAAAAAGTTTTAACCTCTTCAT
>CAZINO010000080.1:0-9951 GCA_964540625.1 uncultured Lishizhenia sp. | reverse complement strand
CAGCACGGCAGCGTCAATGACAACACGGCCATTGCCATGGAGCGCGCGTCGGCGGGCGAAGATGCAGGCCAGGCATGGAAATGGTTTTCCGTCGAATTGAATACTGGATTGAAGGAGACGCCGCGCAACAACGGCTGCTCGATAAAGCACCCTGGGAAACACAAAAAATCATTAAAAAAGTGAGTAAGCATGTCATCTTTTGGTTACTCTCCTTTTTAATTGCAAATACCTTTCTAGCCTACATCATTGGTTCAGATGAACTTTGGCGCATACAAACTGACCCGCTCGGAAAACACCTCGGCGGTTTTATGGCCATCGTTATTTTTACGTATGCATTTTATGGGGTTTTTGCTTTTCTACGAGAGCAAGTATGCACCACTATTTGCCCCTATGGGCGCTTACAAGGCGTATTGCTCGACCAAAACTCTATGGTAGTGGCATATGATCATATCAGGGGAGAAAACAGGGCGAAAATCAAAAAAGGTGAAGACCGAAAAGCAATTCAGAAAGGGGATTGTATTGATTGTCTGCATTGTGTACAGGTTTGCCCGACTGGCATAGATATACGCAATGGAACGCAACTCGAATGCATCAATTGTACGGCCTGTATAGATGCCTGTGACCACATGATGGCGGCGGTAGGGCAAGAAAAAGGCTTGGTGCGCTTTGTTTCAGAAGAAGGTATCAAAACAAGACTTCCTTTTCAATGGACACGCCGTGTGAAAGCATACTCCATATTGTTGTTCGCCCTGCTGATCACTTTAATAACGCTCATTGCAACAAGGGAAGATTTTCAAACAACCTTAATTAGGCAGCGGGGTTCCACCTATCAAATGGACGAGAATGGGCATATAACTAATATTTATGAAGTGAATTTACTCAACAAAACACATCAATCTTTTAGGATAAAATTCAAGTTGGAAAATAACACAGGTGAAGTGCAAACTGTCAAAAAGAATCTTGTACTCAAGCCAGAAACAGAACTCAAAGAACGCCTGATCATCCGTTTTCCAAGAAGCTATATCGGTAATGGAACTAAAAAAATCAAGGTCCATATCTATGGCAATGGGAAAAAAATACAAACAATAAAAACTAAATTTTTCGGACCAATCCTTTAAAAAATGAGTTTCAGAAACGCAGTAATAATGGCAATGATTGCCTTCGTGGTATTTATCAGTTATATGGTATTTGTCATTACAAATGAATCATCAGAACTTGTAGCCGAAGACTACTACGAACAAGAACAAACTTTAGATGCCGATATCGCAGCGAAGCAAAGGGCCGAAGACGCTAACTACCCATTGCAATTTTTCGAGAAGGATGGAAAGCTATATTTTGCTGCAAAAGGAGCAGAAAAGATTGAGAAATTACACGCGTCTTTTATGTGCTACAACGATAAGTCAAGCGATCTTGAACTCGATTTAGCGGTTGGTGATAGTTTCCCGATTGCGCAATTGAAAAAAGGCGCTTATGCCGTAGCGCTCCGATACCAAATCAAAGGAAAAACGTATCTTCAGCAGACCAGTTATCTGCGCAAATGATATTTCAATACAGTATATCATTCCTTATAGGTTTACAAGCTACCCTGCACTGTGTCGGAATGTGTGGCCCCTTGGCTTTTGCAGCACCTATCAACAGAACGAATAAAAAAGCCGCAATTTGGGGAAGTTTGACCTATAATTTTGGAAGATTAACCACCTACTCCTATCTTGGTTTTCTACTTGGAATAATTGGTATTGGACAAATATGGATTTACGCTATCCAACTTATAAGTATATTAACGGGATTCATTTTTATTGCATCTGCAACTTTTGGTTCGCTTGAAACCTGGCAAATTTCACGGCCCATCACACGGTATATTGGGTCGTTAAGTACTAAATTATTCCCTATCGTAAAGAAGGTCAATCTAAAATTCAGACCTTTTTTATTTGGGCTGATCAACGGCACTTTGCCTTGTGGTATGGTTTATTTAGCGCTCCTTCATGGACTCTCCAGCAAATCATTACCTGACACAATCCTTAGCATGCTATTTTTTGGTCTAGGAACGCTCCCTGTCATGTTTTTTATCCCTTTAATAGGCCAAGAACGCTTTTATCGACTTTTACCTAAGCAAACACAAAAAGTAATGCTCCTATTAATTGGATTTTTACTGGTCTTGAGAGGCCTCGGTTTAGGTATTCCGTATATCAGCCCTAAAGTAGAAAAGCCCGAAGCGCCAAATAGCAGACCATCCATTGAATGTTGCGAAGTACAGCCATAAAAAAAGGAGGCCATGGCCTCCTTTTTTTATCATTTGGTAATTTGAATTACAGCTTGATGAATTTCGCTGTATCTGATTGCTTTCCTGAGTTGAACTTCACAATGTAAGTTCCGGCAGGTAGATCTGCGCTGTCGATGCTGAGTTCTTGTGTGCCATCAGCTAATTGGAGGGTCTTGCTCCAAACCAAACGACCTGTTATGGAATATACTTCCACTTGAGCCTTTCCGCTTTGAGCTAGTTCAAAAGCAAGGGTTGTATTGTCTTTGGTTGGGTTAGGGTATGTGCGTAATTTGGTTTTGAATTCGCCACCTGGTGTACCAGAGTTGTTATTGGTACCTAGGTATTGAGTTGTTCTCCAAATACCGCGACCAAAGGTGCCGAGGTAAATTTCTCCTGGGCGGCCATTGCCTTCATCGAATGAACGCCAGCTCTGACGAACTTCATAAACAGGTGTTCCTTCGAATCCTGTTGAGGCGTTTTCCCAAGTTGCGCCACCATTCTCTGAAACCCAAGCACCACTAGATGTTCCTACAACTAAGATATCTGGATCGTTGCGATCAATAATACCATCGTAAGTAGCTATGCCTGATACGATAGCACCTAAATTGGTAAATGCAGGTGCACTGGCCGTAGCATTGTTGGTGCGCTTGTTGGTTCCGTTAAAGCCAGCAAAACATACGAGGTCGTTGGCGTTATTTGGATTCACGGCTATACCTTCGTAGGATGTATTGGTAATTTTGGTGAGGGTCGTTGCTGTTGGGGCTGTTGTGGTTGCACCTTGCGTAACATAACCTGCTTTGGAGGCAAAGTTTGGATCACTGGTGTAGATACTACCCAAACCATCTAGACGCCAAACGCCGTTACCAGCACTGATGTAGCAATGGTCGAGGTCGCGAGAGAATTCAACATCAACTGAGTTGAATAAACCGCCGCCAATACCTTTTGCTAAGCACAACCAACCTGGATTGGTTACAGAAAAACGGGTTGCATTGCGCGTTCCCCATAGCTCGCCACCGTTTGCGTTGACATATACCAAAAACCAAGATTGATATGGATCCGCAATACGTAGGGTATCCCAAGCAACGTTAAAAATAACGGTGTCTGTTCCCATTTCTACGGTTTCTCCTGTTGCGTTGTTGATTCCGAAGTTCACGCCATTAACGGTCAAGGAAGGATCATAGTAAAGGGTATCATCGAAATAAAGGGCTGTTGGTGCAGAAAGCGTAATGGTGTCTCCTGATGCCATTGAAGGAATGCGTAGCATGTCGCCAGCATCGTAGTTCTTTTTAGGAATATAAGTTACTGAATCTTCTGAGTTAGGGTCGAAGTACTCCGCTAAGAAGAGTTCGGTATGGAACGGGTGATTTGGACTGCCGTCTGTGCCTGGTGGGTCGTAGGTACCTGGAAGATTCGGGCTGAAGTTTGTCCAGTTAACACCGCGGTCTCCGGAGCGAGAAATACTGTTGTAATAAATAGAAGAGAACATCACGCTCGGATTGAAGAAGGAGATTTCGCATTCAAAACCATCGCCGCCGTTCACTTCACGGAATTCATGGTAAGTAGAAAGCGTAAAGTCGTTGTATAGTGTACCGTTGTCTTGCGTACCTCCCATCACGCGGCCACCAGCATCGAATGCAATGCCATAGAATTGAGTGACGTTATAGCCGCGGTTTGCCGGATACCATGACTGACCTTTATTATTGGATACACCTACACCGCCGTCGTTACCTACGTAGAAACGGTTGTTGTTGTCCCATTTCATTTCGTGGTTGTCGGCGTGAACGTATGTAGGAGAGCTAGGATTAACAAACCATAGAGAGATTTTCTCAAAACCTCCAGACGGTGGATTATTAACAGTTTGTTTCCATTCCCATACATCGATACCACCGATAAGTAAACGCTCGTTGTCGGTTGGGTCTACAGAAAGTATGCTGTTGTAGGTACCTTGGTTACGGTAGATATCAAACTCATTCGGAGGACCAGATGGACCAACGAATTGATTCCAAGTTTGACCGTTGTCATGAGACACGTGCATGGACATGAGGTTCGAATTTGTTCTTGCGGCGTACAAAGAGTAAGCATTAGAACTATTCTTAGTTGGTGAGATGGCATACTCAATGCGCGCAGCACCAGTCGGAACTAAATTGTTGGCTATAGAGCCAGATTTGTCCGTGAATGAATTACCACCGTCATTTGAAACGAACGTTTTGTTTGCAGCGTAAGCTGCTACAATGACTTGGGCGTCTTTTGACACTTGAAGCGCAAAACAACCACCGCTCGAAGCTGGAACGCTGGTCGTGGAGGCATCTCCTACTTTCCATTTCTTGAGTCCAGAGGCAGTGGCCATCCAAACGTAGTTGTCTGCATCAGAACTTGCTACTTCAGTGCAGCTCGCAGAACCTGGCACTTTGGTAAAAGTTGTACCAAAGTCAGTTGAGTACCAAACGCCGTTACCGCCCCAACCTTCTTCATTTGAACCAGTTGCTACATAAAGTGTGTTATCTGGCGTCATGGTCATGCTTGAAATAAAAGGGTTGGCGCCAGCCTCTACGTAAGGTAGTACGCGCTCCCAGAAGTTTCCTTTGTTATTGGAAACAAATAAGCCACCGGATACACCACCTGCCCAAACACGATTGATGTTTGAACGGTCTATACAAATAGCTCGGGTTCTACCGCCAATGTTATCTGGACCTAAAGATTCAAAAACGATTGATTTAGAAGTCCCTTTTTTACGAATTTCTTGATCGATTTGAGCAAGTGTTTCTGGCGAAACTGGCTCACCTGTATTTACATCGAGATAACGCGCTTTTAACCAAGCAATGGCGTCAGTGGAGCGACCCTCTTGGAGTACAGTCAAGCTTTTCTGACTGTAAAATGCCGTTTGCGGCAAGAATTGGTAAGCGGTGTAAGCTAGTGCGAATACGCTCGCAACTATCAGAGAACCAAAGACATATACCTTTTTATTCATAACAGATTTTTAAGTGTGCATGATTAGTCGACCAAATTAAGAAATATTCTCTTAATAATGATTCTAGATGTAAGGCTTTTACACAATTTTTTCATAAAATTTTTTTATTGCGTTTTTCCTCATTTTTAAAGATCAAATAAGTGCTTTTCGGCATGGTAAGAAGATCGGACCAATGGACCGCTCTCCACAAAGCGAAAACCCATTTCAAGGCCTATTTTCTGATAATAAGCAAATTGTTCGGGTTCTATAAATTCAGCAACTGGCAAATGTTTTGGGGTGGGCTGAAGATACTGACCTAGGGTGAGTATATCAACCTGAACCGATCGCAGGTCTTGCATGGTTTCAATAACTTCTTGTTCAGATTCTCCGAGCCCGAGCATGACGCCAGATTTGGTGCGCATTCCGCCTTTCTTCAGGCGAAACAGTACCTCTAGGCTGCGGTCGTATTTGGCTTGAATACGTACTTGTTTGGTAAGGCGGCGCACGGTTTCCAAATTGTGTGAAACAATTTCCGGAGCGACATCGATAATGACTTGAAGGTTCTCCCAGATACCTGCAAAATCAGGGATGAGTGTCTCTAGGGTTGTGCCCGGCGATTGTTGGCGAATGGCGCGGACGGTTTGAGCCCAAATACTGGAGCCACCATCCTTGAGGTCATCGCGGTCAACGGAAGTAATTACAGCGTGCTTAACACCCATGATTTTAACGGAGTTGGCTACGCGCCCAGGTTCAAATTCGTCAACGGCTTCAGGCTTACCCGTTTGAACGCCACAAAATCCACAAGATCTTGTACAAATATTACCTAGAATCATGAACGTTGCTGTACCTTCACCCCAGCACTCCCCCATGTTGGGACAGCTGCCACTCTCACAAATTGTATGTAATTTATGCTCGTCTACCAAGCCACGGACCTTACGGTAGTTTTCGCCGGTAGGCAACTTGACTCTAAGCCATTTGGGTTTTTTAATACGGGTCGATTCTTCCATTAGAATTGAAAAGTTTCAATTTGGGTGAGTAACTCTTTGCGCTGTTGAACAATTGATTGTAGTTTTTGTGCATTATAACGCAAAGATTTCAAAAGCAGGGTGGTGTTTTTTCCGAATAGGTAGTATCCAAGCGCAACTAAATTCATACTCAAGAAAAGGGCAATCCAAACTGTGGTGCTCAAACATATGTAGAGCGACGCCATTTTAAATAAGAAGAGATTCCAAAAAGTAAGAATCACCAAGAGCATTGCCATTTTGGTTGAAGACCAAAAGACGCGGCGCTTCATTTTTTTCTCCACAAAACGCTTTACAAAAAAAGTTGGCAATCCTATTGGAATAAGTCCGATTAGAAACATAGGTAGTTGAATGAGCCATTTACAAAATGTTTGGAGCCTCCAATTCTTTTCGATGGCAAACCAGTACAATTCGGCTTCGCTCAGGTCGTTTTGTTCGAGCATTTTGAAATACGCATTCATGTCTTGTTGCAATACTTCTAAGTGGGCAGGAGCATTGGTATTCAAACGTTCGGCTAATTGTTGCGAATAAGCCCAACGCTGTTCAAGCGTGTATTGCTTGTCATAGCAATGCACATGCATGCCTTTGCGGTTGAGCATCATGATTTGTTCATGCAGTTGAAGGTGTTCATCTGAGCGCAGGTGGGTAATTTGCGCTTGCATGCGGTTTTCCAACTCTCTATTGAGTTCTGAAATCACTTTACTCGGATTTTCTAGGTAGGCTTCTTTGTAATTGTTCAAAACAATTGGCTCAGCAGCAGCAATGAGCACCTCGCTGCGCATGATACCTGGATTGGTGTAATTGATACCTAAACCTTGTACTTGAATTTCATATTTCCAATCGAGGTCTTCAAGGGCGGTGAAACCAATGCGTATGGCCCCTTTTTTAATCGGCTTGAGACGTCGTTCAAATACGTCGTCGGTCAGTCCTTCACCAAAAATGAGGAGATTGCGTTTTTTAGCCAAGGTTTGAGTTGCCTTCTTGAAAACTTTCTTGTTCTTCTCTTGGGAATTACCTCCGTCTTGGGCGCGGTAAATGGGAATCATTTGCGCCAACCAAAAGAGCGGTTTGGTAAACCAATTGAAAACATCCGAACGGGTCATGAAATAAACTACTGGGGTGCGCAAGCGCGAAATAACCAATGGGTCAAGAAATGCAGAAGGGTGATTGCTCACAAAGATAGTTCTACCAAAAAGCGTCCGACTCGGGCGCACCTCTCTGATGCGTCTAAAAAATAGGCGAAAACTAAAACCTAAACCGAGCCAAAAAATAAAATACAAGGGCCTCATGCTGCGAAATTACCAATTTTAGATAATTTCGCCCTAAAATAAACGCATGAAGCGCATCGGTCTCATTTGTGGAGGTTTTTCTTCCGAATATGCAATTTCAATCAAGAGTGCTCAAACCATTCAACAACATTTCCCGAGTCACTTGAGTTGTGTACTCATAGAAATTAACCGTGAAAATTGGCAAGTCAAGCTCAAAGAGACTACTGACATCGATGCAGCACTTATCTACACGCACGGTGACCCCGGAGAAAACGGTAAAATTCAAGCTTATCTTGACATGCTTCAAATTCCCTACGTTAATTCGGGCGTTTTAGGCTCTGCCCTGTCCTTTGATAAATGGTATTGCAATCAATTTTTAAAGGGCTTTGGATTTGCCGTGGCGCAATCCCAATTATTTAGATATGGACAGGCCATAGATGCCCAAGAATTATGCAATCAATTAGGTCTTCCTTTGTTTGTCAAGCCTTCGGATTCTGGTTCGAGCTTTGGCATTTCTAAAGTGAAATCCGTTACGCAAGTGCAGCCCGCTTTTGACGCTGCCTTTAAAGAAGGAGGCACAGTAGTTGCGGAAGCATTTTTAGACGGCACTGAGGTTACGTGTGGTGTTTATCGCAAGCAAAATGAAATTGTAGCGCTTCCATTAACGGAAATAGTTAGCGAAACTGAATTTTTTGATTACGCAGCGAAATACGACGGGAAATCAAAAGAAATAACGCCGGCTAGAATAGCAGAAACTCTTGGAGTCGAAGTGCAGCAACAGGCCAAAAAAATATATGAATTACTGGGTTTGCGTTCAATTGCACGCATCGATTTTATGATCGTGGCTGACAAACCACATGTAATTGAAGTCAATACAACACCTGGATTTTCCCCCGCGAGTATTGTACCGCAAATGCTCAGTTGTGCACAGATCAGTATTCAAGATTTTTGGACAGAAATTATTCGGGTTGAGCTTGGTATGTAGCCAGCGCATTGAGTATTGGTTCAAATTTGCCCGCCATAGCCGCGCCTGAAATGGTATAATCATTGGCAATAAGCGCAAATGCAGCCCGACCTCCATTTGGTAAATCTACATACCCCGCATAGGCTTTGATGCCTGATATACTGCCACTTTTGGCATAGACTTTCCCTTGGGCAGCCTGACCTTTACATAGATTTTTAACTGTTCCACTGCTGCCAACAATTGGAAGACTGGCTAAATAGGAAGAGAAATAACTTTGCTGGCATTGGACTGCAAGTAATTGGGTGTATTGTGCAGCACTCATCCGGTTTTCTTTGGACAAGCCACTTCCGTCTACAATCCGACACGGACCAATTTGCCACTGCGCAAGTAAACTATCCAAGACTATCAGGCTTTGCTCATACGTGCCAGCACCGCTGCCTTTATAGCCAATTTGTAGTAAATTACCTTCGGCGAAAAGATTGATACTGCGCTGATTGGTATGATAAATGATGTCTTTTAGTGTTTGGCCATACGTGGTGTGGATGACTTTTGCGCTCACATGTGAAGGCCCCATCTGAAGAAACCGTGACGAAAATGCGCCGCCATCGACGCGAATACCACCTGCCTGTAGCTTTTGATAGAACATTTCAGCGAGTAATCGTTCGGGGTCTGGCATGCTCGCTTTAACTTCAAATATACTCCGATTCGCCGGCAACTTTCCTTTAATGACCCGAGTATCATCAAAAGGCACGCCGTGAATAAAGGTTTGGTCTGAAGAAATAGCGGCAGAAACGGCTTCGATGCGCAATTGGTAGTGCTGATCCGTAGGATAAATCCCTTTCAATTGAAGGGGTTTTCCTGAACTACCGGTTTGAAAGTTTAGTTTGAGTGTGTTGTCATAAAAGTTAAGACCAAAAGCACCACAACCGTAATAGTTGCCCATGTCGACCTGTTGCCACCCAAGTGGGCAGGTAAATGCACCAAAACTGGCGCCGTCGGCAATGATTTGACCTGTTATACACTTAATGCCTGCAGCGCTGATTACCGCAAACCATTCATCTAGAAACTGAAGTTCGTTGCCAGCGGTATTAAAATAACGCGAACCTAAAGAGACGTCTCCGCCGCCGACAATGCGCAAATTGCCTTCCCAAATGCCGTTGGGTTTCATGTATCCTTCCAAAACAAGTTGTGTTTTGGCACGGTAATCTGGGCCCAAAACAGCTAACGCGGCGGCTGTGCTCACTAATTTGGTAATTGAGGCACCCGGAAGCGCTTGCCGAGGATTGTATGCCAAAAGGGTGTCTCCGGTTTGTAAGTCAATTGCACAAATACTCAGATTTGCACCTTGGAGTTGCGGGTCCTGAACAAGCGCCTTGACCGCTTGTTGTAGCGGATATTGAGCGAGCAGCGCCAAAGGAAAACAAACCAAAAACAGACGTAAAATAACAAGCATCATCGACAAATTTAATGTAATGTTACGTTCCAAATTG
>CAZINO010000079.1:3992-10183 GCA_964540625.1 uncultured Lishizhenia sp. | reverse complement strand
CAAAAGACCATTGAAATGTGTCACCAATTTTGTAAACGAAGTCTGTCCAAGTCATATCTCAATCATTTATATGGCAAATGTACTACAAATTTTATTAAATATTGTGTATCCTTATATTTCTCCCATCAAGGCCAGTGTTTCTTTTGCGGCCGCTTGCTCGGCCTCTTTTTTAGAAAACCCTTTGCCCTTGCCATAGCTTGTCCTGTTGATCTGAACCTCCATTTCATAGACAGCCTTTCCGTCTACAAATTGCTCATTGACCAATTCAAAAGATAAATTGAGCTTTTTGCGTTGGCACCAAATAAATAGCGTTGACTTGAAATCAAGTTCTTCCTCTAAGAGTTTATTCAGGTTTAAGTATTTCCTGAGCACCGTATTAATCAGCACCTTTTGCGCTGTTTCAAAATTAGAATCCAGGTAAATAGCACCAATAAGCGCCTCAAAAGCATTGCCTTCTAAGCCTGCCAAATTGATACTCCTGCCCTGACTATAAATAAGGTGGTTTCTGATGCCCATTTTCTCGCCGATGGCAGACAACGACTTTCGATTTACAATCTTAGATTTGATTTTTGTGAGTTGACCTTCGTCTAATTCAGGGTATTTCTGGAAAACAAATGAAGCAACTACTGCGTCTAAAACGGCATCGCCGAGGAACTCTAAGCGCTCATTGGCCGCGTGCTGACCTGCGTCAGGCAAAGCACTTTTATGCGTTAGCGCCTGAACAAAAAATGAAATTCTTTGCGGTTTATAAGCAAATTGCTTGAGCACAAATCGTATGACCTCAAGTTCTTCTTTCGACTTGGGTTTATGAAAAAACGGGATTTTCAAAAGCTTAAGCCTTGAATTTCTTAACGATAATGGATGTATTGTGACCGCCAAAACCAAATGTATTTGATAAAGCAACGTTAACAACGCGCGCTTGTGGTTTATGGAAGGTAAAATTGAGCTTAGGGTCTAGCTCTGGGTCATCGGTAAAGTGATTGATGGTTGGTGGAACCATGTCGTTTTGAACGGCTAATACGCACGCTACGGCTTCTATTGCACCAGCAGCACCTAACAAGTGACCGGTCATGGATTTGGTAGAACTGATGTTCAGGTTATAGGCGTGCTCGCCAAATACCTGTTGAATAGCTTTTACCTCTGCGATGTCACCAAGAGGTGTAGAGGTACCGTGTACGTTGACGTAATCGATTTCAGAAGGATTGATTTCAGCATCTTCAATAGCCGCAAGCATGGTGTTGCGGGCACCTAAGCCTTCTGGGTGCGGAGCGGTCATGTGATAGGCATCGCCGGACATACCGCCTCCGATAACCTCAGCATAAATTTTTGCACCACGTTTAATAGCGTGCTCGTATTCTTCAAGGATAAGGCATCCTGAACCTTCGCCCAAAACAAAACCATCACGGTCTAGGTCAAATGGACGGGATGCAGTCTCAGGAGAATCGTTGCGGGTTGAGAGCGCTTTGAGCGCATTAAAACCGCCCATGCCCATTTCGTTGACACCTGCCTCTGAACCACCAGTAACGATGGCATCGGCCTTGCCAAGGCGAATGAGGTTAAACGCATCGATTATAGCGTTGGTAGCTGAAGCACAGGCCGACACACAAACATAATTTGGACCGCGAAGTCCGTATTTAATGGAAATGTGACCAGCTGCGATGTCAGCAATCATTTTTGGAATGAAGAAAGGATTGAAACGAGGTGTTCCGTCTCCACCAAAATATTCTCTGGCTTCTTCTTGGAAGGTTTTTAACCCGCCCACACCTGAGCCCCAAATAACACCAATGCGGTCTAAATTTGGATTGGACTCAAGTAAAGCAGCATCTGCCATAGCTTCCGTAGCGGTCACTATGGCATACTGCGAAAATTGATCAAGCTTACGTGCTTCCTTTTTGTCGATGTGGTCTTCCACATTGAAATCTTTTAGCTCACAAGCAAATTGCGTTTTAAATAGAGCTGCATCAAATTGTTTGATGGGTGCTGCGCCACTTTTACCTGCCATTAGACCGTCCCAGTATTCTTGTACGGTGTTGCCTATTGGAGTAAGTGCGCCAAGACCTGTAACAACAACTCTTTTTAATTGCATAACTTATTACTAAAAGTAACTGTGGGAAATATTAAACGTTTGCCTCGATGTAAGCAATGGCGTCACCAACTGTTTGGATACCTTCTGCTTTATCGTCTGGGATAGAAATGTTGAATTGTTTCTCGAATTCCATGATTAACTCAACCGTGTCAAGTGAATCGGCACCCAAGTCATTGGTGAAGCTTGCTTCGTTAGTTACTTCACTTTCTTCAACATTCAGTTTATCTACGATGATCGCGATAACTTTAGCTTTGATTTCAGACATTTTTTAAAATTTAAAGGTTTCAGCTTGCAAAGAAAAAAACTATCCCCCAATAAACAAAACTTATACCCATTTAATTTATCAACACTTCTCGGCTTAAACACGAGGAATCGCGCACTATGCTTAACTTTGCTACATAGATGATTGCACGTATTATTTTATTTATTTCAGGAGGAGGCAGTAATGCACGTCAAATAATTAGCTATTTCGAAGGGAATGAGCGCATTAAGGTGGTTGGTTTGCTTTCTAGTAAGCCGAATGAAGAAATGCAATGTTTTTGCGCCGATCATTCAGTTGCATTTTATGATATGACGGGTAAAGACTTCTCGTCTTATTTAAAAATTACACAAGACTTGAAAGCAAATTGGATTGTGCTGGCGGGCTTCTTGAAAAAAGTGCCAGTCGAATTGATATCTGCTTTTCCGAATAGAATCATCAATATACATCCATCGTTGTTGCCAAATTACGGCGGCGCAGGAATGTATGGAAAACACGTTCACAAGGCCGTGTCTGATGCAAAAGAAGCTTTCAGTGGAATAAGTATTCATTTAGTAAATGAAGAATTCGATAAAGGCCTTATTTTATTTCAGCATGCCGTTGCGCTCTCAAGTGGCGCAAATTCAGTGGAAATTGAGACGAAAGTTCGTGCATTAGAGCACGCGCATTTTGCACAAGATCTTGAACTTTACCTGAGCAATCTGGCCCACTGTTAGGCCCCTAAGCAATGGCCTGTTCTAAAAACTGCGCAAAGCGATAGCAATCTTCATAAGAATTATAAAGTGGCGCTGGTGCTATCCGAATTACATTGGGTTCTCGCCAATCGGCAATGACTCCGAATGCCGTTAGGCGATCAAACAATTGGCGCCCCTGTCCTTTGGCTAAAATAGAAAGTTGTGCGCCTCGTTGTTTTGGTTCCTTCGGTGTAATGATTTCAAAAGCACATTTCTCTTGATTTCTGTGCGAAACATCTTCAATCAAAAAGGCTAAATAGGCGGTAAGCAAGTCTCTCTTTTGACCGATGCGCTCCATACCTGCCTGTTCAAAAATTTCAAGTGCAGCTAAATGGGCTGCCATTCCTAAAACGGGCGCATTACTCAACTGCCAGCCCTCTGCGCCGGGGATTGGATCAAAGCCAGGTTCCATCTGAAAGCGAATTTCTTTGTTGTGCCCCCACCAGCCGGCAAACCTTGGTAATTCCTTATTATAGGCATGTCGCTCATGAACAAACATGCCAGATACACCCCCTGGTGACGAATTCAAATATTTATAACCACACCAAGCAGCGAAATCAACTCCCCAATCATGGAGCGCTAAATTGACGTTGCCGGCTGCATGCGCCAAATCAAAACCTACTACCGCACCAACGGAATGACCCGCTTCAGTAATTTTTTGCAAGTCAAAATACTGACCCGTATAGTAATTTACACCGCCAATCATCACAAGGGCGAGTTCATCTCCTAATTCGGTGATTTTTTGAAGGATGTCTTCTTCATGAATTAAATGCTCGCCATGTCTTGGACCAATTTCTACGAGCGCACTGGATGGCAGGCCATGAAATGCGACTTGGGAAGCGAGTGCGTATTGATCGCTTGGAAAAGCTTTTTCTTCACAAAGTATTTTAACGCGTTTTCCCGTCGGGCGATAAAAGGAAGCCATTAATAAGTGCAAATTCGTAGTCAGCGAATGGGTAACTACCACCTCGATGGGTTTCGCCCCTACCACTTTTGCCGCCATTTGCGTCAGGTTTTCATGGTAAGAAAACCAAGGTCTTTTGGCTAAAAAATGACCTTCTACACCATAATTTGCCCAAGCTGTAAGTTCTTCTTGAATATAGTTCGCTGCCGACTTGGGCTGTAAGCCAAGAGAGTTCCCGGTAAAGTATACTGGCGCAGGACTATGAAAGGTGGGGAAATGAAATTGCGCCCGAAAGGAAGCGAGCGGATCTTGGGCGTCTAGTTTTTGGGCAAATTCTAAGCGGTTTTCAAATGTCATATGCGCAGCTTTATTCGTAACTTTATGGCCACAAATATACACAAGAATGAACACTCCTTCTCCCATTGACCGCAGCCGTTCGGCAGAATTATTCGAGGCAGCAAAAGGATATTTTCCGGGTGGCGTAAACTCGCCAGTGCGCGCATTTAAATCAGTCGGAGGAACGCCGCTTTTCATAGCCAAAGGAAATGGGGCGCAAATCTGGGACGAAGACAACAACGAATTCATTGATTTTTGTTGCAGTTGGGGGCCGCTTATTCACGGCCATAACCATCCTTATGTTTATGAAAAAATTGTGGCATCCTTGCAAAACGGAGCTAGTTTTGGCGCGCCAACGCGCAAAGAAAATGAGTTGGCCGCTTTTATGTTGGAGCGGTTGCCATTCATCGATAAAATCCGTTTTACGAGCTCTGGAACAGAAGCAGTGATGAGCGCTTTAAGATTGGCTAGGGGCGCTACTGGTAAAAATAAAATCCTCAAGTTCGAGGGCTGTTATCATGGTCATGTTGACGCCTTGTTGGTTAAGGCTGGAAGCGGATTGGTCACTTTCGGAACCTCATCAAGTGCGGGTGTTCCTGAATCTTTTGCTAATGAAACCATCGTCTTGCCGCTCAATGATCAAGAAGCTGTCACCGCCTGTTTTGAAGCACAACATGCCGATTTAGCTGCAGTTATCATAGAGCCTATTCCCGCCAACAATGGCTTGCTCTTACAAGACATGCAATTTTTGAATTTACTCAGAACACTCTGCAGCAAATATGGCGTCTTACTCATTTTCGACGAGGTAATCTCCGGATTTAGGGTGGCTTTTGGCGGTGCGGCGGAGCTTTTTGGGATTAAACCCGATATTGTCACTTACGGAA
Organism: uncultured Lishizhenia sp.; assembly: GCA_964540625.1. Lineage (GTDB taxonomy): Bacteria > Bacteroidota > Bacteroidia > Flavobacteriales_D > Crocinitomicaceae > UBA952. The sequence goes on along the minus strand of CAZINO010000079.1, from coordinate 4,980 downwards.
AAATTATTGGTGGTGGTCTACCTGTAGGTGCCTATGGCGCAAGTAAGGAGATCATGTCAAACGTTTCGCCAGAGGGGCCTGTTTACCAAGCGGGGACGCTTTCTGGGAATCCTGTGGCAATGGCGGCTGGTCTAGCACAGCTAGAGCTCTGTGCGGCAGAAGGATTCTACACCCAACAGGCCAAACGCACACAAAAATTCGTAGATGGCATCAATCAATTTGCGCTCGACCAAAATTATCCAATGGAATTGGTTTGTGTGGGGTCTATATTTTGGTTTTCATTTAATGGAAAAAAACGCATTCTAGCCGCAGATCAGATAGATAGCGATATGTCAGCATTCAATTTCATGCATCATTATTTGCTCGATGTAGGTGTTTATTTTGGCCCTAGTGGCTATGAAGTTGGTTTTATTTCTTCGGCACATACCGACACCCAGCTCGATTATGCCGCCACACAAATCAAAGCTGCCCTTACTGCATACTATCAAAGTAATCCTTAGTTTTAGACTGTGAATTTAGTAACAGGTGCAACTGGACTTCTCGGAAGTCATGTATTAATTGAGTTAGTTAAACGCAAGCAACCTGTTCGTGCGGCTTATCGAAACCCCGAAAAAATAGCTGCTGTGAAACTGCTTTTTGAATATTATTTCAAAGCAGATGCCGCTGAAAAATGGGCGTATATTGAATGGAAACCTGCTGATCTTCTCGATATTGACGATTTAAAACAATTAGTTTCGGGTGCCACAAACATCTATCATTGTGCAGCATTGGTTTCGTTTTTCAAAGCGGACTTTGAAACCTGTATTAAACAAAACAGATATGTAACCGCCGACCTCGTCGATTTAGCACTACAATTTGGTGTTTCACATTTTTGCCATGTGAGCTCTACCGCCGCAATTGGCGGAAAAAGCGCGTTAATTGACGAAAACGCTAAATGGGAAGAAGGCGGAATGCATAGTGGCTACGGGATATCAAAGCGCATGGCAGA
>CAZINO010000079.1:0-3892 GCA_964540625.1 uncultured Lishizhenia sp. | reverse complement strand
CCACATCAATCTTTTAAAGAGCTATTCACGGCATTCGCCAAACAACTTGGACGCGGCGCACCGCGTATTCCAGCGCCACGGTATTTGACACTACTTGTAGCAGCATTTCACGAACTATGGTGTCATATTTCTGGCAAGAGAGCTGGTCTAACTATAGAAACAGCAAGGTCTTCACATGAAGTCTTGAAATACAGTCGCAACAAAATTGAAAAACAATTGTCTTTTGAGTATACGCCGCTGCAAGCCATTATAGAAAATATGTTAGCCGGTCAAACTTACATAGAGAAAAACAAAAAACCTTGAACCGAAAACTGATCATTTTCATCGGTATCTTTTACCTTGTTGGGATTATAGGAATAGCTGTTAGTCCTTACTCGTCTTTTTTTGTAGGATTGTCTTTTTTTCACCTTTTGTTGTCTTTTGGTATTCTGTTGCTCGGAAGAAAAAAATACAGCGCACCCTTTTGGCTCTTTATTCTTATGTCTTTTCTGATAGGAATGGTCGTTGAATGGATTGGTGTAAATACGGGGCTGCTCTTTGGTTCGTATGCTTACGGCACTGTGCTTGGCCCAAAGTTTTTAGGCGTTCCGCTCATTATTGGTATCAATTGGGCCATGCTCAGTATTGTAAGCGCTGCGCTGCTGGCTACCTTGCGTCTTCATTTTTGGCTAGAGGTTTTCGCGAGCGCCCTGCTCATGGTATTTCTTGATTTTCTAATGGAGCCTGTGGCCATGAAACTCGGTTATTGGTCTTGGAAAGGTGGGCTCATTCCAACTTATAATTACGTTTGCTGGCTATTTACGGCGTTTGTCATTCATATTTTATATCGCAAATGGAAACTCAATGAGGCAAACAATGTTGCGGTGGCCTTGTTTATTTACATGACACTCTTTTTTACAATTTTAAATTTTCGCTTATGACTTGGTGGGGTCCAATAGTAACAGTCGCTACTTTTTTTGGAATGGAGTTTATGGCCTGGGCGACGCATAAGTATGTCATGCACGGCTTAATGTGGTACTTTCATAAAGATCACCATCAGGTTGAACCTGGTTTTTTTGAAAAAAATGATGTGTTCTTTTTGATTTATGCCATTCCGTCGTGGTTATGTATTATGCTCGGTCTCATGAATCAAGTTTATATGCCTGTTTGGATTGGTTTTGGTATTGCAGCTTACGGCTTGGCTTATTTCCTTATCCATGATGTATATATTCATCGCCGTTTCAAATGGCTCAGAGATATAGAGCATCCTTACTTTTACGCCATTCGCCGAGCACATAAAATCCATCACAAACACCTTGGTAAAGAGCACGGAGAATGTTTTGGGATGCTGCTCGTTCCAATCCGATTCTACATTGAAAGCGCCAAGCAATTCAAAAAACAAAAAGCATGAGTCTTTACGGATGGGTTATCTTGCTTTCTTTTGCGGGCCCTTTTGCACTTAGTTTTGATAAAAAGGTCGCTTTCTTTAAAGAGTGGCGCTTTGTATTTATTTCAGCTATTTGCGTAGCCATTCCCTTTCTAATTTGGGATGAATTCTTTACGCAATGGGGTGTCTGGGGTTTTAATCCTGACTATTTACTCGGCGTTTATCTAGGCCGTCTACCGCTAGAAGAAATCCTATTTTTTATTGTTATTCCCTATAATTTTATTTTCATTCTTAAGGTTATTGAGGCGTATTTTCCAAATAGAAACCGAAAAAACTACGCGCCCATTTTTGCATACCTGTTTCTAGTGACCTCCATATTATGGATGCTGCTATACAGCCAAAACTATTATACTTTTTTAGCAACATTTTTATGCGCTATACTCACTTTTCTGCTACGAAATAAAAATTGGTATAAAGACTTTATGTGGGCCTATCTTGTTTGTTTATTGCCCTTTTTTATCGTAAACGGTGTCCTCACTGGGGCTGTAACGCCCGAGCCAATTGTCTGGTATAGTGGTAAACACATTATTGGTTGGCGCGTGACCAGCATACCTTTCGAAGATTTATACTACAATTACGCCTTATTACTTCCCGTCACTTGGATTTATTTTTCTTTAAAAAATCGCAAGGAAAATTGAAATAGTATTTTGAAAAAATAAAAAAATACTTAACTTTGTCGCCCCTAGCAAAGCAAAGGCCAAGCGTTTAAGGGTTATATAAGCGAGAATAGCTCAGTTGGTAGAGCACGACCTTGCCAAGGTCGGGGTCGCGGGTTCGAATCCCGTTTCTCGCTCTTTTGAGCTCGAGTGGTGGAATCGGTAGACACGCCGGACTTAAAATCCTGTGGGCATTTGCCCGTGCGGGTTCAAGTCCCGCCTCGAGTACAATATTGTGAGATAAACCCTTGATTCTAAACGAATTGAGGGTTTTTTGTTTTTCAAACATTCATTATTCTAATTCAAGTTATTATTTTTAAGGATGCGAATTATTTCATGTCTCATCCTACTCTGTTCTCTTATCTTTGCCTGCAATAACTCAACTGCAGAGCAAAAGAACAAACCGACAAAACCTATTATATATAAAGAAGTTGAGCCGAGTCAAGCCTATGACTCTTGCCAGATTGGCAAGCAAATTTGGATGGCTCAAAATTTAAATGAACCCCATTTTAAAAATGGAGATCGCATCATGCAAGCCCAAACGAACGAAGAATGGAAAAAAGCAGGTAACACCTGTACACCCGCTTGGTGCTACTACAATAACGATCCGAAACTTGGTGAAAAATTCGGAAAATTATACAACTGGTATGCGGTGAATGATCCAAGGGGCCTGGCACCCAAGGGTTGGTCTGTAGCCACCAATGCAAATTGGCTTGAACTCGTTTCGGACCTAAAAAAAGAAGATAAAGACGCATTTGCTTTACAGCACGTTTCTTTTATTGGTAATTATCCTGATGCCGACATCCTGCATTTTCATGCTTACGGTTCAGGATACCGCAAAGAAAGTGGAAATTTTGCCGGACTAGATGAATATGCCAGCTACTGGAGCGCCGATACCGCCAATGCTTACAGCGCTAATGCTTTCCATCTCAAAAAAAAACAACTCGACCCACTTTTAGGTGCTTACTATAAATCTGGCGGTTTCTCGGTGCGCTGCATCAAAAATTGATACGTATCTTTGTCTCTAGCCTAAAATGCCTTAGGACTTTCTAAAATCGGGATGTAGCTCAGTTGGTAGAGTACTCGTCTGGGGGGCGAGAAGTCGCAGGTTCAAGTCCTGTCATCCCGACTTTTCTTCACAATCCTGTCAAAATACCATATTATTGGTATTTCCACAAAGCCTTTAGAAAACTAATTTTGCCTCGTTATTTAAATTTAATCTAAATAAAAATGAGGGCTATTTTTTTCATACCAAGTATCATTGCTTTTCACAATTTTGCCCAACAACCACTATCAACTGACTCTTTGCGCGCTATTGAAACGCAAAGTGTTTCAATAATCGCACTTCAAAATAAATTCATTGGCGGATCCAGCACCCGAATCAGCGCCACCCAATTACAGAAATTAAATCAAAATGATGTCAATAAAGTACTTCGCAGTGTGCCAGGCGTACAAATTCGAGACGAAGAAGGATTTGGTTTACGCCCAAATATAGGCCTCAGAGGAACGCCTGTTAATAGAAGTGCGAAAATCACCGTCATGGAAGACGGCATTCTAATGGCGCCAGCCGCCTACTCTGATCCGTCCGCATATTATTTTCCAACGTTTGCACGTATGGGTGGCGTTGAGGTGCTCAAAGGCAGCAGTCAAATTAAGCATGGTCCTTACACAATTGGTGGTGCAATTAACCTTCTATCCACAAATATTCCTGCAGGCTTCAAGGCATTTGCACACGTTAGCTATGGGAGCTTCAATATGAACCAACAACGTTTTTGGGTGGGCGACTCAAAAGGCCAACTTAGTTATCTAT
>CAZINO010000078.1:0-10597 GCA_964540625.1 uncultured Lishizhenia sp. | reverse complement strand
TACAAAAAACTCAGCGGCCAAAAAGGCAAGCAACTGCATACGGGTTTTCTTTCGCAAGAAGGACAAAAAAATGGCGGCCTTCTTCAGCGCTTATCGATGTGGCTACGGGCCAACCTTTTTATTCCAGACGCCAAAATGGCCTGGATACGTCCTTCGGTGCGTTTTTTGACCAAAGAACTAAAACAGCACCCGGTGGCTGCCATCATTTCTACAGGGCCGCCCCACTCTTTGCACCTCATTGCCCGTCAACTCAAACGCCGCACACAAACACCCTGGATAGCCGATTTCCGCGACCCCTGGACACAAATTGATTGGTTTGAGCAACTTCCTTTGAGTCGGCTTGGTTTGCGCTTGCATCAAAAATTAGAAGCCAGTATATTCAAAGAAGCCGACGAACTGATCGTGGTGAGCCGCGACATGCAAGTACAGATGCAGCAACTCGCAGGGCGGCAACCAAAACTTATCTCTAATGGCTACGCGCCAGAAGATTTCGCTGACTTTAAACTGCAGCCCGACCCTCATTTTACGATTTTACATACGGGCTCCATTAACAAGGACCGCAACCCAAGCGCTGTTTGGCAAAGTTTGGGTGCGTATGTCAAGGCCAACCCAGATTTTGCAGCCCAACTGCGCATCCGCTTAATTGGCGCCTTAGATGCCAGCGTTAAACAAGACCTACAAGCAGCCGGCTTACTGCCCTATACCGATTTTGAAGATTTTGTACCGCATGAACGCGTGATAGAAGCGCTGTCTTGCTGCAGTCTTTTGCTGCTCCCGCTCAATAATGTCAAGAGTCAGAAAGGAATTGTAACCGGAAAATTATTTGAGTACCTCGCGAGCCAACAACCCATTTTGGCAATTGGCCCTGCCGATGGCGATGCCGCAGCCATTTTAGCAACCCAAGCGGGTACGCAAATCATCGATTTTGATACGCCTGTCCCTTGGGCGCAGGTAATCGCTTCTTGCCAAGACAAACCCCAAAGAACGGAAAGCTTGCTACCCTATTCCAGAAAAGAACTCGCCCGCCAACTCGCTGCTTTGCTCAAATGAACAATTCCTTAGAATATTTCTTACTCGACTGCGGTTTGTCTTGGACGCTAGCCAAGTATCTACCCTATATACTCTTATTGCTTGGTGGCGGCTTTGGTGCATGGCAATTAAAAAAAATACAACTCAAACTATGGGTCAGGCTGTCTTTGATGAGTTTAGCGCTTTGTTTACCGTTTGCCTGTTATTTTTTCTTTTATCCAATATATCAGCCAGATCTATTCAACCAAACCTACAAACCGGGGGCTTTTGTGAAGGTCCCGACAAGCAAAGCGACACTTGCCGTGGTGGTCTTACCGGGCTGCCCGTATTGCGAAGGATCCGTGAAAACCATGAACCAGCTTCAAGCGCAAAACCCAAAGCTAAACATTACTTACTATTTGGTATCTGACGACAGCATGGCCAAAGCAGCCTATAAAAAACAGCTCGATAAACGCATTGGTGTGGTCTATGAAAAAGACGCGATGCGTTGGATGTTGGCTGCAGAGGGTGTTTTTCCGAGTTATTTGCTTTTTGACAACAAGCAATTAAAAGCGGCTTGGCACAACACTACTTTTGGTGTTCGGGCGCTTGACTACCTTCGCGCTTATAGGTAAACCAAAGTGCGAGCGCAAAACCCAACAACAGCAAGCCAGAACCCAACATGGAAAGTGAGGTACCTACCTCGACACTAGCAGGTTCAAATTTCCAGGTAATTTGATGCGCACCCGCCGGCACAACCACTGCACGCAGTAAGTAGTTGGCACGCAGTGTTGCGACTGGTTTTCTTCCATCGATGTAACAATTCCAACCCGCTGGGTAATAGATTTCACTAAAGACAGCGAGCTGTTTGGTTTTTGAATTCGAACGGTACTGTAGTTCAGAAGGGTCGTATTTGGTCAGCTGAATACTTGCAGTAGAATCAGACTGGAGGCCCGTCACCAGACGCCCAAATTCTTTTGCAACTACGGCCTGTTTTTTACTGTTTTTGAGTGCTTTAGAACCAGATGCCAAGATTTCTTCGTTGGCATTCTTTACCAACTTGACATCCGAGACAAACCAAGCGGGGCCATTCGCATTGGTATTGCGCAACGCAGGTTGGTCAGGTTTGGTAATGATGTATTTGGTATTGAGCATATTGAGGTATTCTGCTTCTCCAGTGAGTGCAATCTCTGCCACACTGAGCGTATCAAAAATTTGCTGGGCTTGTTCTTGGCTGATATCGGCCGGAAGCGCCAGTGTTCGGAATTTTTCATTTTTAGCCTGATTCACTGCAGCACTCAAGGCTTGTGCAGCTGCAGGAAAATGAAAATCGACGAATTCTTGATAGCGCTTGAGTTTGGCTCCGTGGTAACCACCTAAACTCTTGTGAAAAAAGCTGGTGTTGGTTTCGGCCATGGTGCCATTGGTGTTGAGTACGCGGTAATTACTGGAAAGATTGAGCGCACCAAAAGCCGCATAAGCATTCAACGTATTTTCGTCGGTGAGGTTTTTATAGTAGTCGAAGTCTGCGTATGCTGCTCGCAATTTTTGAGCGAGCGCAGCATTTGGTTTTTCGCGGTTTAAGATGCTCATGTCGGCCGGTGAAACTGCGTAGGGTATACTGGCTTCGTCCAGAGTTTGGTAAGAAGCATAACTGCCAGTGCTGTCGTCGTTGTTGAGATAGCGCTTGGCCACGCTCATTTGATCGCCGAGCACCAAAACGCCAGTAATGGCCAACAATACCATGCGGTTGATTTGTGTGCGCATGAATAATACGACGATGCCAAGACCCAATAGTACCAAAAACAACGAGCGTTGCATATCTGCTTTGTAAATGTCAATACGGGTATCGACCAGCGCCTGACGTAAGCCTTGGTAGTAAGCAGTTTGGCTGGCATCTTTGGCTTGCTTCGAAGCTTCGTTGAATTGTTTGATTTCGTCCGGACTTAAAAAAGTACCTGAGATACTTGGGCTCATGAGCAGAATGATCCCCGTAAGGGCCAATGCACCCATGGCGCCGTACCAAAATTTCTTTTGACCCCAAAGACCTTCGTTTTTTAATAATTTGTCCACGAACAATAAACCCATTGCTGGAATCATGATTTGGAACAAAACGAGCAGCATTTTGGAATCCCTGAATTTGTTGTACATCGGGAACTGATGAATGAAGAAGTCATTGAAGGCATTCATTTGATTAGAGGCCAAATAGAGCACCAAGATACTGAGTACCAAAAACGGCCAACGCAGCACATCTTTGACAAAAATGAGCCCTAAAATAAAAAACACCAGCATAACGACACCAAAATAAAAAGCACCACCGCTCATGCGCTGACCACCCCAATAATGGTTCATCTGGCCCACTTGCTCGGCATAAGTAGGATCTGTGTTGGCAAGCGCATCGGGGTCGTTGCCAATGAGATCGCCCTTGCCTCCTTTGGCATTTGGCGCATAAATGGAGAGTAATTCGCGCTTGCCATAGTTGTATTCGAGAATGTAGTCCTCATTGAGGCCTTCTTTGGCTTGTGTGCTGCCCGTTTTTGGCTTGATGGTGAGTTCTGAACTTCCACGAGTAGTGGCTTTACTGTACTCTAAAGTGGTACTGAGTAGACTGGCGTTGGAAAGTAGTGCTAGGGCGCTTGCTACCGCCAAGCCCGCAATAGAGAAAAGAAGCGCTTTGAATTGTTTGGCAAGGCCCAAACGCAGCGTTTCTGCAATGGCTACTGCGGCTAAAATGAAAGCCAAGTAATAGGTCATTTGTAAGTGATTGGCTGTGATATTCAGCCCTAAAAACAAAGCAAAAACGGCCGAACCTAATAGCCAACGGCCCCTAAAAGCCAAAATCAAACCGCCGAGCGCAGGTGCCATGTAGGCAATTGAATTCACCTTAGACATGTGTCCGGCACCCAAATAAAGAATATTTATGGTTGAGAATCCGTATCCCAAAGCACCGATCATGGCAAGCCATGGATTGATGCGCAAGCACAGACCCAAAATATAAAAGCCGAGCATGGAAATAAATAGAATTCCCACCGGTCTTGGCAATCCCAATTTGATGAGTTGATCTACTTTCGAAAGCCAGTTGGCGTTGTGTTCGACAGAAATTTGGTAAGCAGGCATGCCGGAAAACATGGCGTTGGTCCAGTAAGGCTGTTTGTTGTCATGGGAAAGTTTATAGTCGAAAATTTCTTTTGACATGCCTTGAAACTGTCGGATATCACTTTGTTTGAGCGCGTAACCATCATAGAGTGGTGCAAAATAGACAGAGGGCAATACCACAAATAACACAACGGCAACGAGGTGTGGCAAAATTGATTTGATCGAAAGTTTCATATGCAAAATTTGGATGAATTTACAAATTAATGGCTTGGGTTGGCATAGCGCAATACATCGGCTTGGGTAATACACTGATCAGATAAAATGACCAAGCGCTCAATGATATTGCGCAATTCGCGGATATTACCAGTCCAATTGAGTTGTTGAAGCGCTTCAATAGCGGACGCTTCGATGGTTTTGGTCAAGATGCCGTGGTCTTGACAGACTAAATTCAAGAAATGTGTTATGAGCATGGGGATGTCTTCACGTCGCTCATTGAGCGAAGGTACGTGTATGAGAATGACAGCCAAACGATGAAAGAGATCCTCTCTGAAGCGTCCCGCTTTGATTTCTTCGCGGAGGTCCTTGTTGGTGGCTGCCACTACCCTGCAATCTACTTTGATGTCCTTTTCTCCGCCCACGCGTTGAATGACATTTTCTTGTAGCGCACGCAGCACTTTGGCTTGGGCCGAAAGTGACATGTCGCCGATTTCATCCAAGAATAAAGTGCCTCCTGAAGCCAATTCAAATTTACCTTTGCGGTCTTTGACAGCAGAGGTAAACGCGCCTTTTTCGTGACCAAATAATTCGCTTTCAATGAGTTCGGCAGGAATGGCCGCGCAGTTAACTTCAATAAAAGGCATCTTGCTGCGCTCTGAAAGTTGGTGCAAAGAACGCGCTACCAACTCTTTACCTGTGCCGTTTGAGCCCGTAACCAGCACGCGTGCATCTGAGGGGGCCACCTTTTCTATCATGGCCTTGATCTCGACAATTGCTGGGCTTTCGCCAATGATCGAAGATCCTCTAATTTTCTTAACGACTTGCTTGAGTTGCTTGGTTTCTTGAACCAACGAATTTCGGTCTTTGACTTGCCTTAACAACACCAAAATGCGGTTCAGGTCAAGGGGCTTCTCAATGAAGTCAAACGCACCTTTTTTGATGCAAGCCACGGCTGTTTCAACGGTGCCATGTCCAGAAATCATGATAATTGGTGTTTCTACACCTTGGGGTTGAATAGTATCTAGGAGCTCCAAACCATCCATTTGTGGCATTTTAACATCTGAAAAAATCAAATCAAATGTATGATCCTTAATGAGCTGTAGTGCCTGAGCTCCATTTTCGGCTTCGGTTACCTGACAGCCTTCAAATTCCAAGATTTCTCTTAGAGCCCGTCGTATGGCACGTTCGTCATCGATGAGTAGTACGTTCATGATTGAGTTAATTTGTATTTTTCACGGTGCGTTCCAACATGGGTACAAATTTAAAAGTACCAAATTCTTGGGTGGTAATATTACTTGCGTCTGTTTTTTGGATGCGCAACATTTTTTGCTCAGCGCCTTCTCCGACAGGTATGATCATGATACCTCCTATTTTAAGTTGGTCAAGTAAAGTTTGCGGAAGGTCTGGCGCGCCGCAAGTCACTAAAATGCGGTCATAGGGTGCATAGACCCGATTGCCTTTGTAGCCATCGCCAAAAAACAAACTTGGATTAAATTTAAAAAAATCGAGCATTTGCTTGGCTTTGAGATGCAAAGGCTGGTGCCGCTCTATAGAATAGACTTTAGCGCCGAGCTGACATAAAATAGCCGTCTGAAAACCTGAACCTGTACCGATTTCCAGCACTTTCATGCCTTTTTCCAACTCGAGTAATTGTGTTTGAAAGGCAACCGTGTAAGGGTGGGATATCGTTTGCCCAGAACCAATCTGAAAAGCCATATTGGTGTAGGCTTGTTCGTCAAAAGCAAGGTCTAAAAAGTAATGACGCGGAATGGCATCAAAGGCAGCTAAAATGCGCTCATCTTGGATACCCATTTCAGAGAGTTCATCGATGAGCTGCCTACGGCGGCCTTTGTGTTTAAAGGTATCTTTGTATTGACGCATCGTGATTAAGAAAGCACAAGCCCAACAGGACAATGATCGGAACCAAATACATCATTTAAAATGAACGCCTCTTGGAGTCGGGGTTTTAATGAGGCACTCATCAAAAAATAATCAATGCGCCAGCCTACGTTTTTTTGGCGGGCACCCGCACGGTAACTCCACCAGGAATATTTGACTTCATTTGGGTGTAAGACCCGAAAAGTATCGATCAAATCCGAGGAGACGTAGGCATTCATGCCGTCGATCTCTTCTTGCATATAACCCGCAGCCTTGTTGTAGTTTTCTTTCGGACGAGCCAAATCAATGGCCTGATGCGCTACATTGAAATCACCGCAAACCACGACAGGTTTTTTGGTTTCTAAGGCTTTCAGGTAACTTAAAAATGCGGCATCCCAAGTTTGACGATACCCCAAACGCAGTAATTCGCTGCCGGAGTTTGGTACATAGACGGTTACCACAAAATAGTGCTCGAATTCTGCACAAATAACGCGGCCTTCGGTGTCGTGCTCGGCAAAATTGATATCATAGCTCACTTGAATTGGCGGAACTTTTGTAAGAATGGCCGTACCGGAATATCCTTTGCGCTCGGCTGAGTTGGCAAATACTTGGTATCCGGATAATGGGGCAACAGCTTCGGCTACTTGCTCAGGTGTTGCTTTTGTTTCTTGCAAGCAAATGACATCGGGGTTTTGCGCTTGCATGTCGGCAATAAAAGATTTACCCACCACGGCCCGTATGCCATTGACGTTAAAAGAAAGGATTTTCATGCATTGAGTTTAGCCTCAAAAATACTAAAATTTCAGGCGCAAAAAGCTGTAGCAAACAGGGATTTGAGTCTCTTTTGTAAAAAAGTAACGGAATTCCTGACCACATTGTAAAACAGGCCCGATGCGATACATATAACCAAGTCCTATACTTGAAAAAGCCTGCTTGGTATATGCGAAAACCACCGAATTAGGATCATAAAAAACCTCGGCTCGGGCATTGACACCTAATTTCGTATTGAGGGCACAACTTGCTTGTAAATTTCCCTGTAACCAATAGTTCAACTTGGCAGCGCCGTTTTGTTGTTGCAGACCCGCATAAGCACAACTTTGAAAAGTCCATTTGTTTTGCGTGTACGCTACATTTATTTCTTGAAAAAACCGCCAACGATTCAAGGCAGTAGTTGTATCCAACTTCCCTTTTGAGGCTACATCTCCATAGAAATGACTCCAATTCAAATTCCACTTATCTTTTTGATATTGCAACAAAAAACCAAATGAAGGCCTGCTTTTGGTGAAAGACAATCTTTGCCATCCGTTGGTTAAAAACACCTGCGTTCTCATGAATTTTGACCAGTTGTTGGTCCATCTCAATCCGGAGACGTAGTAAGGTACATATTCGGCCGCTAAACTCCGGGTTGCCGAAATTTGATCCACCGCCCGAGGGGTTTCTTGGGTATACGGCGAACTAAACGTGCCATATGCAAGTTCAGAATTTTTCCATTTGTATTGAATGTACGATTCGTACAAATAGCGGCGATACGGTAATTCTGAGCTGTAATTATTAGACATATACGAACCAATGGCAGGAGCTACTTGAAAACGCCAATTTTTATAGTCGTAACGAAGCTCAAGCTCTAGTAAATTGATATCGAATTGGCCTAATTTGGCATGAGAAACCAGGAAGGGTAAATGAGAAAGTCCTTTCTTTGAAATCGCCACATAAGCGTCGTAGGTTCCGGAAAGGGTAAATTGCGCCTTAATTTGAAAAGAAAAAAGAATAAAAAAAAGTGTGCTGAAAATCTTTAACATATCCAACCGTCCTTAATTTGGCATGACTTTACCAGCATTGTATTCAGACTTCAACAAGGTGCTTGGCGTGCCCGAATAATACAGATTCCCGGGTCCATACAATTGCGCTTTAAGCAGAATTTGATCGGCCCAAATATGACTTGAAAGCGGCGCTGCGCTTCTAAAAGAGAGCGAATCAGCTACCTGTAATTGGGTTGTTTGAATAGAAGCTGAGCCATCTAGATCGACAAACAAAGCTTTACAAGAACCACTTATTTGTGCATTTTGCCAACCGTAATTATTGCGTATTGTTAATTTTTCTAGCGCTACCTCAAGGTCAATCGACCCAACTCCTTCTTTGAGGAAAAGCAAAAGTTCCTTGGCTACCCAACTGCCTTGGTTTGAAACTTGTTCACTATTGGCTAAGTGCAGTTCCGCAAATTCAGTAAAATGAAAAGTTGCTTTCACATCGCCTTTTTGATAACGCAAAAATTTACAGCGATTGTTATTTTTAAGATGAAGGGTGTCTGCTTCAATTGTTGCTTCTAAATAGGGCAATAAATGAGCGCCAGCCTCCCACTCCAAGTAATTGAGTGAATCTTGCACCAATACCAATTCTATATGGGGATGCAAGTAAAGAAATGAAAATGAATCAATTGGAATAGCTAATTTTTCAAGTTCGCCGGTACGTTTTAGGCAAGCACGCTCGGGTGCTTTTTGACAAGCACCTAATAATGAAACAAAAACGAGCAAAAGAAGCGTCCTCATTTGTCGATATGATAAATAAGGCCCAACTCCATGTAATCGGCTTTTGCAAAATGCGTTTTGAGCGTGACAAAGCCTTCTAGGTTTGAATGAAGCGCATAACGACTACCTAAGCGAATGTAAACGGGTGCATCTGGCCTCAAAACGTCGCGTACATATGCGCCAACACCGTAGATAAAATGCAAACGATCAAAGGGCTGCACATAACCAACAAACAAGCCGATTTGCAACGGATCGAGCGGCGCAGCATTCGGATAACTAGGATGCGAAAGCAAGCCTGTTTTGTAAATAACATCAATAGACGCTTCTAGCCCAGCCTTGGGTCCAAAGTATTTGCGTCCAAATACGCTCATGGCATAGACCGGGTAGCGGCCAACACCGACCGGACGCATTTCTTTGGCACTGATAATGGCACTTAGACCGAAAGTAAGGTTTGGTTTTTCTAGTTCGGTGCGTTGTTTTGGGGCCTCGTGATCAAAAAATCGTTGAACACCGATGGATAAATACGGCACATTGATTCCGAGATTGGGCATTTGGTAACTGGCGTTCGAAAAATGAGTCATATCGACTCCAAGCGTAATGCCTGTGCGTTTGAAGCGCAAACTTTGCTTAAAGGCAAAACACATCAGCGCATTCACTTTAGACCCAATAGCGACATTTTCTGGATTGAGTATCGGGTCAAACGGGCGATTGGTATAACCAAGACCTGTAGAAAAGCGAAAGTCAAGGCGGTAAAACTTGTATTTAACAATGGGCAACTCAACAAAACCATAAAGACCCGTAAAGCGACCGAGAATATCGTTATTGCCGACAGAGCCAAAAAAAAGCGTACCCCCAACCATCGGATTTCTGTATGCCTTATGCCAAGATTTGGCATTTTTTGTTTGGTAGATGTAAGATAACTCGGAGGCCACTGCCGGCGCTTGAGGTAAATGCGCCATTAGACCACGGTGTGCCAATAAAAACCCTAATTTTTGACGGTATTCAAGACCCGGTTGTGCTAATAAATTCAGGCCGAATTGGAAAGACCAAAACAAAAAGAAGATTTTACGCATGGACAAATTTAATCAAAAGCTCGTTTCAACGACTAACTTTGCAGCATGGACCCTAGATTAACTGCCTTTGCCCGCCTGCTCCAAATCATGGACGAACTCCGTGAGCGCTGCCCCTGGGATCAAAAACAAACTTTTGAGACCCTGCGCAACCTCACCATAGAAGAAACCTACGAAATGGCCGACGCCATCACCGATAAAGATTATCCGAGTCTAGAAGGCGAACTCGGCGACCTCTTTTTACATTTGGTGTTTTACAGTAAAATTGGCTCCGAACAGGGGCTTTTTGATGTAAGTAGCGTCTTAAATAAAATTTGCGACAAACTCATCTACCGACATCCGCATATCTATGGAAACGTCCAGGCCAACGACGAAGAAACCGTTAAAGCGAATTGGGAAAAACTCAAACTCAAAGAAGGCAAGAAATCGGTCCTAGAAGGGGTGCCCAACTCGCTTCCAGCACTTGTAAAAGCTACCCGCATTCAAGAAAAAGTCAAAGGCGTTGGTTTCGAATTTGAAAAAGCCGACGACGTTTGGCTCAAGGTACAAGAAGAAATTGCAGAACTAAAAGCAGAAGTGGACGCCCAATCAGAGCAAATTGAAGCGGAATTTGGCGATGTTCTTTTCTCATTGGTGAACTACGCGCGATTTTTAAATATTTCACCAGAAAATGCATTGGCGCAAACCAATCAAAAGTTTATTAAACGCTTCCAACAAATGGAACAATTACTTGAAAACGATGGTTTAAAGGTCCAAGATCAATCTTTAACTCAACTAGATCTTTACTGGGAAAAAGCCAAAAAA
>CAZINO010000077.1:0-10717 GCA_964540625.1 uncultured Lishizhenia sp. | reverse complement strand
AAATGCGCGACTTCGCCTGATTGAGCAAGCCGTCCATGCTATTGGACGTATCGAAAAGAATGACGAGTTGGACTTTGCGTTGCGCATTGGAGTAGCTGGCTGCAAGCAATAAAAAGGTGGCAATCAAGAAGTATTTCATGGTTCAAATTTGGCGCTTTGTTACCAAAATGATGCCAAAATACTACAAATCAAAAGCTTCAATGGCCAAATGATAACCAGCAAGACCAAAACCAAAAATACAGCCTTTGCATACCGGACTCAAAAGAGAGTCGTGTCTGAAACTTTCTCTGCCCGCAATATTTGAAATATGCACCTCGATCACCGGAACAGAAATGGCGGCAATGCAATCGCGCAGAGCCACGCTGGTATGCGTGTAGCCACCTGCATTCAAAATAATTCCATCGGCTTGGGTGTGCTGTAGCGCATTGATTAATTCACCTTCTACATTGGACTGAAAATAAGTGAGCTCGTGCGAAGTTTTACTTTTGAGGTCCTCAAAAAAAGCGTCGAATGTGACATTGCCATATATTTGTGTTTCTCGGGTTCCGATTAGGTTGAGATTTGGGCCATTGACAACGAGCAACTTCATAAACAATGCATTGGGAGCGCTATATTAAGGATTTTGTTTCATACCTGAAAATAGAAAAGGGTTTGGCCCATAATTCTATTCTCGCCTACGAACGCGATGTACGCCTACTTGCCGCGCATTTCGAAAATGAAAAACGCAAACCCGAACAGGTTACATATGAAGCACTCATAGGCTTTGTAACACAACTCTATGACCTGGGCCTGAGCGCGCGAAGCCAAGCGCGCATCATTTCGGGCATCAAGCAGTTTTTTCGATACCTGATTTTGGAGCGCTACACAGACCAAGACCCGTCGGGCTTACTCGAGCAACCCAAACTTGGGCGCAAACTTCCGGAGGTACTAACCATCGAAGAAATTGACGCCCTTCTTGCGGCAATAGACCTAAATAGCACCGAAGGCCAGCGCAACCACGCCATGCTCGAGACACTCTACAGCTGTGGCTTGCGTGTGTCTGAGCTCATTGGCTTGCGCTTTTCTGACCTGTATTTTGACGAAGGATTCATCCGCGTAATTGGCAAAGGCAACAAAGAACGACTCGTTCCGATTTCGCAGCAAGTGGAATCAGAAATCATGGCTTATGCTGCAGAATCTCGAGCCGCGCTAAATATCCAAAAAGGACAAGAACATTTTGTGTTTCTCAACCGAAGGGGGGCTGCCCTCACCCGCGTAATGATTTTCACGATCATCAAGCAACTTGCTCTTAAAATTGGGCTCGATAAGCAAATTTCCCCGCATACTTTTCGACATAGTTTTGCGACCCATTTGATTGAGGGAGGCGCTAATTTAAGGGCTGTACAAGAAATGCTCGGGCACGAATCTATCACGACCACAGAGATTTACACGCACCTCGACCAACGCTTTTTGCGCAAAGCCATCCTGACGCATCATCCAAGAAACGCAAAGAAATAAGGCACTTTGTTGAAAAAGGCTGCTAAATTGTGCATAATGCATTTGTAGTATTGTAAAAAGTTGTTATCTTTGCATCCGCTTTTGTAATTACACGTAATAATTTAGACATGTCACGAGTTTGTCAGTTAACAGGAAAGTCAGTGATGGTTGGAAACAACGTATCGCACTCAAATCGCAAGACCAAGCGTCGTTTTTATCCGAACTTGATCACGAAGAAGTTTTTCGTTCCTGAAGAAGATAATTTTATCACTTTAAAGATTTCTGCTGCTGCTTTACGCACCATCAACAAAAAAGGAATCTCTGCTTGCTTGAAAGAAGCTCGCCAAAAAGGATTTTTGAAATAACCTGTTGGGAAACAGAATAAATAGTTAAGAAAATGGCTAAGAAGAGTAAAGGCAACCGCATCCAAGTAATTCTCGAGTGCACCGAGCACAAAGAATCTGGTATGGCTGGTACATCACGCTACATCACCACTAAGAACCGTAAAAATACGCCTGATCGTATGGAGATTAAAAAATACAATCCCATCCTCAAGCGTATGACTGTCCATAAAGAAATTAAATAAGTAAGTCATGGCAAAGAAAGTAGTTGCATCACTCCAAAAAGGTGGAGGTAAAGAACATACAAAGGTGATCAAAATGGTCAAGTCTGAAAAGTCTGGCTCTTACACCTTCAAAGAAGAAATTGTACACAACGACAAAGTTAAAGAGTGGTTTTCTAAAAGCTAATCTCAATTTGTATCCCTTTAAAAGCTTCCACGTCGGGAGCTTTTTTTTTACCTTAGCAAATGGGCCTATTTGATTTTTTTTCGAAGTCTAAAAAAGAAACCCTTGATCCCGTTCAAAAAGAAACCCTCGATCAAGGATTAGAGAAAACCAAGCAAACGTTTTTCTCCAAACTCACGCGCCTGCTTGTAGGCAAGAGCCGCGTAGATCAAGACGTCCTCGACGAACTCGAAGAAATACTCATCACGGCAGATGTCGGGGTCGAAACCACCCTTAAAATTATTGAGCGCATCGAGGCACGCGTTTCCAAAGACCGCGTCATCAACTCAGAAGAACTCAATCAGATCCTGCGCGACGAAATCATTGCACTATTAGAAGAAAACGCTGCCAATTTTGAAGGACAGCTCAAAGTAGACAAGCCTCAAGACGGCAACCCATACGTTTTGATGGTTGTGGGTGTCAATGGCGTTGGCAAAACCACCACCATTGGCAAACTCGCCTACCAAATGAAACAAGCGGGCTTAAAAGTGGTTTTGGGTGCATCAGATACCTTTCGGGCTGCAGCCGTGGATCAACTCATTATTTGGTCTGAGCGCGTTGGCGTTCCTATCGTGCAACAAGGCATGGGTGCTGACCCAGCAAGTGTCGCCTTCGATGCCCTGCAATCTGCTAAAGCGCAAGGCGCTGATGTCGTAATCATCGACACCGCAGGTCGCTTGCACAACAAAATCAACCTCATGCAAGAGTTATCTAAAATCAAGCGCGTAATGGATAAAGTGGTGCCCAATGCACCTCATGAAATTCTGCTTGTTTTGGATGGTTCAACAGGTCAAAACGCCTACGAACAAGCCAAGCAGTTTGCCCAAGCCACCGATATCAATGCGCTCGCAGTTACCAAACTAGACGGCACCGCTAAAGGAGGCGTGGTGATTGGGATTTCAGACCAAATGAAAATTCCAGTCAAGTATATTGGCGTCGGTGAAAAAATGGAAGACCTCCAGCTTTTCGACCGAAAGGCATTTGTAGAATCCTTGTTTCAGACGAAGGCATAACCTGCTATAAAAAAGAAGCGCCGCAGGACTTACGCTTGCATACTTTGCTGCGCCACATATGTGGCGTACTGACCATTCTGCGCCATGAGACTTTGGTGATTCCCACTTTCAACAACAACACCTTCATTCAACACCAAAATTTGGTCGGCCTGGCGAATCGTTGATAGGCGGTGCGCTATGACAATTGAGGTACGGCCTTTCATGAGCTCTTCTAGTGCCTCTTGAACCAAACGCTCAGAGGTGGAGTCAAGTGCTGAGGTGGCTTCGTCGAGAATCAAAATAGCTGGGTTTTTGAGAATAGCTCTGGCAATAGCAATGCGTTGTTTTTGGCCGCCCGAAAGCTGTATACCGCGGTCGCCGACTTCGGTATTGAGTTGCTCAGGAAACGAACTAATAAACTCCCAGGCATTGGCTTTTTTAGCTGCGTCGGTTACTTCGGCGTCGGTGGCGTCCGGACGTCCAAAACGAATATTTTCTAGGATGCTCCCGGAGAACAACAAAACCTCTTGAGGGACAATTGCCATATGTTTGCGCAATTCATGTAAATCGAAGGCTTTTGCTGCTTGATCACCAAAATAAATTTCGCCAGAAGTGGGCTTGTAGAATTGCAAGATCAAGTTGGCAATTGTTGATTTACCAGAACCGCTTTTTCCAACTAAGGCCAAGGTTTGATTTGGTTCCACTTTGAAGTCAACTCCTTTTAAAACAGTGATATCAGGGCGCTGGGGATAATGAAAAAGGAGATTTTCAAAACGCAAGGAGCCATCAAGTGTAATTGGTTGGCTTGCTTTGGTTAGGGCATGCTCACCCTCTTCTTGAAGGATATCGAGTAGGTTTTCGGTGGCACCCACTGCTTTTTGAACACTGGCGTAGAGATCGGGTAGTGAGCCGATAGAGGCGCCCATCATAATGGTAAACAACACAAACTGATAAAAACCTTCTGAGGCCAATTCTGGATGCGGCCCTTGGGTCATAAGCAAGCCTTTCCAGACGATAAAAACAATCGCACCAAACAAACAGAAAATAATAAACGAGACAAATAAACCGCGCCAAATACCGCTTCTCACATTAAGGTCTCGGGTTTGCTGTGTGCTTTTTTTGTATTTGCTCAGCAAAAACAATTCATTGGTAAACGCCTTGACATTTGCAATGCCGGTTAGGGCCTCTTCTAAGACGGAATTAGAAGTAGCGATGTAATCTTGTGCCTCTTTGCTGAGTTTGCGAATGTAGCGGCCAAAAAACACGGCAATAATGGCCATGACTGGCACCGTTGCCAACATGATCAAGGATAATTTCCAGGAAATAAAAAATAAAAAAGCGATACCGCCAAAGACAATAATGATTTGTCTGAAAAATTCGGCAATGGTGGTGCGCAAGACTTCTTGGATTTGCGTAATATCGGAGGCCACTCTTGAGGTGAGTTCTCCAACTTTTTGGCGGTTGAAAAAATCCATGGGCATGTAGACCAACTTTTCAAAAGCGTCGTTGCGCATGTCTCGGAGTGCATTTTCAGTGACGTTATTAAATAAGACCACCCGAACAAAAGAAAAGACACTCTGAAAAAAGAACAACGCAAAGAGCGCCAAAGCAATTTGATTGACATTAGAGAGGTCAAGTAAGCGAACAGCTTGTTCTGGATTGCTCGTGGTATTTGAACTACCGAGCAGTTTACCCATTAGGTACGGAAACACCAAGCCTGCGGAAGTACTCAAGACCAAAAAAATCCAGCCAATAAAATAGGTACCTGCGTAGGGCTTCAGGTAACGCAAAAAACGAGCGGCTTTGCGCCAGCTGTCTTTGGTTAATTTAACTTTAGGTTCTTTGGTTTTTTTGGGTCTCATCATGGCACAAGTGCTTTGCAGTACAAATTTAACTTGCTTTCTTTGGGCATTGGCTTTTTTTCATGATTTTTGTCGAAAGAATTTGAAATTCTAAAAAATATACTATCTTTGCATTCCCAAAAACATTACAAATAACGACACGACATGAAAAGAACGTTTCAACCATCGGTAAGAAAAAGAAGAAACAAACATGGCTTCCGTAGCCGTATGGCCACTAAAAACGGTCGTCGTGTATTGGCTGCGCGTCGTCGCAAAGGCCGTAAAAAATTAACTGTATCTGACGAACCAATGCACAAGCGTTAATTCGTTAGCTTAAAAGCATATAAAAGCTCTGTCCTTATGGTCAGGGCTTTTTTTTGTTTTATACGCTACTGTAATTGGCATTGATAAAAAAGGCCGCAATTGCGGCCTTTACTACTTTCCAAAATTGTTGACTGATGGAAAGGAGGAATTATGCTGGAACCTTGGGTGCTGCAGCTAAAATACTGGCATCGGTTTCAGCTGCAAACTTTTCAAAATTCTCTACAAACTTAGCGGCCAAATTGGCGGCTGTCTGGTCGTAAGCCGTTTTGTCGGCCCAGGTATTGCGCGGATTAAGGAGTTCTGAAGGAACGCCGTCGCAAACGGTAGGAAACGCCAAATCAAAGAAAGGCATGTGTTCGTAATGAACGTCATTGAGCTTGCCGGTAAGCGCTGCAGTGATCATGGCACGTGTATAGGAAAGCTTCATGCGCGAGCCCACACCATAAGAACCACCTGACCAGCCGGTATTGATCAGCCACACATTGATGTCGGTACCTTCAATTTTATCGCCGAGCAATTTGGCATATTTGGCCGGATGCAACGGTAAGAACGCAGCACCAAAACCTGCCGAAAAGGTTGTGGTTGGCTCGGTAATGCCTACTTCTGTACCGGCCACCTTAGCGGTGTATCCGGACATAAAGTGGTACATAGCTTGTTCTTTGGTCAACTTAGAAATCGGAGGCAAAACGCCAAAAGCGTCAGCAGTCAAAAAGAAAATATTTTTAGGAGCCGAACCAATAGACGGAACAGCGATGTTGTCGATGTGGTGAATGGGGTAAGAAACGCGGGTGTTTTCTGTAATACTGCCATCTGAGTAGTCTGGTGTAGAAGACTCTTGCGGAAAACCAATGTTTTCGAGCAGCGCACCAAAACGAATGGCGTCGTAGATTTGCGGTTCTTTCTCTCTGGACAGATCGATTGTTTTGGCGTAACACCCCCCTTCAAAGTTGAAAACGCGATCAGCGCTCCAGCCGTGTTCGTCGTCACCGATGAGGCGGCGATTCGGATCTGAAGAAAGCGTTGTTTTGCCGGTACCGGATAGTCCAAAGAAAATAGCGGTATCTCCGTCTTGGCCAATATTGGCAGAACAGTGCATCGAAAGCACGTTCTTTTGATGTGGCAATATAAAATTGAGGGCTGAGAAAATGCCTTTTTTGATTTCACCGGTGTAGCCGGTGCCCCCAATGAGGATCATTTTTTTGGTAAAATTCAGAATCGCAAAATTGTGCTGGCGCGTGCCGTCGATAGCAGGGTCTGCTAAAAAGCTAGGCGCGCAGACAATATGCCACTCGGGGAGAAAATCTTCGATTTCGTTTGGTTCAAGGCGCAAAAACATATTGTGCGCAAAAAGGCTCGACCAAGGAAGTTCAGTTACCACACGGATATTCATGCGATACGTTGGGTCTGCACAGGCATAGACGTCGCGGACATAAATATCTTGTTCGGCGAGGTGCGCTTTCATGCGCTCGTAAAGTGCATCGAATTTAGCGGGTTCAAAGCCAATATTGACATTGCCCCACCAAACGGCGTTTTCTGTGATTTCGTCGCGGACAATAAAGCGATCTTTTGGAGAACGACCTGTGAACTCACCTGTTTCAATGGCAAGAGCACCGGTATCTGTGAGCATGCCTTCGCCAAGAATAATACAATCTTCGATGAGTTCTGCCGGCGTTAGGTTCCAAAATTGGTCTCCGGATTCGGTGAGGCCAATGCTTGAGGAGAGGTCGGCATTTTTACCGAATTTACCGTGTAATTCCATGGTATCTAATTAGGTTGTTTAACGGAACAAAATTACGATGCTTGGAGCGCTCAAACCATGATTTATATTAGGTTTTTGTAAACACTAATTGTGTTTAAATGTGGAGAACTTAATTTGATTTTTTGAAGGATTTTTACTATATTGAGGTAAGTGTCAGAACTACACTTTGTGTTTGGAGAAGCGCCGAATTATAGCTAGTTTTGAAGTAAATGAAACGCATGCGCCTCTTCTCTTCTTTACTCGCTGTATCGCTGCTCGGATTTGCAGTTGTGCGGTTTTACCCAGTTCAAAAAACAACAGAACACACCTCTAAATTTAGACAAGAACTTCCTAACAAATGGTTAGGTGCAGCGTTCTTAGATTTAAACTCCAAAGATGCCACCCAACAAGCGCTGGGATACAGAAAACAAATTCAAATTCTCAAAAATGACCTCAACTTACTTCCCTTGGGTCGTCTGGACCAAAAATTGGCCTGCATGGCGCTTGGTGGCAATTCTTCTGTTTTTACAGAAACCATAGACCTCTATGCAGACCGCATGGCTTTTTTTGCTGCAGATTCCTTGCAAACTCCTGCTGCCGTGTCCAAATTTTACGGGTTAACGGATCCCGAAACATGTATTTTCAGCTTGCATGCCGCGGCGCCTCACAGCAACCATATTCCAAAGTGGGCTGCCGAAAAAACAGCACTTCTCGATAGCTCAGATCGAAACATTTTAATCGTATTTGGCGAGCACAAAATTCTCAAAGAAATTGACTCCGCTTTATTTGATGCTATAATTGTTGCGCATGAGAACCACCCAATTGCACAAGCACAAATTGCGCAGTTAATCATGGGCGGGCTGAGCACTGCAGGCCTCGAGGCCAATGGCAGATTGGGAATTGCCAGCCCCGAAGAAATCGGCCTAAAAAGTGCAGACCTCCAAGCCATGGACGCTATTGTCCAAAAAGGCATTACCGCGGGTGCCTACCCAGGTTGTCAGCTGCTTGTTGCCGTCGAGGATAAAGTGATTTGGCACAAAGCTTACGGCAAACAAGGCTATGAAGCCAATGCGCCAGACATTGATTTGCAGTCCATGTACGATATCGCGTCGGTGACCAAAATCGCTGCTTCTACCCTTTTGGCCATGCAACAACACACCAAAGGTAAATTCAACCTCGACCAGACCATTGGGAGTTACATTCCTGAAGTAGTGGGCAACTCACCTTTTGCAGCCCTCAAAATCAGAGAAATCATGGCGCACCAGGCCGGCCTTACACCCTGGATTCCCTTTTACAAGCGCACGCTCACAGACGGCTCTTGGAAAAGCAGTATTTACCAGAACAAACGCTCAGACGATTTCCCCAATGAAGTCGCCAAAGAAATGTTCATCCACAAAAACTACAAAGACAGCATGTATGCCCAGATCTTGCATTCAGAGCTCGGGCCCAAAAAATATGTGTACTCTGACCTCTGCTATTACTTTACGCAGCCCATCTTAGAAAAAATCATTGGCGAAAGCCAGGCCAGCTACCTGCGCCGCAACATTTATTTACCCCTCGGCCTAGGGCGTATTTTGTATCAGCCGCTCAAACAATTTTCAGATCAACAAATTGTCCCGACCGAAGATGACCAAGCTTACCGCAAACAGCTTTTACGCGGTTACGTCCACGATCCGGGCGCAGCTATGTTGGGCGGCGTGGCAGGCCATGCGGGTATCTTTTCGAATGCTTGGAGTTTGGCGCACATTATGCAACTCTTTCTGAACAAAGGCCACATGGCGGGCCTACGCTTCTTCTCTGAAGCCACCTATACCGAATTCACCAAACAACAATACCCCGCCAACCGCCGCGCCGCCGGCTTTGATCGGCCAACTGCAAGCGGAGGTGGCACCTGCGACGTCTTGGCATCCCAAGCATCTTTTGGACACTCTGGCTTCACTGGCACCCTTGCGTGGGCCGATCCAAAAAACAAAGTCATCTTTATCTTCTTGTCCAACCGCGTACACCCCAACCAAGACAACTGGAAACTCCGCGACCTCAACATCCGCACCGATTTGCAACATGTTGTTTATGAGGCGTTGGCGAAGAGGGGGAGGTAATCATTACCTCACCACCAACACCTTCGCATAGCGTTTTTGGGTCTTGTTTTCAATGAGTAGTGTGTAATTGCCTGCAGGGAGTTTAGCTGCATCAATTTGCGGTGTGGTTTCACCCGATTGAAGCATTTTACCTTCACTAGACAAAATTTGGTAAGTTTTGTATTCATCTAAATACGAAACTGGGATATTGATTTGATCGGAAACAGGGTTGGGATATACTTGGAAAGTAGCATTGGCTTCGAGTTCTGTTGTACCCATAATGTAGTCGCAAACTTCTAAATAGTTTGGTTTGTATAAAGCAAAGTTGTTATCCGAATAACAGCGGAAAGGACCTCCTTCGTTGCCGTCGACAGCACCGTCGAATTGGTCATAGGGTAGCAAGTAGTCATGTAGGAAGCCTATATTTTCTATGATTGTATCAGTGAACCAGCCCAAAGGAATATTCGTTGAATCACATTTCTCTGCAACTAAATATTTTCTGGTTTCATTGTTAATGATCAGATTGCCAGTTGCCAAAATTTTAATTCGGCTGTTTGGAGGGGCTACATTGGTAAAAGGTTGCTGAGCCATGCGCCAGCTATCGCCAACTTGCGCATTGAAGTTATAGAGTGTATCCCAATGGTTTTGATAACGCAAGTAAACTACGCCATTGGCTTCGTAGGTGTACTCTGAACCAATTTCTGTAGAATAAATGCCCAAGCCCCAGCCCAAACCATGGTATGTTTTGGTCAGTATTTTGGCTGCTTGGCCCTCAATAAGGGTGTCACCTGTGTAGGCTATATCCACGTAACCCGGAAAAAAGCCATAATAGGAATAATGCCATTGCGCACCGTTAGGAGCCCAATTTTGGGCATAGGAAAATGATGTCAGACAAAAAATGAATAGGAATAGGCGCATCGGTATGATTTTTAAAATTAGACACTTAACCTATTAACGAAGTTATTAAATAAAATGGAAGTTCCTTCATTACCTTTCAAGGGTTTTCACCCTAAATAGCCCTTCTTTCAAATAATTAGTGCTATTTATCCGTTTTCCTGCGGTTGAGAAAAAAATGTTTCTCAAACCTATTTATAACCGCAAATGTCCAAAGAATTCTCTCCTTTAAATGGCAAAGAAGATCCATCTTTACGCCTTACCAAGCGTGAAATTGAGGTATTACGGCTTATTTGTCAGGAAAGAACCAATCAAGAAATGGCTGACGCCTTGTTTGTTTCAGTAAAGACTATCGAAGGGCACCGTGACCGCATCCGCTATAAAACCAACACCAAAAATGTTGCAGGAATGGTGTTGTTTGCGATTAAAAATGGGATTTTTGAGGTGTAGTCCCTACTCATTCACAAAATAAATCGAATTCACTACCATGAGCTTGCCGCTTTCCCAGAAGCCGCGGAAAAGTGGGTTGTCGATTAAATAGACAATAGTGCCGCGGCCATATTGGATGCTTCCAGCGATATCCGCTTCG
>CAZINO010000076.1:0-10764 GCA_964540625.1 uncultured Lishizhenia sp. | reverse complement strand
CGTTCTGTAACTTAATGTGTTCACGGTTCTTTCTGTTAAATAAAAAACTTAAATTCCCTAAATTTAGGGGTGCAAAGATACAACTATTGTATTTATTTACAAATCAAAAGCAGAAAAAATCAAGATTATTTTGCTTTAAATGCAGAAATCGCTGCTTTTGTAAAATCACTAAGTACCAAACGGCCACTAATTGCTGCTCTGTCCAATAAGAGTTGATCCCAGTGTTCGGTGCCTTCCCAAAAGATTTGTTTGAGGGCATGCATAGCCTCTGGGTTCGATGCAGCGAGTTGTGTACTTAACTTTTGAATGGCAGCATCCATTTGACTTTCGTCGGAGAAGATTTCTGTGTAGAGCCCTTTATCTTTGGCCCATTGGGCACTGCGCCATTCGGTGGCGTTAATGGCAAGTTCACTCATGGCAGAACGGCCTATTTTGCGTTCTACGGCTGGTCCAACAACAAATGGCCCAATGCCAACGGCTAATTCGGAAAGTTTGACTTCTGCTCTGTCGGTAGCAAAGCAGTAATCGGTGGCAGATGCCAAACCAACGCCGCCACCCACGGCGCGACCTTGAACCCTGCCGATGATCAGTTTTGGTGCTTTTCTGCACGCATTGATCACTTTGGCGAAGCCCGAGAAAAAGTCCAGCCCCGTTTGCAGGTCTTCGATGGCAATTAGTTCATCAAAGCTTGCGCCTGCACAAAATGCTTTGTTTCCTTGCGATTGTAGTATAAGCACTTTACAGCGGTCGTCTTGGGCAATTTCTGTGATGGTATCAGCAAGGGTTTGTAATATGTGGCCGGGTAGCGAATTACTCATGGGGTGCCCAAAAGTAACCAGTCCGATTCCTTGTGTAGTAATTTCGGCCACTACGAAGCCGTTTTGTGAATTTTGATCCATTGTTATTTAAGCGTAAAACTGTCTGTTCCGATGAGTTGACCTTCGCAATAAATGCGCACTTTGTAGGTGCCTTTTGTCGCTGCCTCGCCTTTCAGTTCGTAGTAGATGGTTAAGTCGAGTGCTTGGTTTTGGTAATCGACGTCTTTGCGCTGTGAATAGGCCGTGCTGCCATTCTCGGTTTCGGTTACAAAGTTGCTGCTGCCTTGTAGCACTTCTCCGGACGGTGCTGTAATTTGCATATAAACAGTTTTGCGACCTGCGCTCGTGAGGACGTTTTCGGAAAGTGTAAAACTACTGCGGAACTGAACGGCATTTTTGGCACGATCTGTAACCTCCATGGTGTTGTTGAGGCGCTGTTTGAGGGCTTCAGATTGAAAACCGTAGGCTTGTAGTTTGCTTCCTTTTTTAACTTGCTGCTGGGATTCTTCAGCCTGACGACGGTAGTTGTCTCGTTCGGTAGTGGTGGTAGATAAGCGCACATTGGTTTCTTCTAGGCGCGAACCCAGGTCTATGTTGAGTGTATTCAGAGAGTCAATGGTGCGTGCATAGCTGCGCATGATCGAACGCAAAGTTTCGTTTTCTCGGCGGGCTCTGACAAGGTCTCTTGCGGTGATATTGGCCCGATCGAGTTTTTTAAGGAGCTGGGTAATTTGTGCTTTTTGTGCATTGAGGCTGTCTGCTTTGGTGGCGTCTTTCTCAATGAGTTTGTTGTAGTCCCGGAGCATTTGATTGAGGTTCTGCTTGAGGTCTTGTTTCATGCTGCCGGTATAGCCGGATAGCGCATCCTCCATATCTGCCATGTCGGCAAGCAGTGCGGTGTTTTTGTTGTTGCAGGTATTTAATGCCGCGCGCTGCCTAGACCAAGCAAGCGTTAGACCGGCTAATCCTGCCAGTAGCATAAAAATAAAAACGAAATAAAATCGATTCGATTTAGGTTGGTTTTGTTCTGGCGTTTCCATGTTGTTTGATTAGATAATCAAAAATACAAAAGAAATGCTTAGGTAGCTCGTTTTGGACTTTATTGATGGATTTGCCAGCAAATCTCTTTTGTAAATCGCAACAGGCTGTCTGCACCTACTGCTGTGAAACGCGCATCGCTGCTTGCTGGGTAGGCCCCGCCGTGGTGCATGGCCCCCACAACACTAACGCCTGTAGGCACACCATTCAGGATGACACGACCTACTTTTTCTTCAATAAATTGATTGAGTAGCGGAGGTAAATGATGCACATCGTTTTCAAATACACTTAAGGTCAATTGACCACCTAGTTGCCCGAGTAAGGCTTGTAAATCAGCTATT
Source organism: uncultured Lishizhenia sp. (assembly GCA_964540625.1). Lineage (GTDB taxonomy): Bacteria > Bacteroidota > Bacteroidia > Flavobacteriales_D > Crocinitomicaceae > UBA952. The sequence continues at coordinate 8,567 of CAZINO010000076.1, read as the reverse complement.
TTTTGGAAAGAACTAATCAGGGTAAAAGGCCCAAAAACTTCTTCGAGCAGGGAGGGCTCGTTTACGAGTAGTTGAACGGAGGCTTGCGCCATGCACCACCGGCCTTCGATTCCGTTTATTACCGCACTAGAGTGAATTGCTTCAATTCCTTTGATTTTGAGCACTTCGCGTTTTCTGGCTTCAAATTTTTGGTAGATATCCGGATGCAACATCGGGTAACTTTTTTGCTTAGCGAGTGCCTGTAGGAACGATTCTTTGAATTGATGCAGATGGTGCTCATGAACCAAAATAAGACCAGGTTTGGTACAAAATTGACCTGCATCTGTGCAGACCGAGTTTGCTAATTTTTGGGCTGCCTCTTGAACTTGTTCTGGACGCAGATTGGCATTGAGCAACACCGGATTTAGACTTCCCATTTCGGCAAAAACCGGAATTGGAGCTGTTCTGGCTGCGGCTAAATCCATCAATGCGCGCCCACCTTTAATGCTACCTGTAAAACCTATGGCCTTGATTTTAGGATGCTGGGCAAATGTGCTAGCCCAATTATAGGAATCATCTATCACATGGCTGAAGACAAAAGTAGACAAGCCATTTTCTTGAATGGCACGCTGAACGCAAGCGGCAACAGCGCTGCTTGTGCCAACATGCATGGGGTGCGCCTTGAGCACTACACAGCAGCCTGCGGCTAATGCGGCAACGCTGTCACCGCCGATTGTCGAGTATGCCAAAGGGAAATTTGAGGAACCAAGCACCAAAACAGGACCAATTGCTAACTTTTTTTTAAGCAGCGTTTTTTGCTCATTAGGCAACACATCTTCTTTTTGCCATGCCATTGACTCAATGAGCTCGGCAAAGTGTTCTAAAGTGAAAATCGTCCGTTGGAATTCTATTTCAAAACGGGAGGCAGATAAACCACTTTCTGCTTCGTATTGAACCCAAATGAGCTCTTTATCTCCATTCAGGTGCGAAACAATTGTCCGAAGCAATTGGGCACGATGTTGGGCTGAGTATGATCCAAAATGGGCTTGCGCTTCATCGATCTGAGCTTCCCATGCTGATAAGAAGGTAGGCGGAGTAGGGAAATACAGGGTTGTATTCCAGGTATTGTTGACGGCATGAAAGGTCCTGAAACCTTTTGACATTTTAAGCCTCTGAAAGCTCGAAACGATAGCTTTCCATAATTTGGTTGGCTAACATTTTTTTGCAAGCGCTATCTACTTTCTGCTCTGCTTCAGCTTTGCTTGCCGCTTCTACAAACAAACGAATATGTTTGCCAATGCGTACGCCGTCGATTTCGGGTAGCCCGATGTTTTTCATGGAGTTGGTAACGGCTTTGCCCTGAGGATCAAGGAGAGCGTCGAGGGGCATTACGTCGATTTCAGCTTTGAATTTCATGTTTTTTGAATTGAAAATGTTCAACGGTGGATAAAACCAGGTACAAAATTACAATTATTGGAATGGCCCAAACAATAAAAATTGGAATACTTATCAACGAAATCAGTAACAATAGGTAGCGGTACTCATTGCCTTTCCAAGCGTAATGCTTGAATTTGAGCGCGAGCAGTGGCAACTCAACAACCATGAGCACAGCGAAAAGTACAGCAATGACACTTAATGTATAACAATCAAAAAGTGTGTATATCAAATCGGTTTGATGGCTCCAATTGGGTAATTCAAACCAAAAGTAGAGCGGGAAAAAAGCAAAAAAGATCGTGGCTGTTGGGGTCGGAACACCAATAAACTTATCGGATTGGCGTTCGTCAATATTGAATTTAGCCAACCTAAAGAGTGCAAAAAATGGAATAATCAGCGCCACAAACGGCAAGAATTTGATCGAGGCATTGTAGATGTTGTTGCGACCATAGAAAATAGCAGCCTTCCAATCAATGAGTTGTGCTACCACGTATTCATTGGTTGCGCCTCCGTAAGTCTGAATGCCTTCTGCATTTTTAAGAAGACCAGATTGATCGATACCCACAATGATCATGACGAACATAAATATGCCTGGGGCAACGCCAAAACTAACCAGATCGGCTAGTGAATCGAGCTGTTTGCCGAGCAGGCCATTTGAATGGGTTAGTCTGGCCACAAAACCGTCAAAAAAATCGAGAATGGCAGCAAGTGCAAGTACATATACGGCCCAATCCAAGCGGCCACTCAGGCTAAATATAATGGAGCAAATCCCGCAGAGCAGATTGGAGGAGGTAAGGAGGTTGGCAATACCGAACATGGAAGACTTTTTGGTAAAAGTACCCAATTAACACAATTTTTTGCGCAATTTTGAGTTTTTGTAGCATGTTTTCAATCAAAAGCTTTTTTTCCAGCTTGCTGCTGTGTGCCACGATAGCACAGGCCCAAGACTTTAATCCCAAATATGCCAATGAATTCTTGAATTTAGGCGTTGGTGCGGCAGCGCTCGGAACGGGCGCCGCGGTTGTTGCCGATGTTTCAGGCTTAGAGGCCGGTTTTTGGAATCCAGCTGGATTATTACAGCAAACCCAGACCACCGAAGTTGGGCTCATGCACGCTTCGTATTTCGGCGGCTTGGCGGCCTTCGATCATTTGGGCGTTTCGCGCAAAATCAATGATCAAAATGTTGTGGCACTCAACCTTATTCGTTTAGGGATTGATAACATTTACAATACCACACAATTGATCGACAATCAAGGCAACCTCGACTACAGCCAATTGCAAACTTTTAACAGTGCCGATTACGCCCTAATAGGTTCTTTTGCCAAGCCAACACGTGTAGAACACCTCAGTTTAGGTGTGAGTGCAAAACTGATTTACAGACATATCGGCAATTTCGCCAAAGCTTTTGGTTTTGGTTTTGATGCGGGTCTACAATACCGCCCGAGCAAATTTTGGTCTGCAGGTCTAAATTTGCGCGATGCCACCAGCACCTTCAGCGCCTGGACCTACAACCTCAGTCCAGAAATGCAAACAACCTTCTTGGAAACCAACAATGAGTTACCTCAAAACGGGGTAGAGCAAATGTTACCACGATTGGTAGGTGGCATTTCGGGTCAGCTGCCTTTCAAAGATGGAAAATACCAAATTGGTGGCCAGCTCAATATAGAACTCACGGCCGATGGCCCACGCAATACGTTGGTTTCTGGCTCGGTTTTTTCCTTGGATCCGCGCGCAGGTTTGTTCTTTAATTACGATAACAAATTGATTTTACGTACCGGGGTATCTCAATTTCAGTATTACCTCGATTTTGATCAAACCCAGAAGCTCAGTTTACAGCCGCACTTGGGCGCGGGTGTAGTTTTGCAGAACTGGACCATCGATTACGCCTTCACGCGTTTAGGATTGGGCGGTGAGGGCTATTTTACCCATTTGTTTTCATTAAAATGGGCATTTTCCGTGCGTCGCTGATCAGAAGAATTTACAGCTAAAAATAGCGGTATCATCGACGTAGGGCAAAGACCCTTTCCAATCTTCAAGTTTGGAGAAAATAATATCGTTCATATCCTCCATCTTTAGTGCTGCAAAGGAGCGTACGTGTTTGGTGAGCTGTTCGACCCCAAATTGAACGCCACTTGTGTTTTCGAGTTCTACGACGCCGTCTGTAAACAAAACCATTGTAGATTTGGCCTGCAGCTGCAATTGTCCGACTTGTACGAATGGTAATTCATCGAGCATGCCCAAACCAATGCAGCCTTCTGTTAGAAAAGTAGTGTTTTTACCACTTATAATAAATGGCTGATTGTGTCCGGCATTGACATACTGAAGTTGCCTTGTATAGGCATTGTAATGGGCCAAAAAGAAAGTAATGAATTTTTCACCTTTGGCATTTTTCATCACGAGTTTATTGAGCTCTTCCATTAAAAAAGTGAGCTCAAAGCGCTGGTACTTGAAAAGTGTTCTGATGGTCGCTTGAAAATTAGCCATCAATAGCGCTGCCGTAATGCCCTTCCCACTCACATCTCCAATACAAATAATGTATTCCTCATCGCCGAGCGGGATAAAATCGTAGAAGTCGCCACCGACGGCATGTCTTGGGATATAACGTCCTGAAATATCCATTTTCTTGTTGGAAGGTAACTGCTGTGGAAAGAGCAGTTTTTGCATTTCAGAGGCCAACTCGAGTTCTTTGGATATTTGTTTATCTATACTGTTTTGCGCCGAGAGCTTTCTATTTTCGAGCGCCACGCATAGGATGTTGGCGAGCGTTTGCGCAAAAGAAAAGTGTGCCGTGGTAAGCGTTTCAGTTTCTCTTGTGGTGGCAATTAAAAGATAGGCGAGGGGTTGGCCATGGTGCTGGATCGGAATCACCGCCTGAAAATCTTGGAGGGCCGGGCTATTCGAGGAGACCACCATTGTGATATCCTTAAAGCGTTGCAGGTCCGCTGCCAGCGCTTCAGCGCTCCATTTATTTTTAACGCCGCTTTTGGTCGCTAGTTCCCAATCTTGGCGTTGAAGGAGTAGCGCAAAACGGTTGAAATAAAGTTGTTCTTTGAGGATAAAAGTAAAGATGCGGTAGAGTTGTTCTTCCGGCAAATTGGCGTTGATCGCATTGGTAAGCTCCAAAATGGAGTGTAGGCGGTTATCTCTCATATTTATTGCCTGAACGACAAAGTTAGTTTATTTTTGATTTTGCAATAATTCCTGAAAAAGTTCTTGTTTTTCAAGAAGAAATACCTATCTTTGCATTCCATTTTCGAAAAGTAAATAAAATGAAAAACGATATCCATCCTTCCGACTACCGCCTTGTTGTCTTCAAAGACATGTCCAACGACTACGCTTTTTTATGTCCATCATGTGCGGAAACAAAAGAAACCATCTCTTGGGAAGACGGCAACGAGTACCCACTCGTGAAACTCGATATCTCTCACAAATCGCATCCATTCTTCACTGGTATTGCACAGTTTGTCGATACAGCTGGTCGTATCGATAAGTTCAAAAACCGTTACGGTCGTCACATGAAATAATAGCCTAAGTGCTACTCACATACAAAAGGCTCCAATTTGGAGCCTTTTTTTATGTGCTGTATTTTTGAATTTAATTATTCAAGTCGGAAAATTTTGCCGCCGCGCGTGCAAGGCGGTCGTTCATGGCTTTACCGAGGCCAACGTTTGGAAATGGCTCAATATAAATTTCTTGTATGCCCATAGCATCGGCCTCATGGAGCGTTGCATATAAATTGCGCGCCGCTTCAAGGAGCGTGTTTTGTTGGCTTAATACCAAATGTGGGCCTTTGATGAGGGCCTTGGGGCCGAGCGTAATTTGCAACGCACTTTTTTCTTTATCGTCAGATTTAAACCCAAGAAATAGTGGGGTTTGCGTAGCGTAGTGGTGTTTTACCATTCCGCTGGTCAGGATGCCGCTTTCTTCTTGTGTTTTGATGGGTGGTGTGTAGCCAAGTTTGTCGGCGAGCATTTCAGTGGTGATGCCACCGTGGCGGTATATAACTACCTCCTCATTTTGAAGTCCAATAATGGTAGATTCCAAACCGTGCAAACAAGGGCCGCCATCTAGAATATATGGAATGCGTTCGTTGAGTTGCCCCAGCACATGTTGGGCTGTAGTTGGGCTGAGCTGTCCGTATAAATTGGCGCTTGGCGCGGCAAGTGGCCGCTCTAATTTGTGAAGTAATTGTTGCAGTAACGGATGTGCGGGAAAGCGCAGCGCAACGGTAGACTGCCCGCCTGTAATGAGTGTACTTACCAAGCTGCTTTTCGGCACGACAAACGTTAGTGGACCAGGGCAAAAATGCGCATACAACGCTTCGAAAATAGGAGGAAAATGAGTGGTGTAAGGCAGAGCTTGTTCGAGGTTGGCAAAGTGCAATATGAGCGGGTTGCTGGTTGGTCGTTCTTTGGCTTCAAAGATGGATAAAATGGCATCTTCATTATTGGCATCGGCCGCCAAGCCGTAAACGGTTTCGGTAGGAATCGAAACAAGTTGACCTCTTTCGAGTAAGTCAAGGGCTAATTGGAGATCGGTACCGACAGCAGTTTGCATCCGACAAAGTTAGTTGAAACTTAAAAAAAAGTAGTTGATTTACTTGACCAATTGAATTTTGGGTTTAACTTTGTGTAGAATAATTCTAAATAAGATGCAAGTCATCCTCGCCGATAGCAATGAACTCATTCGTTTAGGTCTTCGAACCATCCTGCATGCCCAACAAGGTATCAGCATTGTGGGTGAGGCCAAAAATCAAGATGAACTCATGGCACAGCTCAAAACTTTTGGTGCAGATATCGTGCTCATTGACTTCACCTCTCATGGTTTCAGCATCGATATCGTTCCCAAAGCGCTCGCCAAGTTCAAAGACTTGCGTTTTGTTGCCATCACCGAGGCGCAGCATGCACCCATTCTGATTGATGCTCTTAAATCAGGCGTCACGAGTTATGTTAAAAAAGACTGCGAACTCTCAGAAATCATAGATGCAGTTAAAGAAACCGCCCAGGGCAAGCAATTCTTTTGTGGTCAACTACTCGAGACCATCCAAAAGGCAAATATCGATGTAGAAGAACTTCATACCGAAGATTTTAGTTGTGGCCCGGTGGTGCTTTCTGAAAGAGAAAACGAAATCATTACGTTGATAGCCGAAGGCCAAACGAACGAACAAATTGCCGAATTTTTATTCTTAAGTAAGCATACCGTCAATACCCACCGCAAAAATATCATGGCTAAACTGGGTGTGAAAAACACCGCTGGTATCGTGATGTACGCTGTCAAGACCGGTTTGGTGTCTCCGAATCGTTTCTTGTTTGCGCCAAGTCTTAATTAGTTTTCCGAAACTTTATTTTTCGTTAGAACGCAATACTGAACTTTAGGTTGAACAGCCTTTGCGTGAGGTAGTTTGGTACCGAATAAAATTTCCCTTGCACATCTTGTATCCATTGTTTGGAAAGCACATTATTGACGCCGAGCACGTTGAAGATCTCCAAAGAAACCAGCGCTTGGTCGAGCTGTTGCCAACCTTTTTTACCCATTTTAGCTTCTGTTTTGTTGTGCAGTAAATCGTAAGAAAGCCCGAGGTCTACACGAAAATAGGAGCGCAGGCGCAAGGTGTCTTTGTAACGTGTAAAGTCGGGCGGGCCATACGGTAAACGCGAGCCATATTGAAGACCCATTTGTACTTTAAAGGCCTCGAAGCCCGGCATTTGGTCCTGAACCAACGCCCCAAAAGTAAGCCATTGGTCGGTTGGCCGCGGAATAAAACCGGGTAAAACAACCGTAGAGTCGACAACCGTTTGGTCTTCGCTGTAGCCAAAAATAATGCGCTCCCCAGCTGCGTTGTAATAAATGGTGTATTGGTCGCCTTTGATGTCTTCCTTTGTGGAGAGCAATCCTAATTTAAAGAAAGACTGAATGCCCTCTACAAATTCACCGTGGACATTGATGTCGAGCCCATAGGCGTAGCCGACTGCATTGTTGTTGGCATAATAGCGCGTGCGTACGTTCTCGATTTCATAAGGGTTGAGGTCCCAGAGGTATTTATAGTAGAGTTCGGTATTGAGTTTAAACGGTGTTTGCCGACCCCACATCTGAAATAAAAATTCGGATCCGGCTACAATGTGCAAAGATTTTTGCGCCTGCACACCCAAGGCAAGTTGGCCATCAAACGTACGGAACTCTCGGTAAAACGGTGGCTGGTAATAAAGTCCCGATGACAACTTAAACAACAAGCCACGGCGCACCGCCTTGCCATCTTGCCACATATAGGCAGCCGGTGCAAATGAAAAACTGACGCGAGGAGTAAAGTAAGGTTCTTGGTTGATACTTGTATAGCCGCCACGCAAACCAATTTGGAAGTTGAATTTTTGGGTTGAAACCGCTAAAGTATCGGACCAATTTATTTTTTGTCCGTCTTTCTTGTAGGTTCCTTGAATCATTTTTTGGCGGCTCACTTTTGTCCATGAATTGGACCACATCAGGTAACTAGATGCCCTCCAGCCATTTAAAGCTAAATTCCCTTTAATCGTTTCAAAAAGAATGACCTGACTCGGTTCCGTTTGCGGTAAACTGTAACCCGATGAATCGATGAGTCGCCATTCAGAAAGTGCGTCTTTGAACTGATCGATTTGAACTTGTGCGCCCCAGGTAACTTCGCTGTAGCGTTTGTGTGTTTTATTGGCATCAGTAAAGCCATCTGTCAGCAAGAAACTACCGTTGTGGTAAACAGAAAAGATTTGCGCTTGGAGCCGATTGCGTGCGTGGTTCAGAAACCCACCAACACCAAGTGTGGCAATGGAATCGCCAAATTCTTCTTTGGATGGATCCGTTTCGAGTTCATTGATATAGTACTGTCCGAGGATATCAAAATACTCACGCTCGTCTGACTGAAAAGCAGATGCGTAAAAATCGAGTTTGGTTCTGTTTTTGGCATATTTGAGGGAGGTGCCGCCCATTAGTGTCTGGAAGTTTGAATTTTCCTGACCTTCGAAGTAGATCATGAGTCTGTAAGCCTCATTGGCTGTCCCGAAGTCAGATTGTGCTGTTTGGGGAGCAAAGCGATAGGCATTGGTCGAGAAATGGCCTAAAAAACTCCAAGTCCAGTTTTCATTGAGTTGGTAGTTGGTCAGTATTTGTGCATCGGCAAACACCGGATT
>CAZINO010000075.1:0-10906 GCA_964540625.1 uncultured Lishizhenia sp. | reverse complement strand
TACTGCTATCGCAGGAGCTACTTCAAACACATACATAGCCACTGCGCCAGGAAACTACACAGTAACTGTTACTACAAACAGCGGATGTGTAGCTACTTCAGCAGCAACAACAGTAAACCTTACAGTGCTCGATTGGGCTAATACACAATGGCCTGCTTCAGGTGCAATATGTGTAGGTGGTAACTACACCATTTATGGTCAAGTATATGAAGCTGGCGTAACACCAGCAGCAGGCCAAGGTGCAGGTATTACTGCTCAGTTCGGTTACTCAACTCAAAACACCAACCCGTCTACTTGGACGAACTGGTTCAATGCTTCATTCAACACACAAGTTGGTAACAACGACGAATACATGGGTACGTTCACTGGTCTTCCGGCAGGAACTTACTACTATGCATTCCGTTATAGCCTCAACGGATGTACTTACCAATACGGTGGCTACAGCGCTGGCGGTGGTGGTTTCTGGAATGGTACTTCATTCGTAAATGGAACCCTCACAATCAATGCAGCTCCGGTAGTTGCTGCTATCACTGGTGCAACAAATGTTTGTACAGGTGCGTCAACTACACTTGAAAGTGCAACAACTGGTGGTGTTTGGACTTCATCAAACACGGCTATCGCAACTGTTTCTTCAACAGGTGTGGTAACCGGTGTTTCAGCAGGTCTTGCAACTATAACTTACACAGTAACGAATGCAGCTGGTTGTGTAACCAGTGTTTCAGCAGACGTTAACGTGAATGCAGGTGCGACAGCAACAATCACTGCAGGCGGTGCAACTACATTCTGCCAAGGTGGTTCTGTAACGCTTACTGCGAGTACAGGTGCAAGCTACCTTTGGTCAAATGGTGCTCAAACGCAATCAATTACTGTTACAGCAGGTGGATCTTACTATGTTACAGTAACCAATGCATCTGGTTGTTCAGCAACTTCTGCTGCAACTTCTGTGACCGTGAATCCATTACCAACTGCTAATATTCTTGCAAACGGCCCTCTCACATTCTGTCAGGGTGGTTCAGTAACCTTGAGCGCAAGCCCAATCGTTGCAGGAAACACTTACTTGTGGTCTAATGGTGCTACTACATCTAGCATCAACGTAACGGCAAGTGCAACAATTACGGTAACTGTTACTAGTGCAGCAGGATGCTCGACTACATCATTGCCAACTTCTGTGAATGTCTTCACGAACCCTACAGCTACTATTACAGCAACAGGTTCAACTACATTCTGTCAAGGTGGTTCTGTAGTTCTTACAGCTAATGCTGGAACTGGTTATTCTTATCAGTGGTCAAATAACACCAACAACCAAACTGTAACTGTATCAACAGCTGGTTCTTACACCGTGACTGTAACAGATGCAAACGGATGTTCAGTAACTTCTGCTCCAACAGTTGTTACGGTTAACCCACTACCAACAACAGCAGCGATCACCGGTACATCTTCAGTATGTATTGGCGGCACAACCCTTCTTAGCACAACAGCTACAAACCCAGTTTGGTCTTCTGCTAACACAGCGGTGGCAACAGTTGCGGCAAACGGTCTTGTAACAGGAGTGAGTGCGGGTACAGCTGTAGTTTCTTACACAATTACAAATGCTAATGGATGTACCAACACCGCAAGTGTAACTGTTACAGTTAATCAGTTGCCAACGGCTGCAATTGCAACTGTAGGTGCAACTACATTCTGTCAGGGTGGTACAGTCACGTTAATTGCTTCTAACGCTCCTGCTGGTATGACTTACACTTACCAATGGCGTTTGAATGGCACAGCCATTACTGGTGCCACTGCAAACACTTATGTAGCGAATGCATCAGGAAACTATTCTGTTACCATTACAACAAACAGCGGATGTGCGGCAACATCGGCAGCAACTACAATTACGGTTAATCCGCTTCCTGTACTTGCAGCTAACACTGGCGCAACATCAGTATGTGAAAATGGAACAGTAACCCTTGCGAATGCACAAGCGGGTGGTTTGTGGTCAACAGCTAACAACACTGTAGCAACCATTAATGCTGTAACAGGTGTTGTAACGGGAATCAATCCTGGTACAACTACATTGACTTACACATTCACGAATGCAAACGGTTGTACAAACAGTGTTTCAACTAACTTTACTGTTAATGCTCTTCCAGCTGCTGTCATTACAGCAAACGGTCCTACTGCATTCTGTCAAGGTGGTTCAGTGACCTTAACGGCTAACGCTGGTTCTTCTTACCTATGGAGTACAGGTGCAACTACCCAATCAATTACAGTCAACAACACTCAAGATGTAACTGTAACGGTTACGAATGCCAATGGATGTTCAGCTACTTCAGCAGTAACTTCAATAGTAGTAAATGCCAACCCAGTTGCAAACATCACTTCACTTAACGGTAACACGTTCTGTCAAGGTGGTTCTGTAACATTGGTTTCTTCACCAGGAGCATCTTACGCTTGGTCGAATGGCGCCTTTACACAATCTATTACTGTAACTTCTACATCTACGCTAACAGTTACCGTTACCAACGCAGACGGTTGTTCAGCTACTTCAGCTCCATTCACGGTCACCATGAATGCTGCTCCAGTTGCTACAGTAACTGCTAACGGACCAACGACATTCTGTGCAGGTGGTTCAGTAGTGCTTTCGGCTCCAGCAGCAGCTTCATACTTATGGAGCTCTGGTGAAACTACACAGACAATTGTAGCTTCAGTTGACGGTCCGTACACTGTTACAATTACAAATGGTAACGGCTGTAGTGCTACTTCAGCGAACATGAACATCACTGTTCTTGCATTGCCAACTGTTCAAGCTATTGCAGGTTCGAATGCACTTTGTGTAGGATCTACGACTACTTTAACAAATACAACTATTGGTGGTGTTTGGTCTTCTAACAACACTTCGGTTGCTACAATTGCTGCAAATGGCCAAGTTACAGGTGTTTCTGCAGGAACAGCAACAATGACCTACACAGTTACTAATGCAAATGGCTGTTCAAATGCAGTTAGCTTCACAATCAATGTGAACGCAGCGACTGTCCTTACACCAATTGCTGGTACAGCAACAGTATGTGAAGGCGCAACAACCACTTTGGCAAATGCTCAAGTTGGTGGTACATGGTCTTCTTCTGACGTCGCAATTGCCACTGTAGCTGCCAACGGGGTTGTAACAGGAATTTCTGCTGGTTCAGCTACAATTTCTTACACCTTCACCAATGCTTCTGGTTGTACCTCTAGTGTAAGTCAAGCACTTGTAGTGAATGCACTTCCAGCTGCAATTGTATCTGCAAGTGGTTCTACTACATTCTGTGCAGGCGGATCAGTTATTTTAACTGCTCCTGCAGGTATGACTTATGCATGGTCTACAGGTGAACCTACACAATCAATTACCGTATCTACAACAGGTAATTACTCAGTTACTATTACCAACGCAAATGGTTGTTCTTCAACTTCTGCGCCAGTGGCAGTAACAGTTAATGCATTACCTAGCGTATCAATTGCGAACATCGGTGCTACAACATTCTGTGCTGGTGGTTCTGTAACCCTGATCTCTCCATTGAATTCAACATACGCTTATGCTTGGAACAATGGTGCCAATGCGATTACAGGAGCTTCTAATAATACGTATGTTGCATCTAGCACTGGTTCTTATTCACTCACAATCACTGATGCAAATGGTTGTACAGCAACTTCTGCAGCAATTCCGGTGACGGTGAACGCAGTTCCTGTTGTTACAGCCGCTGCAAACGGCCCAACAACGTTCTGTGCTGGTGGTTCAGTTACGCTGACTGCTTCAGGTGCTGCAACATATGTTTGGAGCACAGGTGCAACTTCACCTTCAATTACAGTGAACGCGTCTGACGTAGTAACTGTAGTTGGAACTAATGTTGATGGTTGTTCTTCTACCAGCAACGCAATTACTGTAACAGTGAATGCGTTACCGGTTGCGACGATTACATCGTCTGGTTCTACCGCTTGTCTTGGATCTACAGTAACATTGACCGCAAATGGTGGTGCTACTTATTCTTGGAGTAACAACGCAACAACACCAAGCATCAATGTAACGGCTGCAAACACGTATACCGTAACGGTAACAAGTGCTGCTGGTTGTACATCTACTGCTTCAGAGACTGTAGTATTCAACGCAAATCCAGCAGTAACTGTAGCAGCTAACGGCCCAACGGTATTCTGCCAAGGTGGTTCATTGACCTTGACTGCAACTGGAGGTTCAAACTATGTTTGGAGCAACGGTGATCAAGGAGCTTCTACAACTGTTACACAATCAGGTTCGTACTTCGTAACTGTAACAAATGCTGCAGGATGTACAACACAGTCTTCGATTGTTAATGTCACTGTTAATGCTGTCCCAGTTGTTGCTTCGATCAACGGTGCCAACTCAGTTTGTGAAGGTGGCAACATGACACTCACTTCTGCAACACCTGGTGGTGTATGGTCTTCAGCGAACAACTTCATCGCTAATATCGATGGAGCGGGTAACGTAACTGGATTGAACGCTGGTTCAACTACAATTACCTACACGGTATCTGTGAACGGCTGTACGGCATCTGCGGTTGCGCAAATCAACGTCTTGAACAACCCAGTAACACCTACTATTACTGCAAGTGGTGCAACAAGTGTATGTCCTGGCGGTTCAGTGGTATTGTTTGCTTCAAATGCCGCAAACTACCAATGGAGCAACGGACCACAAACACCATTTATTGTTGCAACACAATCAGGTGCCTACACTGTAACGGCTACTGGCCTTAACGGATGTTCAGCTACGTCACTTCCAGTGAATGTATTTATCGGTGACAATACAGCACCGTTGATTACCGCTCCGTTGAATGTGACTGTAACGCCAAACTTAGGATGTGAGGCAATTGGTGTAACACTTGGAACGCCAGTAACTTCTGATAACTGTAGTGTGGCTTCAGTTACAAACGATGCGCCAGCTATCTTCCCAATTGGTACTACAACCGTTACTTGGACTGTAACCGATGGATCTGGAAACGTAACTACGGCTACTCAATTGGTAACTGTTGTTGACCAAACTGCTCCAACTGCATTTGCTCCTGCAAATGTTACGGTATCTTCAAATAACTTCTGTGAGGCCACCGGTGTAGATCTTGGTATGCCAATCGCTACCGATAACTGTACAAACAACCTTACAATTACAAACAATGCGCCTGCAACTTATCCACTTGGCACGACTACCGTGACCTGGACAATTACAGATGCTGCAGGTAACGTTACTACAGTAGATCAGACTGTGACAGTAGTAGACGAGACGGCACCAGTTGTATTGCTTGCAAATACTTCGGTTATTCTCGATGCAAACGGATATGCTGCAGTCGGATTTGAAGATCTAGATAATGGTTCATATGATAACTGTGGCATTGCTTCTGTTGTCATTAGCCAATCTGAATTTGATTGTTCGAATGTAGGTAACAACTTGGTTTCTGTAACGATTACCGATAACAACGGCAATCAGTCTAGTGCACAAGTGATGATTACTGTTATTGCATCTGATGCATGTGGTGGATCAAACTGGGCCGGACCATCTGTTCCAGACGCGTTTACACCGAATGGCAATAACTTTAACGACACATGGGTTATCCCAGGTCTAGAAGGTTACAATACGAAAGAAATGACAGTATACAGCCGCTACGGAACACTTGTTCATTACAGCGGTCAATACAATAACGATTGGGATGGTACGCTATTAAATACTGGCACACCAGTACCAGATGGTACTTACTACTACATCCTTAACCTTGATGGTGGTAAGCAACTCAATGGTTATGTCTACATCAACCGTGTTAAACAATAAGAAGTCTTAGACAAATAGATATGAAAAAGATCAATAGCATTATCTTATCATTAGGCGTCGTGCTTGTGAGTTTCCAATCACAAGCACAAGACCCTAATTATCGTCAGAACCAGTTCAATGCCCTTATGCTGAATCCGGCACAGGCAGGAGCCAATTCTTATAACGATATCACCACTTTGGCAAACACACAATGGACCGGCCTTCGCGGAGCACCGAAAACCATGACCTTGTCTGGTAATTTCAATATCCTCAAGAATTTTGGTTTGGGTGTAACCCTATTGCAGGATGAATTAGGACCTGTCAAGTCTACTCAATTTGCTGTAAATGGTGCATACCATTTGAAATTGAACAAAGACTGGCGTTTATCAATGGGGCTTCGCGCTATTGCTGGAAATACAACTGTAAATTTGTTAGACTTGAATACCAATGTCCCTATGGACCCTGATATGTTGAGTAACATGACAACAGGTATTCAGTTTAATGCTGGTTTTGGTTTCTTATTGTACCACAAAAACTTTTACTTAGGCTTCTCTCAACCACGCGTTGGCGAAACTTATTTCAAAGACCGCAACATGAATATGTTTGTAGATACCAAGGGTGGCTATGTGGGTTATATGGGTGGCAATATCAAGTTAGGACCAGTGCTTACTTTGCGTCCGAATGCTGTGGCACGTCATATGGAGGGTCTTCCACTAACACTCGACATGAATATGATCTTATCTCACAAGATCGGATTTGATTTCGGTTTGTCGTATCAATTAAATAGTGCCGTAGGTGCTATTTTAGGATACGATTTCAACAGCAAATTCTATCTTGGATATTCATATACTTACCCAGTGAGCAATATGAATACGGTATCAATCCAATCTCATGAGCTCGCTTTGCGTTACAAATTCAATAATAGCGCAAGTCGTTGTCAAGGTCCACGTTTTTTCAATTGATTTAAATGACTGTATTTCGTCAGTTTCTTTTCCTTCTTGCAACAAGCTTTGTAAGTTTTTTATCCATTGCTCAGGTAAGTAAATCCTTTGATCAATACGATATTACGCTTACGCCAGCTTGTTTCAATACGCCATATGATGACTTCGCCACAAGAAAGCTCGGTGACAAAATCTATGTATTGTCAGCAGCTAAAAATGCTTGTGAAGATGTCGATATGGATGAATTTGCAAAAAAGCCCTTCTCTGATTTATATGAAGTAAACGGCTGTCAGTTAAAGGATCCAACCCTCATGTCCGAGGAGACGAAATCATTGATGTTGATCAATACATGTTATTACGACGGCCCGATTAGCACGAATGCAAAAGGTGACCTTTTGTTCTTCACGAATAATTATGGCTCAGATAAAAATGAAAAGCTGACTATTTATTATTCGACCAAAAATGCAAACAACGAATGGTCTAAACCTGTGGCTATTCCATTTAACAATGACAAATACAATGTAACGCATCCGTTCTACGACGAAAAAAACAAATTACTCTATTTTTCTTCGGATATGCCAGGTGGTAGCGGTGGCATGGACATCTACAAATGTACCTTTGATAAAGGCAAGTTCGGCCAAAAGGAAAGCGTACGATTTGTAAATACCGACAAAAACGACATTTTCCCAATAGTTTACAAAGACAAACTATACTTTACCTCTCAAGGACACAAATCAATGGGTGGCTATGACCTATTCGTGATGGAAAACTTCGAGGTAATGAATATGGGCGCTCCGTTTAATTCTGTCAACGATGACCTCGCGATCTTCTTTACGGATGACAAAAATGGCTACATTACCTCTAATCGCGGAACTGCCGGAGCTACCGACGATATCTATGCATTCAATTTAAAGGAGAAATTTGTTGACTTGCCGCTAGATTATGTGGTTACAGATGCACAAACTGGTGAGCCTGTCTCAGATGTGGCTATTCGTATTGTAGATGACTCTACGGGTATTGTTTTGTTCACAGGCAATACCAACGATGTTGGTTTACTATCTCAAATGTTGGATAGTATTCCGCTAGAAACAAAAATGCGACTAAAGATATTCCTTGATAAAGAAGGGTACGTATCGAAAGAAATCGCTTTCGATTTGGTAGTGAAAGATTCTAACCGTGTTCAAGTTTCTTCCCTTATCGACCTTACTTTAGAGCCCCTTTCATTGGAGCAAGAAATTACGGCACTACTCGGGCTTAAATCGATTTACTACGACTTTGACAAAGCCGATCTTCGTCCTGATGCCATCATTGAACTCGATAAAGTGGTTCGCTTCATGAACAAGCATCCGAAGATAGAAGTTGAGCTCGGTTCACATACCGATTGTCGAGGTCCAGCCATTTACAACCAAGACCTGTCTAATCGTCGTGCTTTAAATGCTGCCAATTACATCAAGGCACGCATTTCTAGTCCTGATCGCATCACTTATAAAGGTTACGGCGAGACCCAGTTGAAAGTAGATTGCCCTTGTGAGGGTCGTATTCGCTCTAAGTGTTCTGATGAAGAAAACCAGTTGAATCGTCGTACGGAATTCATCATCAAGTCGTTGAATATCTCTACGGGTTCTGCAAAAGTAGCTCCTAAGGGTGGTACACAAACAGAAGGCGGCAATGTCAATTTTGTCATCAAAGACGAGGGCGCTGCTGATTTCCGTCTCAAAAACCTCGAAGATCCAACAGACATGACCGGCGTTCATTTCCGTGTTCAAGTTGAGTCTTCCGCTAAACAGATTCCTAACGCTACAGCCAAATTCAAACGCGAAGACGTCTATGAATACGAGCATGAAGGCCAATTTAAATACTGTTTAGGAACCGGTTTGCGCTCACTTGACGACGCCGTGAAACTACAGAACGAATTGCGCAGCAATGGTTATCCGAGCGCATTTGTTGTTGCCTTCAACAACAAGAACCGCATTAGTTTAGATCAAGCTAAAAAGTTACTTTCCGGTCAATAAGCAATCTGTGGATTCGAAACTTCCACATGTAGGCACCACTATCTTTACGACCATGTCTGCAATGGCGCAAGAATATAACGCCATCAACTTGGCGCAGGGGTTTCCTAATTTTGAAATTGACACGCAGCTTCAGAAAGCGCTCATTGACGCGGCCCAAAGTAATTCTCATCAGTATGCCCCAATGGCTGGCTTGATTTCTCTTAGAGAACAAATAGCAGCGCTTATAGATAGGCAATACCAGCGGAAGATTGGAATAAACGAAATCTTAGTAACTGCAGGGGCTACCCAAGCCATTTTTACAGCAATTCAGGCATTAGTACATTCCGGTGAGGAGGTCATCATTCTGGACCCCAGTTACGACTGCTATGAAGCTCCTGTCCTGTTGTGCGGTGCTAAACCTGTACGTATACCACTTAATTTGTCATTTAAACCAAATTGGGAACTTATAAGTGCGCACGTCAATTCCCAAACGAAGTTGCTCATCATCAATAATCCACATAATCCGAGTGGTACGACCTGGGAGGAAGCCGACTTTCTGGCTTTGGAAAAGTTAATGGCGGCACACCCTAATTTGTATTTATTATCTGATGAAGTATACGAGTTCATTGCTTTTGATGAACACCAATCTATACATCAACGCGCGGCATTGCGCGATCGCGCCATAATTGTGTCTTCCTTTGGAAAAACATTTCATGTAACTGGTTGGAAACTCGGCTATCTGATTTGTCATCCTGACTTGATGACTGAAATTCATAAAGTGCACCAATTCTTGGTGTTTTCTGTAAATAGTGTCACACAAGTTGCCTTGGCGAATTATTTAAAGCAAGTTGACGTCAATGAACTGAAAATATTCTACCGGGACAAACGCGATTTTTTTAGAGCGCAATTGGCCTCCTCTCGTTTTGAATTATTCCCTGCTCAAGGAAGTTATTTTCAATTGGCTTCGTATGCACAAATTTCCGACGAATCCGATACAGACTTTTGCATTAGACTAACGAAAGAACATGGCGTAGCTGCAATTCCACTTTCCGTTTTCAATGCAAATGGTGATGACCGCAAGTTAATTCGTTTTTGTTATGCAAAAACCAATGAAACATTACAATTAGCGCTTGATAGGTTATGCAAGATTTAAAAGTTGGCATTTTACAATTTAATCAAGTTTGGCAAGATAAAACGTCCAACTTTGAGCGCATTATTTCATTTTCATCTGACTTTAAAGGTCTTGATTTGCTTTTGCTTCCTGAAATGTTCCATACTGGTTTCAGTATGGATGTTTCATTTGCAGACGACTGGTCTAATTCCGAAGGCATGAGGTTTTTACAGGATCTTTCATGTAAGTGGGACATAGCGATTTACACCTCTATGATGGTCAGTGACGGCCATTATTACAACCGAGGGGTTTTTGTGCGCCCGGATGGCCATATTCATACCTATGACAAACGCAAGGCTTTTGGCTTGGGTGGTGAAAACCTTCATTATTTAAGCGGAAATGAAGAAACTATCGTATGCTACAAGGATTGGAAATTTAACCTTCAAATATGCTATGACCTGCGTTTCCCTGAGTTGGTGCGCAACAAAATAACTGAGGACAGGAGTGTAAAGTATGATGTGCTTTTATATGTTGCAAATTGGCCTCAAACCCGCATTCAACATTGGGATATTTTACTGGGTGCTAGAGCAATTGAAAACCAAAGTTATGTTTTAGCCTGTAATCGGGTCGGTACCGATGAGAACGGTTTAATTTACAACGGACACAGTCAAGCAATTGATTTGTATGGCACTCCATTACTTGCGCCCACAGAACAAGAAGGATTATTTGTTGTTACACTAGCGTATCAGGACTTACACGACGGAAGAAATCGCTTGCCTTTTTTGAAGGACGCATAGAATTCACTATATTTATTACCTAAATTCTAGACAATGAAAAAATTATTACTCTTTGTTAGCGCCATTGCTTCGGTAGCCTATGCCCAAAAAGCGCCGCGCATTCAAACTTTCCAGGAGCTTGTAAAGGCCCCTAAAGAAACCACCAAGGCTCCTGCCGATGAGAAAATCCTCGGTGTTACACTTTGGTCAGATGACTTTACCAACGCTGCCAACTGGACAATCGACAACTCTGGCCAAAGCGGCATTGAGTTTGGTTGGAATATCAATGCAACTAATGACGG
>CAZINO010000074.1:6321-10936 GCA_964540625.1 uncultured Lishizhenia sp. | reverse complement strand
GATTGCTCTGGACAAAAATGGGACAGCCTGCCGCCAGAAATATTCCGTTTTACTGAGTTGAAGTACTTAAACCTATCTAAGAATAAATTGAAGGGTATAAGCTCAGAAATTAGACAATTTGAAAAACTAGAAAAATTGGATCTAGGCCGAAATAAATTTGATGTTTTTCCATTAGCGCTTTGCCAATTGACCCAACTAAAAGTCTTGCATTTAGACAGAAATGCAATTACATTGCTCCCCGAACAAATTGCAGCGCTGCAAAAATTAGAAATACTGGATTTATATGCCAACGGCATCGAGCAGTTTGGCGAAGGTATTTTTTTACTGCCTCATTTGCGAGAACTCAATATTGAGGGCGTTATGTACGGCACTATTTTTGCCAAACAGCTGACCTCGCGGCTTCCGAACACCAAAGTTCTGATTGATCCGCCATGTAAGTGTTTGGATTAGTATCTTTGTTTATGCTCGTTTTGCGTTCAATTACTTTGTGGTTACTCAATCATCCGCAATATGTCTTAGGTCTTTTCGGACTGATTGCGCTCTTGCTGTATTGGTCCAAAAAGAAATGGCGCCGCAAAAAACCTTACCTTCCTTGGCTATTGGCACTTGCATTTGTGGCCTATGTTTTTGTATTTATTCGCTATTACGACCGCATCGATTTACTTCGCCCCGTATTGCTGAACAATACGCAAGAAACGTTGGCAGAAACCGCGCTTGCCGATGACCGCAATTTTTGTTTTGGCATCGATGTTTCTCAATACCAAGGTAATATCAATTGGGACGAAGTCTTGCTCACCAAACACCCGCTGCGCTTTGTAATCGCTCGAGCCACTATGGGCCGCAACGGCCACGATACGGAATTTAGCAGGAATTGGCAAGAAATCGATCGGTGTGGTTTTAAACGCGGCGCTTATCATTACTACCGCCCTTCCGAAAATTCTGCCCAACAAGCTGCCCATTTTATTGCGAATGTACAGCTTAAAAAAGGCGACTTACCGCCCGTTTTAGATGTCGAGCAAATGTCTATTTTTGGACCAGCCAATTTGCGAAAAGGTGTACAAAATTGGTTGCGTATTGTAGAACAGCACTACCATTGTAAGCCCATCGTATATACGGGGCGCTTTTTTTACGAGCGCTATTTAAAGGGAAGCATAGATGGTTATCCGTTGTGGATTGCCTCCTATGGACCCCATCACAAAGTGTCGCATATTTCATGGTCAATGTATCAATTTTCTGAAAAAATGGTGGTTCATGGCATTGATTCGTATGTAGATGGTAATTTCTTTAAAGGGGAAATAACGAAACTTCGTACCTTCGGCTTATGATTCTTCTTTCGCTGCTGTTTAAGTTAGGTGTGCGTTTCGCCATATTTAATTTTATTTGGTTTTTCTTAGAGTTACTCCATAAAATGTTGACCGGAATGCGCCCTCCCTTTTTGGCAGAATTCTATCTAATCAAAGCGATGAAATATGCGCTGCTTGTCGGCATCACTTTTACTTATTGTCTTGATTTTGCCCCTATCCAACCAACCTACGTTTTAGATTGGCAGAAATTAGTTCCAGGGGGCCTGATTCTCATGCTGTATTTGCTAGGTCGTTTTCAAAAACAACAAGAACAACTGCAGCTCTTTGCCCGTTTTCAAATGCCCATGCAACAGCGGCCCTATTCAGTGAAATTAGAGTTGTCTTTATTGCTCTTTGCGGCACTGGTTTTTGTCTTGTTGTACTTTAATCCACACCTGACAGAAATCGCTTTATTACAATGGTTTGAAAAGAATATCCTGAGCTTAGAAAAAGCTTTTTTGCTTGGATTCATTTTTCAAGTATTGGGTTTTTTCTTTGTAATTGGTGTTTTTGTTCGGCTGCTCAAAGCTTTCAGGCCAAAACCACCTCAACAAAATAGCACACCGCAAGACCCCAATCAATTTACCGATTACGAAGAAGTTTCGGACCAACACCTTGAATAAAGCACAATTACATACCGACCAAACTTTACCAAAGGCATACAAACTCTGCAGTCTTAAAAAAATTGAGCAGTTGTACGCTAACGGAAAGCTCATCAAAGCATTTCCATTACGAGTGCTCTATACTTTGGAAGAATTGCCAGAAACCCCGCAAACAACCTTATTTGAAGTGCTTTTCTCAGCTCCCAAGCGACGCTTCAAACATGCCCATGACCGCAATTACATCAAGCGCATCATGCGAGAGGCACTGCGCAAAAACAAACACCCGCTCCTCGAAGCATTAGCTCAGCAAAATAAAAAATTGCATTTTTCGTTAACTTTTGTTGCCGATGAGCGTCCAACCTATCAACTTTTGGAACAAAAGTTGTGCAAAGCGCTTGACCAATTAATCAAAGAAATAAACCCATGAATCAAATCAAACTTCTGAGCATTCTTCTAGCTTTCCTTTTAAACTTCCCATTTAGTTACGCCCAAAACAATTCTTTTGAAACACTCAAAAGTCTTGAAATCATGGATCAAATCTATGAGCACCTTGAGTTGTACTTTGTGGACGAAACCAAAAACGGCCAACTTGCCAAAACAGGAATAGATGCCATGCTCAAAGAGCTCGATCCATATACGGTGTATTACCATGAATCCAACATCGAAGATTACCGGCTTATGACTACCGGCCAATATGGTGGTATAGGTGCTTTGATTCGTAAAATGGGCGATTACAGCTTTATTGCCGAGCCTTACGAAGGCAAACCGGCACAGGTTGCAGGTCTCAAAGCCGGAGACAAAATCATTAGTATCGATGGCAAAAGCATGGAAAAAAAATCCACTGAAGAAGTTTCCGACGCGCTCAAAGGCCCTAAAGGAACTGCTTTTGATTTGGTCATTGAAAGGGAAGGGGAAGGAAAGAAAAGCTTCAAGATAACCCGTGATGAAATCAAATTACCTGACGTGCCTTATTTTGGTATGCTCCAGAACAAAGTAGGTTATGTCAAGCTCAATTCATTTACACAAACGGCTGCTGCCGATGTAAAAAGTGCCATTGAAAAGCTGCAAGCGCAGGGCATGCAAGAATTGGTCCTCGACTTACGTGGCAATGGGGGTGGATTGTTAATAGAAGCAGTTAAGATCGTCAACTTTTTTGTCCCAAAAAACGAAATTGTTGTCACAACTAAAGGCCGTGTTCCTGAAGAGAACCGCACGTATAAAACCCTCGACGAACCATTTGCGCCAAACATGCCGTTAGTGGTGCTCATAGACGGTGGTTCGGCGTCGGCCTCCGAGATTTTAGCCGGTAGTTTACAAGACCTAGATCGCGCAGTAATTTTAGGTGAAACAAGCTTCGGAAAAGGATTGGTTCAGCGCACTTACGATCTAAAATACGGCTCAAAGATTAAAATCACCATTGCCAAATACTATACACCTTCTGGTCGTTGCGTTCAGCGTTTAGAATACTACGACAAAGAAAATGGCGAAAAACCAAAAGAAGTAGCTGACTCATTACTCAAGACCTTCCAAACCAAAAACGGCCGCCCTGTTATTGATGGCCGCGGCATTGAACCCGATATTGAAGTTGCCTACGAAGATCTTAGCAGACTCTCTGCCATGTTATTAGTGAAGAATCATATTTTCAATTACGCCACACAATATGCTGCGTCAAATCCAAGTATTGCGGAAGCGGGCAGCTTTCATTTGAGCCCAGCAGAATACGAAAAATTTAAGACCTATGTGATGGCCCAAACTGATTTTGACTACACCACTGCCTCTGAAGAGGCTTTGCGAAAAATGAAAGAAACAGCCGAAAAAGAAGGTTATTTTCAAGATATTTCTGCGCAATACGACCAAATGCTTGAAAAAGTAACGCCATCTAAAGAACGAGACCTCGATAAATTCAAGCAAGAAATTTCGGAACTCCTCGAAGACGAAATTATTTCTCGCTATTACTACCAGGAAGGGCGCGCCAAGCAACAATTAAATGCTGATCCGGTAGTTCAAAAAGGCGTTGAAGTATTGCAAAATGTAAGTCAGTACAATACTATTTTGAAAAAATAAGCGTTACTCAACTATGTTGCAGCGCTGGTTCGGACCCAAAGCCCACGTAAGGCTTCATTACTTCACCCTTTTGCTTTTTGTGGTGGGCATGGTTTGCAGCAAATTTTTGATGTCAATGGGCTTGCTATTTGGCAGCCTCAATCTTTTACTCGAAGCTGATTTTAAATCGTATTACAGGCGTTTGGCTGAAAACCGTTTAGTCCATTTGCTTTTGTTGTTTTACAGTTGCTTTTGGCTCAGTTTATTTTGGTCTGACAATTGGTCCGAAGGCTTTGACCAACTCCGAAGACTAACCAGTTTGCTGTTAATCCCGGTTATTATTGCCGCAAGACCTTTACCTGTGCACAAGAAAATAGAAGGTTTGTGGAGTTTCTTTCTTGGGGCACTTCTTTTGAGTTCAATAGTGAACAATGTATCTTTTCATTTTTTTGCCAAAGAGCTGCAGCTTATTGATATTCGAGAAATGTCCTTATTTGGGTCGCATATCCGATATGGAATCCTTATTGGCTTTGGTTTGTCATTGGCTTTGTTTCGAATCCGAAAAAACCTTTGGTATGGCTTGCTAGCCCTTTGGTTTTTGTACTACACTTTTGACAGTCAAGCGCT